>NZ_JAGMXV010000001.1 GCF_018006725.1 Rhizorhabdus sp.
CGCCGGCCGCAGACAGCATGGCGCGACGCGAGGTCGACTGGGAGGCGAGGATCAGACGGGGCGGGGCCATCAGGCGTCCTTGACCTGATCGCGCTTGGCTGCCCGATCATTGGCAAGGTTGATGATCGCGGCGGCGGTTTCCTCGATCGATCGCCGGGTGACGTCGATCACGGGCCATCCCTGATCGGAGAATATGCGCCGTGCGAAGGCCAGTTCGGCGACGACCTTCTCATGGTCGACATAGGCCGTCTCGGGCGACTGGTTGAGCGACAGCAGCCGGTTGCGGCGAATCTGGATGAGTCTATCGGGGCTGGTGGTCAGCCCAACGATCAGCGGATGGACAAGCGAATAGAGCGAGGGCGGCGGCGGGGATTCGACGACCAGCGGGACGTTAGCCACCTTGTAGCCGCGATTGGCGAGGTAGATCGAGGTCGGGGTCTTCGACGAACGCGATACGCCGGTCAGGATGATATCGGCTTCTTCCCAGTCTTCAGGGATCAGGCCGTCGTCATGCGCGATCGTGTACTGGATCGCCTCGACCCGCGCGAAATAGGCGGCGTCGAGCATGTGCTGGCGTCCGGGCCGGGCGAGCGCTTCCTGCCCCAGCAGCTGCGAGAGCGCCTCGATCACCGGGTCGAGCGCCGACACACTCGGCAGACCAAGGGCATGGCAGCGCGATTCCAGCCGCTTGCGGATGTCGTTGTTGACCAGGGTGAAGATCACCAGTCCCGGCCGCTGCGCGATTTCGAGCAGGATCCGATCGAGATGCCCCTGACTGCGCACCATCGGCCAGAAATGCTTGATCGTCTCGACTCCCTCGAACTGGGCGAGCCCCGCCTTGGCGATGTTCTCGAGCGTCTCGCCGGTCGAATCCGACAGAAGATGGAGATGGAGGCGGATCATGATCCGCGCCGCCGGGAAGCGAAGCGGAAAGGATCGGGGACGAGTCTGTGGAAAAGCATGAGGATCGGGCTAGCGGAAGGCTGGGGACGCTTTCAAGCGCTGCGTTCATCCCCGCTGACCGGGCGATCGTCCCTTGATTCATCCACAGCATCCGCAATCCCGGTGGTCCCTGTGGATAACGGGCATGGCGCGAATGACTCGCGGACTCGGCGCGAGTCCCTGTGAGTCAAGCTGTTGGCAATTGCAGCGGTTGTGAATAAACCCCGGATCACACGCCCCTACAACAGCTTCAATTTCTCTTTAAAAGAATCAGAAAGTAATAAGATGGCCGCCCAGCCTGCCGAAACGCGCCCCCTGCTCTCCGTGCTGCGCGGCGAACGTCGTGACCCGCCGCCGGTCTGGCTGATGCGGCAAGCGGGACGCTATCTGCCCGAATATCGCGAACTGCGTGCGACGAAGGGCGGATTTCTGGCACTCGCCTACGACAGCGACGCGGCAGCCGAGATCACGCTGCAGCCGATCCGCCGCTTCGGATTCGACGGCGCGATCCTCTTTTCCGACATTCTCGTGATTCCCCATGCCCTGGGACAGGATCTGCGCTTCGAGGCCGGCGAAGGACCGCGGCTGTCGCCGACGCTGCTGGACACGACGCTGGACGCGCTGACCGAGGCCCCGGAACGTCTGCTGCCGATCTATGGCACGATCGAGCGCGTGCGCAGGCAACTGCCCGCCGAGACGACCTTTCTCGGTTTCGCGGGCAGCCCATGGACGGTCGCGACCTATATGGTTGCCGGCCAGGGCAGCAAGGAGCAGGCCGAGGCACGGCGTTTCGCCTATCGCGATCCGTTGGCCTTTGCCGCGATCATCGACAGGCTCGTCGAGGCAACGACCGACTATCTGTCGCGCCAGATCGAAGCCGGCGTGGATGCCGTGCAGTTGTTCGACAGCTGGTCCGGGAGTCTCGCACCACGCGAATTCGAACGCTGGGTGGTCGCGCCGACCACCGAGATCATCCGCCGGCTGCACGCTCGTCATCCCGGCACGCCGATCATCGGCTTTCCCAAGGGTGCCGGCGGAAAGCTTCCGGCCTATGCTCGCGAAACCGGTGTCGATGCGGTTGGACTCGACGAGACGGTCGATCCTGTCTGGGCCAATCAGGTCCTGCCGGAAGGCCTGCCGGTACAGGGCAATCTCGATCCGCTCCTGCTCATTGCCGGCGGCGAAACGCTCGATGTTGCGGTGGATGCCATAAGGGCAGCTTTCCCCGATCGCCCACATGTGTTCAATCTCGGCCACGGTATCCAGCTCGACACGCCGATCCCCCATGTCGAACGGCTGCTGGCACGGATCAGGGGTTAAGGGACGCGACCATGCTGCTCGGTTTTCTCGGCAATGCTTATCTCTGGGTCAAATCCGCCCATCTGATCTTTGTGATTTTCTGGATGGCGGGGCTTTTCATGCTCCCGCGCTTCTTCATCTACCATCATGCCGCGACTCCCGGCTCGGCGGAGGATAGGGCGTGGATCGATCGTGAGCGGCGGCTGCGGTCGATCATCCTCAATCCGGCGATGATCCTGGTCTGGCTGTTCGGGCTGATGCTTGCCTTCGACCAGGGCCTGTGGGGTACCGCCTGGTTCCATGCGAAGTTCGCGACGGTAATCCTGCTGTCGGGATTCCACGGCTGGGCTATCGGCTATGGCAAGAAGATGGCGGCCGGCCATCGGGCGCCTTCCGACAAGGCGCTTCGCCTCATGAACGAGATTCCGGGCATAGCCACGGCGATCATCGTCATCCTGGTGATCGTCCGTCCCTTCTGAATCGGAAGAACAGAGGCTCTGTTCCCGCTGGTCGGGCGCTTGACTTGGCGCGCGGCCGCGCTTAGGTCCGCCTGTAGAACAGCACCGCCGTCCGAGCGGAAAGCCTTTCTCCTGTCCAGAGCCGAAGCGGCCCTCTCCATCGCCGCCGCCGATTCTCCCATTCTACGCCCAAAGACTCAGGATTCCGTCGATGCACCTGAAGGACCTCAAGAAGAAGAGCCCCGCCGATCTCGTCACCATGGCGGAAGAGCTGGGCGTCGAGGGCGCATCGACGATGCGCAAACAGGACCTGATGTTCGGCATCCTCAAGGTCGAGGCCGAGAATGGCGAGCAGATCATGGGTGAGGGCACGATCGAGGTGCTGCCCGACGGCTTTGGCTTTCTCCGCAGCCCGGAAGCCAATTATCTCGCCGGGCCCGATGACATCTATGTCTCGCCGAACCAGGTGCGCAAATTCGGTCTGCGCACCGGCGACACGGTCGAGGGCGAGATCCGCGCGCCGAAGGATGGCGAGCGCTATTTTGCGCTGACCCGGCTGATCTCGATCAACTTCGACGATCCCGACGTCGTCCGCCATCGCGTCAATTTCGACAATCTGACGCCGCTCTATCCCGAGCAGAAGCTGACCCTCGACACGCTGGACCCGACGGTCAAGGACAAGTCGTCGCGGGTGATCGACATCATCGCGCCGCAGGGCAAGGGCCAGCGCGCACTGATCGTCGCGCCGCCGCGTGTCGGCAAGACGGTGCTACTCCAGAACATCGCCAAGGCGATCACCGACAATCACCCCGAGGTGTTCCTGATCGTCCTGCTGATCGACGAGCGCCCCGAGGAAGTCACCGACATGCAGCGCTCGGTGAAGGGCGAGGTCATCTCCTCGACCTTCGACGAGCCGGCGCAGCGCCACGTCCAGGTCGCCGAGATGGTGATCGAGAAGGCGAAGCGCCTGGTCGAGCACAAGAAGGACGTCGTGATCCTGCTCGACTCGATCACCCGTCTCGGACGCGCCTACAACACCGTCGTGCCGTCGTCTGGCAAGGTGCTGACCGGCGGTGTCGACGCCAACGCATTGCAGCGTCCGAAGCGCTTCTTCGGCGCCGCGCGCAACATCGAGGAAGGCGGTTCGCTCTCGATCATCGCCACCGCGCTGATCGACACCGGCAGCCGCATGGACGAGGTGATCTTCGAAGAGTTCAAGGGCACCGGCAACTCCGAGATCGTCCTCGACCGCAAGGTCGCCGACAAGCGCATCTTCCCGGCGATGGACGTCGGCAAGTCGGGCACCCGCAAGGAAGAGCTGCTCGTCGACAAGGGCAAGCTGTCCAAGATGTGGGTCCTGCGTCGCATCCTGATGCAGATGGGCACGATCGACGCGATGGAGTTCCTTCTCGACAAGATGAAGGATTCGAAGACCAACGAGGATTTCTTCGACTCGATGAACTCCTGAGCGACGGGTCGCCCGGCCGACCCTCCGCCGTCTTTTCATCGCCAGAGATCGATCGCGCTTGCCTCCAGCACGGCAGAGCGTGAAGATCGCTGTCGGAGTCCCGTCGAACGGGACCGGGGAGAGGAGAGCAAGGCATGGCAACCGAGGCCTGGGACAGACTGGCCGAACGGCTTCGGAACTGGGGCCGGTGGGGCCCTGAGGACGAGCGCGGCACGCTCAACCATATCGGTCCCGAAGCGCTGCGCCGCGGCGCGGGCGCGGTTCGCCAGGGCAAACTGTTCGCGCTCGGTCTCAACTATGACTCGAATGGCCCGCAGATCGGAACATTCCGGTCCAACCCCGTGAAATATGTCACCGACCTGTTCACGCCGCTCGCAGAGGGCAGCGACGTCCAATATTGCGACGACGTCATTCATATGTGCCTGCAGGCCTCGACCCAGTGGGACGCCTTTGCGCACATGCATTATGGCGGGCAGCTCTATAACGGTCTCGACGCGCGCAGCCATGTCGATGCACGGCATGGCGCGCATCGCTGCGGGATCGAGCATCTGGCCCTGCCCGGCATCAGCTCGCGCGGCGTGCTGCTCGACATTGCCAGGCTGAAGGGCATGGAGATGCTCCCGCGCACCTATGTCATCACCCCCGATGACATGAACGCGGCCTGCGAAACGGCAGGGGTCCGCATCGAAAAGGGCGATATCATCCTCGTGCGCACGGGCATGATCCGGCTGTTCACCGACACGGGCGACGCCCATGCCTTCCATGGTGCGCAGGCCGGTCTCGGCGCCGATGTCGTCGAATGGCTGCACGACCATGATGTCGCTGCGGTTGCCGCCGACAATATGGCGGTCGAGGCGCTGGGGATCGAGCCCGATCCGCGCTATGATGTCCCCCTGCCCGTCCATATGCTGGCATTGCGCGACATGGGCATGCCGCTGGGTGAGATCTTCAATCTCGAGGCGCTGGCGGCGGATTGCGCGGCCGACAAGCAATATGATTTCCTGCTGTCCGCGCCCCCTCTGCCCGTAACCGGCGGGTTCGGCTCCCCGGTCAATCCGCAGGCGATCAAATAAGGGCTGTCAGGGTTCAGTCGCCCGGAGGGCTATAGTCCAAGCCCGCATAGCTGTGCGGAAGCGCTTCGTCTTCAGGCCGGCGGATAAAGGCTGCCCAGACACCACCGGGACGCCAGATGCTTTCAAGGCGGCGCGCAGCTGCGGCTTCATCCATGCCTGACTCGAGTGCCCGCCGGTAGAAGAAGGCCGATACCCTGGCATTGAGGATGCAATGGACATGGATGGTGCGGCCTTCCAGCCTGTCGATCAGCCGGTTGAAGTTCCGGAAGTCGTCGTCCGTCGGAGCGGCGAAATCGACCGAGATATGGTGATAGCGCATGTTCAGGGCAGCGACGCTGGTGGCTTCGTCTTCCAGTGCATCCTCATGGCTGTGCAGGGCGAGATTGACGATATCGTCGATCCCCAGTGCTGCGAGGAGTACAAGCTGTTCTTCGGTGGGCTGGCCGGACGTTGTCAGGCGCTCGTCGAGCCGCCGCCAGGCGCGGATCGAAACCGGGTCGTTGCTGTCGACTATTGTTACCATGGGCATCACTCCTTTCGATGATGCTCAGGCGAGCGGCGGACTCAGCCCGCGCTTCCCGATGGTGATCCATCCTCGTCGCCAGTCACGCGGTCGACAGACTATGTCAGACCGGTTTTTGCATGGCTAGGTGACAAAGACAAAAAGCTCAGCCGCGTTCGCCGAACAGGGCCGTGCCGATCCGGACATGGGTCGCGCCGAGCATGATCGCGGTCTCGAAATCCGACGACATGCCCATGCTGAGCCCGGTCAGGCCATGCCGCGCAGCCAGCTTCGCCAGCAGCGCGAAATAGGGTGCGGGTTCGACGTCGAGCGGGGGAACCGCCATAAGTCCCACGACGGGAAGGCCGGCGTCGCGCGCCCGGGCGAGGGTTGCGGGCAGATCGGCGATGGCGCAACCGCCCTTCTGATCTTCCTCACCGATATTGACCTGGACGAAGCAGTCTGGCCGCCGACCCTGCCGGTCCATTGCCTTGGCCAGCGCGTCGATCAGCGAAGGGCGGTCGACCGAATGGATCGCATCGAACAGGGCGACGGCCTGCTCGGCCTTGTTCGACTGCAGCTGCCCGATCAGGTGAAGCTTGAGTCCGTCTGTCCCGCGCAGTTCGGGCCATTTCTCTTCGGCCTCCTGCACCCGGTTCTCGCCGAAGCACCGGTGGCCGGTGGCTATCAGAGGGTTGATGGCCGTCGCGGGCTTGGTCTTCGACACGGCGATCAACTCGATGTCGCTGGCCTTCCGGTCGGCCAGCGCGGCGGCATGGGCGATCCGGGACAGGATCGCGTCGACGCGCTGCTGAGCGGGGAGGATCGCGGCGGTGGTGGTGCTATCGGGCATGGGCTTCGCTATAGAAGCGCCGATGACGCCCCGCCAGCCCGAGCTGCCGCATCTGTGGTTGATGACCGACGAACGGCTCGGTGACGGGCTGGTCGAGGCGATCGATCGGCTTCCGCGCGGTTCCGGAGTGATCTTCCGACATTACAGCCTGCCGGTTGCCGAGCGGCGGGCGCTGTTCGAAGCCGTCCGCCGGCGAATCCGACGACGGGGGCTGGTCCTGTTGCTGGCCGGAGACGAGCGCATGGCCCGGCGTTGGGGGGCGGATGGAGCCCATCACCGACAGCCTCATGCCCCGCGCTTCGGGACCGCTCCCGTCCATGATCGGCGCGAGATCCGGGCTGCCGAGCGCTCGGGCGCCGCTGCGCTCCTGCTTTCGCCGCTCTATGCGACCCGTTCCCATCCCGGTGCGTCGGCTCTTGGCCGGATGCGCTTTGCCGCATTGCTGCGCGCGACGCGGCTGCCGGTGATTGCCCTTGGCGGCATGACGGCACAACGCGGCCGCCAAGCGCGCTTGCTTGGTGCAAGGGGTTGGGCGGCGATCGATGCTTGGGGCGGATCGTCAGGCGGCAAAAAGCGCGGCTGACGCCGGCAATCAGAAGCGGAAGGCGGTTCCGACGTAGACCGACTGGCTGTCGCGACGCTGGTCGCTGGTCAGGTCGGTGTGGTCACGCTGGCTCTTGTAGCGAACGCCACCTGAAAGCTCGAGATTCTTGGTGAGCGAGAAGGAGCCGCCCAGATCGACCGAGAGCGCTTCCTCCGGTCCGCCGAGATTGGTTGCTCCGGTTGCCTTTTCGGTACCGAACAGCAGGCGGGTGCTCCACTTGGAGCGCGAATAGCTGACCCCGATGTCCGCCATCTGGCGGGTATCGGGAATGGTGCCGCCGTCGATGCGCGCGAAATCGCCCGACAGGGTGAAATGCTTCCAGCCCACCGACGCACCGAGACTGTAGGCCGTAGGTGCCAAGCCCATGTTGAGCGCGGTGGTGTTCGGAATGGTGATCGTCGACCCGGCGAGCGTGGTGTTGCTCGAGGTGCCCGGCTTGGACGAGCGGGCGCGAATGGCGACCGTCACCGCGCGCTTGCCATTGCCGCCCGAGGGGGTGAAGCGGAAGCTGGGTTCGGAGAAGCTGCCGCCGACGCGGTCGAACAAGGCGGCCTGACGGGGATCCGACGCGGCCGGTGTGAAGAAGCCGATACCACGGGCTTTCTTGCGGTCGACCTTGACCTTCGGAGTAGCGGGAGTCTTGGCGGCTTCGACGGGCACAGACAGGACTAGCGACGCGAGAAGCGCCGTGCCCATCATCCTTGCCGTGACCCCCTTGACCATCATCCTGCCAAACCCGGACTTATCTCTATGTCAGACGGTTAGCACCCGATCGGAGTCGATGCCAGCCGGCTGCGGCGAAAGTCCGTCCCTGTTGCACAGACTCCACAGCCGCCGAACGCCTGTAGAGGCATATCTGTTTCAGATCGATGAATCTTACCGTGCGTTGGGAGCAACGAGCGGTTCGCGCCGGCTGGCATCTCGCCGGAACGCCTTGTTCGGCGGGCAAAGACATGTTGCCCGGTGGGGGCATGTGTCTATAACGGCGCGCAACGCCTTTTCGAGCCCCAAGGACTTGCCTGACATGATCCGTCGCCCCTGCCGTACCGCGATCGCCCTTGCCCTCGTCGCCTCGCTGGCGGCCTGTGGAGGTGGACGCAACAAGGCGCAGCTCGCATCCGACGTCGCGGCAGCCAAAACCACCACGATCGGCATCAACACCTATTTGTGGAAGGCGTCGCTCGAGGCGCTCAGCTTCATGCCGCTGCTGCAGGCGGATTCCAACGGCGGCGTGATCGTCACCGACTGGTATGTGAACCCGAACCAGCCCGCCGAGCGGATGAAGGTGACCGTGACGATCCTCGACGCCGATCTGCGCGCCGATGCCGTCCGCGTTGCGCCGCAGCGTCAGGTGCTGTCGAACGGCAATTGGGTCGACACGTCGGTCCAGGCTGCAACCGCGCAGAAGCTGGAAGACATCATCCTGACCAAGGCCCGAGACCTGCGCCGCGCGACCATCGCCGGCTGAAGAAGAAGCGAAAGATCAAGTGAACGCGCGTTTCAACCATTTGAAGGCCGACGCGCACTGGCAGCGCGTCTGGGAAGACCGGCAGACCTTTCAGGCCCGCGACGACAGCGAGCGGCCGAAGAGCTATGTCCTCGAGATGTTCCCCTATCCGTCGGGGCGCATCCACATGGGCCATGTGCGCAACTACACCATGGGCGACGTGCTCGCCCGCTTCCGTCGGATGAAGGGCTATGAAGTGCTCCATCCGATGGGATGGGACGCCTTCGGCATGCCGGCCGAAAATGCCGCAATGGAGAAGAAGGTCCATCCGGGTGACTGGACCCGCGCCAATATCGCGGCGATGCGGGAGCAGCTGAAGCGGATCGGCTTCGCGCTCGACTGGAGCCGCGAACTCGCGACCTGCGAGCCTGATTATTATGGGCAGGAACAGGCGCTGTTCCTCGACCTGTTTGCTTCCGGCCTCGTCTATCGCAAGGAATCGGCGGTCAACTGGGATCCGGTCGACATGACCGTGCTCGCCAATGAGCAGGTGATCGACGGTCGCGGCTGGCGCTCGGGCGCCCTTGTCGAGCGGCGCAAGCTCAGCCAGTGGTTTCTCAAGATCACCGACTTCGCCGATGAGTTGCTCGACGGACTGAAGACGCTCGACCAGTGGCCCGAAAAGGTCCGGACGATGCAGGAGAACTGGATCGGCAAGTCGCAGGGGATGCGCTTCCGCTTCACGCTCGATCGCCCGGTCGGCGATATCGACGGCTTCGAGGTTTTCACGACCCGGCCCGATACGCTGTTCGGCGCGAGCTTCGCGGCGGTCGCCCCCGATCATCCGATCGCGCAGGCTCTGGCGGCGGACGATGAGGCGCTGCAGGCGTTCATCGCCGACTGCAAGCGCACCGGCACTGCGGCCGCCGAGATCGAGACGGCAGAGAAGAAGGGCTATGACACCGGCCTGACCGTGGCGCACCCGCTCGATCCGACGTGGAAGCTGCCGGTGTTCGTCGCGAATTTCGTGCTGATGGAATATGGCACGGGGGCGATCTACGCCTGTCCGGCGCACGACCAGCGCGACCTGGACTTTGCCCGCAAATATGCGCTGCCGGTCAAGCGCGTCGTGGCACCGACGCCCGAGGAAGCCGATGCGCCGATCGGCAACGAGGCCTATGTGGGCCCCGGCCGCATCGTCAATTCCGACTTCCTCGACGGCCTGTCGGTGGAAGAGGCCAAGGCCGCCGTGATCGCACGGGGCGAGAGCGAAGGCTGGGGTCAGGGCACCACCGTGTGGCGCCTGCGCGACTGGGGCGTTTCCCGGCAGCGTTACTGGGGCACGCCCATCCCCATCATCCATTGCGAGAATTGCGGCCCGGTTCCGGTCCCGCGCGAACAGCTGCCGGTGGTTCTGCCCGAGGATGTCAGTTTCGACATTCCCGGCAATCCGCTCGATCGCCATCCGACCTGGAAGCATGTCGATTGCCCGTCCTGCGGCAAGCCGGCGCGGCGTGAGACCGACACGCTCGACACCTTCGTCGATTCCAGCTGGTACTTCATCCGCTTCGCCAGCGCACCGGGCGACAAGCCGTTCGACCGCACGGTGGCCGAGCAATGGCTGCCGGTCGGTCAGTATATCGGCGGGGTCGAGCATGCGATCCTGCATCTGCTCTATGCCCGCTTCTGGACGCGCGCGCTCGAGCGGATCGGCAAGATCTCGGTCAAGGAGCCCTTCACCGGTCTCTTCACCCAAGGGATGGTCACCCACGAGACCTACAAGAGCCCGGACGGCCAGTGGCTGAGCCCGGAAGAGGTTTCCAACGGGGTGGTCGTCGCCACGGGCGAGCCGGCGACGGTCGGACGCATCGAGAAGATGTCCAAGTCCAAGAAGAACGTCGTCGATCCTGGCCCCATCGTCGAACAATATGGCGCCGACGCCGTCCGCTGGTTCATGCTGTCGGACAGCCCGCCCGAGCGCGATCTCGAATGGACCGAGAGCGGGATCGAAGGTTGCTGGCGCTTCGTCAACCGTCTGTGGCGGATGACCGACGTTGCGGAAGCCGCGCAGGGCGAGGACAAGGACCTCGACCGCAAGTTGCACCGTGCGATCGCCGGCATCGCAACCGATATCGAGGCGCTGGGCTTCAACCGCGCCGTCGCCAAGGTCCACGAACTCGCCAATGCGATCGAGAAGGCACCGCCTTCGGCGAGCCGCGCCGCAGCGGCGCGGACCCTCGTCCGCCTGATCGCGCCGATGGTGCCGCACCTCGCCGAGGAAGCGTGGGCGCGCATGGGCGAAGAAGGCCTAGTCGCCGATGCGGCCTGGCCCGACCACGATCCCGCGCTGCTCGTCGACGATGAGGTCACCATTGCGGTGCAGGTCAACGGCAAGCTGCGCGACACGCTGACGGCGCCAAAGGGCATGCCGAAGGACGAATTGCAAAATCTGGCGCTCCAGTCGGAGAAGATCGTGAAACTTCTCGAGGGCGCAGCGCCCAAGAAGGTGATCGTGGTTCCCGACCGTCTCGTGAACATCGTCGCATGAGGCCCCTCGCCCGCCTGGCGCTTCCGCTCGCGCTGGTCGCCGGCCTTTCCGCCTGCAGCCTGCGGCCGCTCTACGTCGATGGCGGCGCCGGCAGCGTTGCCAGCGCCCTCTCCTCGGTCGAGGTGTCGGCGATCGGCGGCCAGAGCGGCTGGCTGGTCCGCAACGCGCTCAACGATCGCATGCACCGGCAGGGCGAGTCCGCTGCGCGCTATAAGCTCGAAGTCGAACTTGACGACGACATCACCGGTTTCGGTACCCGGCTCGACAATACGATCAGCCGCGAGCGTCGTACTCTGCGCGCGCGCTACCGGCTGATCGATGCCGCCACCGGCTCGGTGCTGCTCGATCAAACGGCTGCGGCCGATGCCGGCATCGACGTGACCCAGTCGGATTATGCGACGCTGGCGGCCGAACAGACCGCGCTCGAACGCATGGCAGATCGGCTGGCAGACCAGATTGTGGCGCGCGTCGCCACCTATGCCGGCCGCAGCACGAACCGGTGAAAGCCGACGCCGGACAGATCGCGCGGGCCCTCGACAAGGGAGACCCGTCCGTCCGGCTGTTCCTGCTTTACGGGCCCGATGAATCGGGTTCGCGAGCGCTCGCGGCGCGGCTCGACAAGGCGATGGGGGGCGATGCCGAGCGGATCGACCTGACCGGCAGTCAGATCAAGGATGACCCGGCGCGGCTTGCCGACGAGGCGGCCTCGATCTCTCTGTTCGGCGGCGCGCGCCACATCCGCGTCGACCCGGCCGGCGACGAGATCATCGACGCGGTCGAGGCGCTGCTCGAGGCGACGTCTGCCGGCAATCCGGTGGTGGTCGTGGCGGGGAACCTCCGCAAGGACGCCAAGCTGGTCAAGGCGGCCCTCGCCTCTCCGCTGGCGCTCGCCTTCGCCTCCTATCTGCCGGAGGGCCGGCAGGCGGACCAGGTGGCGGTTGAGATGGCTCGCGAGCTGGGCCTGCGGCTCGATCCGCGCACGGCTCAGTCGCTGGTGGCGGCGACCAATGCGGACCGGGGTCTGATCCTGCGCGAAGTCGAGAAGATTGCGCTCTATCTCGACGCCACCCCCGAGAGCCCGAAGGAACTGGACGCCGAAACGCTCGCAGCGATCGGTGCCGAGAATGACGAAAGCGACGTGGCGGCTATTGTCGATGCCGTCATGGGCGGACGCCCCGATGTCGCAGCAGCCGAGCTCGCCCTGATCGGACCAACCGAGGCGATCGGAGTGGTGCGGGCCGTTCTCCGGAAACTGGCCATGATCACTCCGCTCCGTGCCGAAGTCGCTCAGGGCCGGACGATCGAAGCGGTCATGGCAAGCAGCGGCAAGGCGATCTTCTGGAAGGAACAGAAGAGCGTGGCCGGGCTTCTTCAGCGCTGGTCGCCGGAACGGATTGCTGCGGCCACTGAGCGTCTGGCGGGCTTGGAGCGCGCTTTTAAGCGTTCGGGCTCGGCGGGCATGGTGCTTGTGACCGAGGAGTTGCTGACGATCTCACGGGCCGCTGCTGCGCGTCGGTAGTTACGCCCTGGATTCAGCGACTTGCGTTGACTCTCAATTATTCCGCAAAACGTTCTTCGCAAATTCTCTTAAAGAGAATTTCGCAACTTCGCAGATTGTCGCAAGTTTTGCAGATCGTGCGAACAGGCCGTTGTGACGCGGTCTGAGCTTGTTCAGATTGGTTCTCCGCTCAACCGCTGGCAGACGAGGTCGAGCTGGTCGAGGGTCGAATAGCCGATCGACACTTTTCCGCCCTTCTCCGTATGTTCGATCTGAACCTTGAGACCCAATATGTCGCCGATCTGGCGTTCGAGCGCCTGAATGTCGGCGTCGACGACCGGCGGCGCAGCGGGAATAGCGGCCGCGCGGCCATCGGCTTTCCCTGCCGGCCGCGCTTTCTTCGCCAGCGCTTCGGTGTCGCGGACCGACAGGTCCTGGCTCACCACCTGCTCGGCCAGCGCTTCGGCATCGGGCGAGGTGATCAGCGCGCGGGCATGACCCATGCTCAGACGTCCGTCCGCCAGGAGGGACCGGACGCTTTGCGGCAGGTCGAGCAGCCGCAACAGATTGGCGACGTGGCTGCGCGACTTGCCGACCAGCTTGCCCAGCGCTTCCTGGGTGTGGCCGAAGTCGGTCACAAGCCGCTGATAGGCCTCGGCTTCCTCGATCGCGTTGAGGTCCTGCCGCTGTACATTTTCGACGATGGCGAGTTCCAGCGTCTCGCTATCCGAAAGCTCACGGACAATCGCCGGGACCTCGTGGATCCGGGCCCGCTGCGCCGCCCGCCAGCGGCGCTCGCCGGCGATGATCTGATAACCGCCGCTCGACGGGTGTGGACGCACCACAATCGGCTGCAACAGCCCACGCTCGGCGAGCGAGCTGGCGAGATCGGCCAGCGCCTCTTCGTCGAAATGTCTGCGCGGCTGATCGGGATTGGGCGTGATTGCGGCGACTGGAAGCATCTGTATGCCGGCAGGGCGTGGTGCGCCGGGAGCCAGAGGCTGTTCCGACGCTACTTCGCCGAGCAGAGCGGACAGGCCGCGCCCCAAACCGCGGCGGGGAGCGTCGGCGCTCATGCTGCCTGTGCCTTCTGAGTCAGTCGGGTGATGCATTCACGGGCGAGCGAGATATAGGCCTCCGATCCAGGGCAGCGATGATCGTAGATGAGGGCAGGCACGCCGTGGCTGGGTGCTTCCGAAAGGCGCACGTTGCGAGGTATGACCGTCTCGAAGACGACCTCTCCCAACACGCTGCGCACATCGGCTGCGACCTGTTCGGACAGCCGGTTGCGGCGGTCGTACATCGTCAGGGCCACGCCGAGGATGGAGAGCTGAGGATTGAAACGCGCCCGCACGCGCTCGATCGTCTGGAGCAACTGGCTCAAGCCTTCCAGCGCAAAGAACTCGCATTGCAGCGGGACGAGCATCATGTTCGCGGCCACCAGCGCGTTGACCGTCAGCAAGCCGAGCGACGGGGGGCAATCGATCAGGCAGACGTCCCAGCGATTCTCTTCCTGAGCCAATGCATCATGAAGACGATGGGTGCGCTTCTCGACCTCGATCAGCTCGATCTCGGCACCGCTCAGGTCGACCGTCGCAGGGACGATGTCGAGACGCGGGATCTGCGTCGGCACGACCGCTTCGGCTAGGGTACAGTCACGACGGAGCAGTTCGTAACTGCTGCTGCCGCGAGCGCCGCGATCAATTCCCAGACCGGTCGATGCGTTGCCCTGCGGATCGAAGTCGACCAACAACACACGCCATCCCGTGGCAGCAAGCGCGGTCGCGAGATTGATCGCCGTGGTGGTCTTTCCCACCCCGCCCTTCTGGTTCGCTATGGCGATCCGGATCATCTACGTCCCTTTGATCGAGGCTTGGACTTCGGTGCGTTCCGGATAGGCGAGACTTTGGATGCGACGATGATCGAGGCTTCCGGGTCTGTGCTGCTCGGAACGATGTTGAAATCACCCTGCCATGTTCCTGTGACGGCTTCCAGTTCCGAAGCAGCACTGCGTCCTTTCGGCAGCAACCAGACCGTGTCCGGCCGGGCAAAAGGCTGCGCTAGAGGCAACAGGCGATCGAGCGGCGCGAAGGCGCGGGCACTGATCACGTCATGAGGGGATGGTTCGAGCGTCTCCAGGCGTGCACCGGCTACGCGGACCCGATCGGCAATTCCAAGCTGTTCGGCCATGAAGCTCAGAAAGTCGATCCGCTTCCTGCGCGATTCGACGAGCGTCACTTGCATCGTGTCGCGCAGCAGCGCGATGACCATGCCGGGAAAGCCGGCCCCGGAACCGAGATCGATCCATCGCGTCGCACGTTCGGGTGCCAACGGAAGCAGCTGGGTCGAGTCGAGGATATGTCGCACCCAGATATGATCGACGGTCGATGCCGCGATCAGATTCTGCCGGCTCATCTCATCCGTGACGAGGACGATCAGCTGATGGAGCTTTTCGACTGTTTCACGTGGAACAGTGGTGGCGATCGCCTCGCGGGCTTCGTCCTCCGTCACGCGGCCAGCTTCCTTGCATAGACCATGATCGCAGCAAGCGCTGCAGGCGTGATGCCCCGTATGCGCCCCGCAGCGGCGAGATCATCAGGACGGGCGGCATTGAGCCGTTCGATCATTTCGTTCGAAAGACCGGCAATGTGGGCATAGCTGTCAATATTGACCAGAGATAGCGCCTGATCCCGCTTCAGCCGGGCAATCTCCTCATCCTGCCGTTCGAGATAGGGCGCGTAGCGGCAGTCCTCGATGAGCTCGGCACGAACCGATGGAGCGATCTCCCCCCAGCGCGGAATCACCGCCAGAACATGGTCGTCACCGACATCCGGGTAACGCAGCCACTCTGCCATGGTCCGCTTGCTATGGTCGGGTGCAACGGTAGCGCCAGCTTCGATCAGCTGATGCGCTGTGGCGACCGAGACATCCAGCTGGATTCGACCGGTCATACGCTCCGCTTCGCGCTCCGCGAACCAAGCCCTGCGTCCGGGTCCGATCACACCCAGCGTCTCGGCCCAGCCCGTCAACCGGGTTGCGGCGTTATCGGCGCGGAGTCGGAGGCGATACTCAGCGCGGGCGGTCAGCATCCGATAAGGTTCGGACACACCCTGCAGGGTGAGGTCGTCGACCATCACGCCGATATAGCTGGAGGCGCGGTCGAAAAGGACGGTCGTCGAACCGGCAGCAAAGGCCGCAGCGTTCATCCCCGCCACGAGACCTTGTGCGGCGGCTTCTTCATAGCCGGTCGTGCCGTTGATCTGCCCGGCGCAGAAAAGGCCCGGCATGGCGCGCAACGCCAGCCCCTGGGTCAGGCTGCGGGGATCGATATAGTCATATTCCACGGCATAGCCTGGCTGGACGATCTCGACCCGCTCCAGCCCTTCGACCGTACGGAGCATCGCAAGCTGGACGTCTTCCGGCAGCGATGTCGACACGCCATTGG
The DNA here is from genome assembly GCF_018006725.1 of Rhizorhabdus sp. Taxonomy (GTDB): domain Bacteria; phylum Pseudomonadota; class Alphaproteobacteria; order Sphingomonadales; family Sphingomonadaceae; genus Rhizorhabdus. The sequence continues at coordinate 16,138 of NZ_JAGMXV010000001.1, forward strand.
GGTAGATCAGCGCATCGCCGAGCCCTTCGGGTTCGAGGAAGATCTGGTGCCCGTCGCGATCGCCGAAGCGGTGAACCTTGTCCTCGATGGATGGACAGTAGCGCGGACCGGTCCCCTCGATGACTCCGGAGAAGAGCGGCGACCGGTCGAGGCTGTTGCGGATGATGTCATGGGTTCGCTGGTTGGTGCGCGTGATTGCGCAGGCAAGTTGGGGTACGGAGCGAGCGCCATGAAGCGAAGAGAAGGTCCAATGGCCATCGTCCGATGGCTGGCGATCGAGCCCGGCCCAGTCGATCGTGCGACCGTCGAGCCGGGGAGGCGTACCGGTCTTCAGCCGTCCCAAAGGGAGATCCAAGGACCGTAGCTGATCGGCGAGGCCCAAGGCTGCGCCTTCGCCGACTCTCCCGCCGGCGCAATTGGTCATGCCGAAATGCAGCTTTGCGTTGAGGAAGGTTCCCGTGGCGAGAACGACGGAACGCGCATAAAGCTGCCTTCCGTCGGCCAACCGCACCCCGCATGTTTCACGTGGAACATTGCTCAGGATGAGCGACTCGACCGATCCTTCGACGATCTGCAACGAGCGCAGCTCAGCCAGCAGTTCATGCACCGCAATGCGAAAAAGCTGCCGGTCCGCCTGGATGCGCGGCCCCTGCACGGCCGACCCCTTGCTGCTGTTGAGCATTCGGTAATGGATGGCGGAGCGGTCGGCTGCACGGGCTATAATGCCGTCGCAGGCGTCGACCTCGCGAACCAGATGCCCCTTGCCGAGGCCGCCGATCGCCGGATTGCACGACATGGCGCCGATCATATCCCGGCGCATGCTCACCAACGCAACCGATGCACCCATGCGCGCAGCTGCAGCCGCAGCCTCGCATCCAGCATGTCCGCCGCCGACGACGATGACGTCGAACCGGTCGATTTGATCCGCTCTAAGCATGCCGCCGCGCTATCGCAGCGCTGCTATCAAGTCAAAAGCGTTCCACGTGGAACAGCCTATTTGCCTATGCAGAAACGTCCGAAAAGCGCGTCGAGCATGTCCTCGGTTCCGGCCCGACCGGTGACCCGATTGATCGCAGTCCGCGCCATGCGCAGCGCCTCGGCGACTAGGAGCGGATCAGTCTCCGCCTTCGCGAGCTTCAGCATAGCCGACAGATGTTCGATACCGTCCCTCTGCCGCCGGGAAAGCGCGACCTCATCCTCACGCGGCAGCAGAGCGATCGCCTTGGTCACCAGCAGCTCGGTCAGTTGGTGCATGCCCTGCCCTGTGTGGGCGGACAGGGTAAGGTCCGCCTTATCCGCTTCCTTAAACTCTGCCTCGTCCGACCGGGCAGCAATCCTTACCGACCCCGCGGGGGCCTCGCCAGCTTCGCCAAGCCAGAGCAGGATATCCGCACTTTCGATCGCTTGCCGGGCGCGCGCAATGCCGATCGCCTCGACAGCGTCGGCTGCGGCTTCGTGGAGGCCCGCCGTGTCGGTCAGGAGAAAGGCTATGCCCCCTATCGATACCGGCACTTCAACCAGGTCGCGCGTCGTTCCGGCGATCGGCGTCACGATCGCTGCCTCGCGTCCTGCAAGTGCATTGAGCAACGTGGACTTGCCGGCATTGGGCGGCCCGGCGAGAACGACCCGGATACCGTCGCGGAGGCGCTCGACCGGAGGGCGATCGCACCACCCTGAGACATCTCTCGATAAACGTTGGAGCTCGGCCGTGAAGGCCTCGCCAAGGTCGGGCACGTCCGCCTCATCCTCGAAATCGAGGACCGCTTCGACTCGCGCGGATAGAAGGAGAATCTGCTGGAGCCAGTCGGCGAGTTTGCGACTTAGCGCCCCGTCAGCCAGCGCGAGCGCATTACGGCGCTGGGTTTCGGTCTCGGCCGTCAGCAGGTCGCCGAGCGCTTCGGCTTCCGTCAGATCGATACGCCCATTGGCGAAGGCGCGGCGGGTGAACTCGCCGGCTTCCGCCGCGCGTAGTCCCGATAGTTCGCCGAGCGAACGTAGCACGGCGGCCACAACCGCCCTGCCCCCGTGGACGTGAAACTCGGCCATATCTTCCCCGGTGGCGCTGGCGGGCCCGGGAAGCCAGAGCAGCAGTGCCTGGTCGAGCGCACGTTGGTCGATCGGGTCGACAATAGTGCGGAGCGAGGCGCGCCTCGACGCAGGCCTTGGTCTTCCGCCGAGCAGCGCGTCCATCGCTTCTCCCGCCCGGGGACCGCTGACACGGATCACCGCGACGCCTGCCGGTGGCGATCCGCTCGACAGGGCAAAGATGGTCGCGGCGTCTGCGGCGCTGTGCGGGCTATTTTCCACCGCTGCCGGTGCGACCGATCTGGTCGAACATCGAACGCCACATGTTCATCCCCGCTTCGCCCATCGGCATCCAGTTGCGCATCATCTGATCGACCGCGTCGGGTGTAATGCCCTCCTCGATCATCTTCTTCATCTTCTCGATATAGACGTCATGAACCACCGAGAGGTCCGGAAGGCCCATGAAACGGCGCGCTTCCTCCGGCGTGCAATCGACGTCGACGGTGATCTTCATGCGCGGCTCCAAGGGTCATTGAAACGTCGATATCCATGGCTAGAGTCTCCGCAGGCGCATGTCCATGACCATCCTCTCCGCCCTTTTGGCTTCTCCGCTCGGACCGATTCTGATCGAGGGTGACGAGCGCTGTCTGCACCGCATCATCATCGGTGGCGAACGGGGCGGTCCGGAGATCGAGAGGGTTGATCCCGCCTCGCCAACCGGCCGCGCAGCGATGCAGCTTAGGGCTTATTTCGACGGCGCTTGCGAGATGTTCGATCTTCCCCTTGCACCCGCCGCAACACACCGGGGGGAAGCCTTGCGGCAGGCGATCATTGCCATCCCATGCGGTGCGTCGCTCAGCTATGGCGAGGTGGCACGGCTCGCCGCGTCGAGCCCCCGGGCCATCGGCCAGGCTTGTGCCCGCAACCCTTTTCCAATCGTCGTTCCCTGCCATCGAGTGCTAGGGAATGGCGGCGCGATCGGCCAGTATTCGGCCGGACATGGCGTAGCCACCAAGCTGTGGCTGCTCGAGCATGAGAGACGAGGAGGACTGCTGTGAAAAGCTACACCGAGATCAAGACCCTGACCGGGGACGAGGAGTTTCTCGCTTATACCTCGCAGCCGACATCGGAGCCGAAGGCAGCGATCATCGTCATCCAGGAGATTTTCGGTGTCAATGAAGGCATCCGCATCAAATGCGATGCCTGGGCAAAGCTCGGCTATCTCGCCATCGCGCCCGATCTGTTCTGGCGGATCCGTCCGGGCATCGAGCTTGATGCCGATGTCGAGCCCGAACTGCAGGAGGCCTTCGGCCTGTTCGGCAAATTCGATCAGGAGGCTGGCATCCGTGATATCGAAGCCACCATCCGCGAAGCGCGCCGCATGGTTGGCGGCCGGAAGGTCGGCGCAGTGGGTTATTGCCTGGGTGGCCGCCTCGCCTTCATGACCGCCGCGCGCACCGACATCGATGCGAGCGTCGGCTATTATGGCGTCGGGATCGATGGGTTGCTCGGTGAGGCGCATGCCATCGCCCATCCGCACGCCCAGCATATCGCCGGGAACGACGGCTTCGTCCCAAAGGATGCGCAGGCGCGGATGCATGCCGGACTCGACGATCATCCGAAGGTCACGCTGTGGGACTATGAAGGGGTCGACCACGGTTTTGCGGCGACGATGGGCAATCGCCGGGTCGAGGACGCCGCCCAACTGGCCGATAGCCGGACCGAGGCTTTCTTCGCCGACCATCTCGCCTGAAAGTTCAATCCCCGATGTCCGATTTCCGCCTCGTCGCCCCCGCCTTCGGCGGGCCCGAAGTCATCGAAGCCGTGGCGCTTGAACCCACTGCCGTGCCCCCCGGCAAGGTCCGGGTCCGCCACAATGCGGTAGGGGTAAACTTCATCGACACCTACCATCGCACGGGGCTGTATCCACAGCCCCTGCCCGCAGGACTCGGTGTCGAGGCTGCGGGTGTGGTCGAGGCGGTGGGCGAAGGCGTCAGCCGCTGGCAGCCTGGCGACCGGGTGGGCTATGCTATCGCCGCGCCCGGCAGCTATGCGAGCTGGCAGGATGTCGATGCAGCCCGGCTCCTCGCTTTGCCCGACACGATCGACGACGAGACCGCCGCCGCTATCCTGCTCAAGGGGCTGACGGTCGAAATTCTCGTCAATGGCTGCGCTCATGTTCAGCCCGGCCAGAGTGCGCTGGTCCTGGCGGCGGCCGGCGGCGTCGGTCGTATGCTCGTCCAGTGGCTAAGCGCTATCGGGGTGCGGGTCATCGCCCATGCAGGGTCGGCGGAGAAGGCCGCCATTGCCAGTGCGCTTGGTGCAAGCACCTCGATAGATTGCCCATTCGAGGATCTTGCCGCCACTGTGCGGGCAGCGAATAGCGGCAAGGGCGTGGACGTGGTGTTCGACGGCGTCGGCGCCGACAGTTGGACCGCATCGCTCGATTCGCTTCGGCCGCGCGGGCTGATGGTGAGCTTCGGAAATGCGTCGGGGCCAGTCGCGCCGTTCACGCCGCTGGAACTCGCCAAGCGCGGCTCGCTCAGTGTCGTCCGGCCGCGCCTCTACGACTATATCGCCGAGCGGTCCGAACTGGAGGCTTCCGCCGCTGCGCTGTTCGCCATGGTCGGCGACGGCCGGGTGAAGGTCGAGATCGGGCTGCGGATGCCGCTCGCGGAGGCTGCGAATGCGCACCGGGCACTCGAAGGGCGTGCGACCACGGGTTCAGTCATCCTCACTGCCTGACCGGGTGCGCTATTGAGAACGCCCCGCTCCGCCGAAAATGGGGTCTGTGGCGAATGGGGATTGTGGCCGCATCGGGGGAAGCTGGGGTGTGACGAGCAGGGTGATGTCGGGACGTTCCTCCACGACCCCCTGGATCATTGTCATCAATTGTGGGGTAAAATAGCGGCCATAATTGAAGCACTCGGCGGGCATGTACCGCGATACCGGCTTGGGCTGATCGCAGAGATAGCCAAGGTGAATGCCGATCGCAGCGCCGAGCCGCTCATCATAATACATGCCTCCCGACGACCCCGACTCGGCATTGGCGGACGTGGCGAACAGCGCTGAATCGTCACTGATCGAAGGACCATTCGCATCGAGCAGATCGATGCGGAGCTGGGCTCGCGGGAAGCGGTCGATCAATCCCCGACTGTCATGGAGAATCTGCGATTCGCGTACGTCCGCGCGAAACGCCAGCAGGCTTATCGTCTTGCGCGCCTGAAAGCGGGTCTGGCGCAAAGTCGGAAGGACGGCGCCCTCCGCGGGGCGGTTGAGCCGCAAAAGCGCAAAGTCGAAGCTGCTGTCGAAGCGATGACGAGTGTCGGCCCAGGGAGACAGGACATAATCGATCGTGAAGATGTCCCGGACCGTTTCGTCACGGTTGAACAGAACGAAGATGCATTCCTTGATGGGCAACAGGAGCGGGGTCTGGCGGAAGGGCGGCGCCGGCACCTTGTAAAAGGCATGGGCGACGGTGATGGCCGTCTGGTTGTTACCGACGAGCCAGGCGGTGGCGATATGCGTGATGCCGGGAATCGCCGGGTCGATGCACTCGAGGCGTCCGACCGAGTCGAACGCATCACGCGGACCGGTACGACCGGCAAGACTATGCTCGTTTGGATCGACAGTGAAGATGATCGCCTGACCTGCCGAACTGGTCAGGATGAGAAATGCTACCGCCCATCCGATCGCACGCAGCACCCATGCCCCCATGGCTCTGCGTTACGGGTGCCCTGGCGAGGGGTGCTGGCCCCTTTCGATGCGCTTGCGCAAGGCTGCGAGTTCGCCGATCGACGATTGCACGTTGCGGTAGAGGGTGGCGATGATGTCTTCGATGTCCGGCGGCAGCGTTCCTGCGTCGCGATGAGCCTTGCGGATATGGTCGGCGAGAAATCTTTCTCCTCGCAGTAGTTCATCGACGGCTGACTGCTCTCCGTTCAGCAGGGCCGCTTTCAGATCGAGGAAAAGCCGGTGTGCGCTGCCCAGCAATGTACCGTGCAACTCGGCATGACCGCCATGAGCCTCGATTGCCCGACGCAGAGCCGTTGCGAGCCGCTGCCTTTCCAGGGCGTGCATCTCGCAATAGCTGTACCAGCCGAAGCCGTGGGTGTGAGACGCGATGTGCTCATAGCCCGCGACGCTGTCCATCACGGTTTCCACGAGAGCAGCGATAGACGCGTGAACCCGCTGAGACATAACGGAACGTCCTCCGACGACGTTTGTCCAACAACGGTCGCATCAAATCAATTCAGGACAATTCCTGTTAACTATGCGGATTGCACGTAAAAAGGGCCCGGCAGACAGCGGGCCCTTACATCATGTTCGAGGCGGCCTCTGCGGTTCATGCCGCTTGCGGGAGCATGCCCCGCCCGCGCCGGGCGCGCATGGCCGCTCCGATCAGACCAAATCCCAGGATCAGCATCGCCCAGGTCGACGGCTCCGGTGCAACCACCGGGTTGCTCGTGCTGGACAGGCTGGACAGATCGCCCTGGAAATAATTGTTGTGAATCTCACCATTGGCATTCTGGCGGACGTTATTGCCGATCACCGTGCCATCGATATTGCCGCTGTTGCCGCCGGTAATATCGGCGAAGACGCCGAGGATCGAGCCGCTGAACTGCCGGCCGATATCGACCGTGGTCGCCTCATAGAAGTTGAACAGCACGCGGTTGTCGCCGGTGAAGCGATTGAAGTTGCGATTGAAGTCGATGTCGGTTCCGGCGACGTTGATCACCAGCGTGGCATTGGTCGGCAGGGTGATCTGCAGCTGCTGGTTCGAATTGCCTTCGAACATGGCCTCCGACCAGTTGAGCACGTTGAGGCCACTGTTGGCGACGGTGATCATCTGGTTGTTGCTGTCGCCTCCGACCGTCACGCCCGCCGTATTGGCGAGGGTTGCGAGATTCTGGCTGAGGCTGGTCAACGAGGCTTTGATATCGTTGGTCTGCGCGTTGATCGTGCTCGCGAAATTGGCGCCGCCATATTGGAAGCTGGTGTTGTTCGCGAAGGCGCTGTTGGATCCGCCATAGGTCACGACATTGTTGCCGTTGTTATTGAAATTGCCGCTGACCGACCCACCGACGGCGATTCCGCCACCCGCGTTGACGCTGCCGGCCATCTGCGCGCTGCCGCCGACGGTCAACGCGGGCGTGCCATATTGGCTCGCGGGAATATTGTTGTTCTGGATCGTGAAATTGCTGCCCGCCGTGAAGCTTCCGCCGACATAGACCCGGCCATCGACATGGTTGTACGACTGGAAATTGTTGAACGAGACGACGTTCCATTCCTTCATCGCAGCGATGCCCGTCGAGATCGACTGCCCGACCAGCGCAGCCTGCGCCGCTCCTGCGGACAGGATAGCCAGAGCTCCGGCAATGACCATGGGAAGCTTGAGGAACGGACGCATTACGATACTCCACGGCGTCGGTTGCGAGGCAGGGCCCCATCCATGCGTCCAGCCGATAGCCGATCCAGCGGAGGATTTCCAGTAACAAATACGGTGACCGGCTCAATTCCATGGTGTTGCAGTTGTAAAAAACTCCGACACTTATTGCTGGAAAACAATTCACGAAGTAAAAATCCAGAAGTTCTCGAATAAAGAAGGCAAAATAACGTAAACTATTGCAACGGTGAGGGCCAAAAAAAAGCCCCCGCACCGGAATGCGAGGGCCGTTATGCGGTCAGGGTGCCCCGCTCAGGCGAGCAGCGGCGCGACTTGATGCCAGCCCTCCCAAATCATCTTGATCGCGACATAGACGATCACGAGCAAGCCGACATAGGCGATCCAGCGATAGCGCTCGATATATTTCGCGATCACGTTGGCGGCGATGCCCATCAGCGCGACCGACAGCAACAGGCCAATCACGAGGATACCAGGATGCTCACGTGCAGCGCCAGCGACGGCCAGAACATTGTCGAGGCTCATCGACACGTCCGCCACTGCGACCGCCCAGGCAGCGCCGAGGAAGGTCTTGGATTGCGGGATGCCGTCATGTTCGGTCGGATCCTCGCCGGCCGCCATTCCCGAATGGCGGATTTCGCGGAACATGCGCCAGGCCACCCACAGTAGCAGGAGCCCGCCCGCGAAGACCAGCCCGACGATGCTCATCAACATGCTGACCGACACGGCGAAGACGATCCGCAGTACCAGCGCCGCGATGATACCGATCAGGATCACCTTCCGTCGCTGGTCCGGTGGCAGGCCGGCTGCGAGCGCGCCGACGACGATCGCATTGTCGCCGGCGAGCATGATGTCGATCATCAGCACCTGCAGGAAGGCCGACAGGGCCGCCGGGCTGGTGATGTTCGCGAAATCCGCGACGATATGGTTCCAGAGTTCGAGCATGTGACCTCAGTAGCCGAAACGCCATTTCTGTCGAGACTGTTCCGGGCGCGTCTTGCATAGTGTCGGCTTGCGGGCCATGGCGCGCGACACTTCTCCTTCCGGGACTTGGATGCCGTCGAACATGGTGGCTCAGCGCGATCGCCCTTTCCGCATATGTTTCCTGTTCAATGCCCAGCGTCACCAGATGCTGCACGGCCTGTCGACCGCCGCCCTGCTCGGGCGGCGGGACGACATGGACGTCACCATCTTGTCCCCGTCCACCGGGCATATCGATTATGCCGGTTGGCTCGTCGAGCGCTTGGGCGGCAGTTCGATCCACTATGAGCGCCTCCAGTCATCCTTGCTCGAATCGGCGCGGCGGCTGACCGGCTCGTCGGTTCCGCCGAAGATCCTGACGCTGGTGGTTCTTGCCCATCGCCTCCGACATTTCGATGCGATTGCCCTGCCCGAACGAACCTCGATCGTCCTGAAGCGCATGGGCGTGCGGCATCCGCGCTTCATCCACCTCGATCACGGCGCCGGGGATCGGGCCGCGGGCTTCGATCCGCGCATCCGGCTGTTCGATTTCGTCCTGATGGCAGGTGCCAAGCATCGCCGGCGGATGCTGCGCGAGGGGCTGATCCGTGAAGGCGCGCATGCGGTGGTCGGCTATCCGAAATTCGAGGCGGCAGACGCCGCGCGCGATCCCGCCTGGACGCCCTTCCCCGGCGACCATCGTCCGGTCGTCCTCTACAATCCCCATTTCTCCGAACTGGGGTCCTGGGAGCGGATGGGCGCAAGGCTCATCGCCGCCTTCGCGGCGCAGGATCGCTACAATCTGATCGTGGCCCCGCATGTCCGCCTGCTCGACGGTCAGCGTGCACGGGCGCGGTGGCAGCCGTTGTTCGACGGCTATCGCGGCCATCCACGCATATATGTCGACCCCGGCAGCGACCGTTCGATCGACATGAGCTATACGAGTCTTGCCGACCTGTACGTCGGCGACGTCAGCAGCCAGGTCTATGAATATCTGCGCGAGCGGAGGCCGTGCCTGTTCCTCGATGCCCATGGCGTCGACTGGCGCGAGGACGAGAATTACGGGCATTGGCATTTCGGCCCGGTCGTCGGCGCGGCCGCGGACCTCATGGCTGCGGTCGACCAGGCCTTCGCGTCGCACGGCGCCTATCGCGACATTCAGGATCGGGCCTATGAGGAAACCTTCGACGCGCGGGGCGAAAGCGGATCACAGCGCGCCGCCGACGCCATAGCAGCCTATCTCCACAGCCTGCCCACGGCTGGCTGAGGCCCATCCTCAGACCCGGAACCAGCGGGCCGCGACGAAGGCCAGCCCCACCGCCAGCCCTACGAACAGGCTGAACCCCGTCACGACCCAGAAGGAGGCGGGATGATGGGCATAGGGTATGCCGTCGACATTCATGCCGAACAGCCCGGTGACGAAGGTCAGAGGCAGGAAGATCAGCGCGACGATCGCGACGATCAGTGACCGGCGGTCGATCTTCTCTGCGCGCAGGTCGGTGATCTGCTCGTGCAGAAGCGCCGACCGCTCGCGCACCGCCTCGAGCTCCTCGCTCATCCGCGCGAACCGGTCTGCCGCTTCGCGGAGGTGGACCCGGTCGTCATCCTCCAGCCAGTCCTGCGGCAGCTGCGCCATCGCTTCCAGCGCCTGTCGCTGGGGCACGATGAAGCGGCGATAGCCGATCGCAGCCGATCGCGCGCGGGCTATGTGGCGGCGGAGATGAAGCGTGTCGCCCGACAGGGAGAGCTCGCATTCGTCGACCTGGTCGCCGAGATCGGCGACGACCGGATCGAGCCTGTGGCTGATCTCCAGCGCCAGAGCGGCGATCAGATCACCGGGATCGCAATAGGCCCCCTGCTCCATCCGCTGACGCAGTTCGTCGAGCCCCGCCAACTGGCGAAAGCAGACCGAGACGACGCGCCCCCGCTCGGCCCACATGCGGATCGAGACGAGCGCATCGCCGTCGTCATCGGGGTGGAGGCGCAGGCCGCGCAGATTGATCAACACGCCCTCGCCCATCGACTGGCAGCGGGGCCGGGTTTCCATCGCCAGCAGATTCTGGCGCACGGTATCCGGCAGTGCCATGTCGGCTCGGTCGAGCGCGGCCGACGCCTCGTTCTCGCGGCCGTCTATGTGAACCCAGCGGAACGGCGCCACATCCTCGCCGATCGACCATCCCGGCGTCATCGCACCCTCTCCAGATCGAGCGACAGGCCGGGGCCCGGCGCGGATGGAGGCGCATCGCAGGCCATACGCTCGGCATCGGCGCGGGCGCGGTGAAGGATGGCGGGGGCGATATCGGCGCGGTGGAAGATGCGATCGGCCTGGCCCAGCAGCCGGGCTTCGCGCAGCGTCAGATCGTCGGGATGATCCGAACGGAGCCGGATACGCACGAGCCGGTCACCGACCTCGGCGGCCTCGGCCTTGAGCCAGTGCTCGACCGAGGCTGCGGCGCCGTCCCGAAAAGGATCGATCGGCCCGCCTTCCGCCAGCCCGGCGTCTATGGCGCGTCGTCGGTCGTCGGGGGCCGGCCATCGGCGGCGGATCGCCTCGCGGCCTTCGTACAGCGCGTCGGCGAGCCGCCCCAGCCCGGCGGGCAACAGCGTCTCCAGCCGCTGGCGCAGCACCTTGCCCAGACCGGCGGAGCGGCCACCGGTGCCGATCGCGACGATGACCGGATCCCGGTCGACGATGGCGGGCGTGGTGAAGTCGCACAGAGCGGGCCGGTCGACGACGTTGACGAGCAGGCCGCGCGCCTTGAGCCGGGCCGCGACGGCGTCTCCCTCCTCCGCATCCTCACAGGCGACGAAGGCGATCCGGGCGGCACTGTCATCTTCGCCGACCGGGATCGCTCCGGCGCGCTCGATCAGCCTTCGCTTGGCGTCGGCGGCCGGCCCTTCGCCGATCAGGATCACGGGACGTCCTTGCAACGACAGGAAAAGCGGCAGGCTGTGCATGATCCGCTTGTCGCCCGCACCGCCCATTTTGCCAAGCCGCTTCCGCCGTGGCAGACCCGCTTCAGGACAAGAGGAGATAATGATGCAGGCGAAGCGCGCAGTCGGCCCCTTTTCGGTCAATCCCATGGGCCTGGGCTGCATGAGCCTGAGTGCTGCCTATGGACCCCAGCCCGACGAAGCCGAATCGGAGCGCCTGCTGCATCGTGCGCTCGATCTGGGCGTCGACTTCCTCGATACGGCGGCGATCTACGGCAACGGGCATAACGAGACCCTGGTGGCCCGCACGCTGAAGGCGCGCCGCAGCGAGTTCGTCCTCGCCTCCAAGTGCGGGTTTCGCATCACGCCGGACAATCCGCGCGCCGTGGACGGATCGCCCGCCTCGATCGCGGAGACGCTCGACAAGAGCCTCCAGCGGCTCGGCCTCGACCATATCGACCTTTATTATCTTCACCGGCCCGACCCCAAGACCCCGATCGAGGAGTCGGTGGGGGCGCTGGCGAAGGCGGTCGCGGCGGGCAAGATCGGTTCGATCGGCCTGTCGGAATGCTCGGCCGATCAGCTGCGCCGCGCGCATGGCGTTCATCCGATCGCCGCGCTCCAGACCGAATATTCGCTGTGGACGCGCAACCCCGAGATCGCGGTGCTCGATGCCTGTCATCAGCTCGGCACGACCTTCGTTGCCTTCTCGCCGGTCGGGCGTGGTTTTCTGGCGGGGGCGATGGCGCCGGGCTGGCAGCCGGCCGAAGGCGATCTGCGCGGGACGATGCCGCGCTTCCAGGAGCCCAATCTCAGCCATAATCTGGAGCTTCTGCGCCAATTCGCGGATATCGCGGCCGAGCTGGGCTGCACCCCGGCGCAGCTGTCGATGGCGTGGCTGCTGCACCGCGATCCGACGCTTGTCCTGATCCCCGGCACGAGCAGCATCGCCCATCTGGAAGAGAATATGGGCACCGTGGACGTGCGGCTCGACGCCGGGCGGATGGCCGAGCTCGACGCGCTGATCAACGAGCGGACGGTGGCAGGCAGCCGTTATGGCCCCGCCATGCAGGCGACGGTGACCACCGAGGAGTTTGCCTGAGGCCGCGGCGAGCGGCCGCCGCGTCAGGCCAGCGTCTTGAGGAAGGCCCGGATCGACTCGCGCAGTTCGGGCCGTTCGAGGGCCAGCGCGATATTGGCCTGGATGAAGCCGGCATTGTCGCCGCAATCATGCCGCTCGCCGTCGAAGGTCAGCGCGTGGAAGGGCTGGGTACCGATCAGCTTGGCCATGGCGTCGGTCAGCTGGATCTCCCCGCCCGCGCCACGCTCGCCCTTGTCGAGCAGCGCGAAGATTTCGGGCTGGAGGATGTAGCGGCCGACGATTGCGAGGCGCGACGGTGCGGTCCCCGCCGCAGGCTTCTCGACCATGCGGAGAACCTCGGTCACGGCGCCTTCGCAGGCCCCCGGATCGACGATGCCATAACGATGGGTGTGTTCGTCGGGCACTTCGAGCACCGCGACGACATTGCCGCCCTTGGCGTCATAGGTTTCGACCATCTGCTGCAGGCAGGGGGCCGCCGGGTTCCAAAGAAGCTCGTCGGGCAGCAGCACGGCGAAGGGCTCGTCGCCGACCAGGTCGCGTGCGCAGGCGACGGCGTGGCCGAGGCCCAGCATCTGCTGCTGGCGGATGAAGGCTGCATGGCCGGGCGTCAGCCGGGTGGCTTCGAGCCGGTCGAGGAATTCGGTCTTGTTCTTGGCCGCCAGATCGCTTTCGATCTCATAGGCGGAGTCGAAATAGTCCTCGATCGCATATTTGTTGCGACCGGTGACGAAGATCATCTGCTCGATGCCGGCAGCACGGGCCTCGTCGACCGCATATTGGATCAGCGGGCGGTCGACTACCGGCAGCATCTCCTTGGGCACGGCCTTGGTGGCCGGCAGGAAGCGGGTTCCGAAGCCCGCGACCGGGAAGATCGCCTTGCGAACGGGTTTCATCTTCTCTCCCTCAGATCCACGGCGGAAGCTGGTCGGCGGCGATCAGGGCCTCGATCGGCTGGCGCTCGCGCACCACCGCCCAGTCGTCGCCTCGAACCAGCACCTCGGGGGTCAACGCGCGGCTGTTATAGGTGTTGCCCATGGTCGCGCCATAGGCGCCCGCCGTCATGAAGCTCACCAGATCGCCCGGCTCGACTGCATCCATGACGCGCTTCTTGGCGAAAGTGTCGCCGCTTTCACAGATAGGGCCGACGATGTTCGCCGTCATGTCGGCACCGTTCGGCGTAACGCTGCGGATATCGTGCCAGGCGTCGTAGAGGCTCGGCCGCATCAGATCGTTCATCGCGGCGTCGACGATCACGAAAGGATCGGTCACGCCCTGTTTCACCCGGATGACTCGGGTAAGCAGCACGCCGGCATTGCCGACGATCACGCGGCCCGGCTCGAACAGCAGGCGCACGTCCCAGCCCGCCGTCACCTCGCGCACCATCGCGCCATAAGCGGCGGGCAGCGGCGGGACGGGCTTGGCGGGATCATAAGGCACCCCGAGCCCACCGCCGAGGTCGGCCGTGACGATCGCATGGCCGGCGGCGCGAAGATCGGCGATCAGCGCGCCGATCTTCTCGAAGGCAGCACGCGACGGGGCGAGATCGGTCAGCTGGCTGCCGATATGGACCGCCACGCCCCGCACCGTCAGGCCGGGCAGTTCGGCTGCGCGGGCATAAGCGGCAAGCGCGCGGTCATAGGCGACGCCGAACTTGTCCTCCGACCCGCCGGTCGAGATCTTGGCATGGGTGCCGGCGACGACATTAGGGTTGATCCGGAAGGCGATCGGCGCCTCGACGCCCAGGGCGGAGGCGACCTCCGACAGCATTTCGGCTTCGGGCTCGGACTCGATGTTGAACTGGAAGATGCCCTCGGACAGGGCAAGCCGCATCTCGTCGGCAGTCTTGCCGACGCCGGAGAAGACGATCTTTTCGGCAGGAATGCCGGCCGCTCGGGCGCGCAGCAACTCGCCGCCCGACACCACGTCGGCGCCGAGGCCGAGGCCGGCGAGCGTCGCCAGCACCGCCTTGTTGGGGTTGGCCTTCACCGCAAAGGCGATCAGCGGTCCTTGCGGTCCCGATTCGACCTGCGCCAGCGCCTCGCGGAACACCGCGACATGGCGGGCGATCGTCGCCGAGGAATAGACATAGACCGGAGTGCCGACCGCCTCCGCGATCGCCGGCAGCGGCACGCCCTCGGCATGCATCACGCCGTCCTTCAGCTCGAAATGGTCCATCTCGTCCCCGTTGTCGCGCGAGCGGGCCATGCCCGCAAAAGGCCGCAGGCCGGGTTCGGCCGGCAGCGGCTATGTGGTTGTCCTCTGCCGGAGCGGCGATCAGCCCGGCGGCGGCAGATTGAAGCGGTCGTCCGGCCGCTCTTCGGAACGGCGCAGCACGTCGTCGCTGCGCACCGGCCGCGATTCGACCGGCGGGGTCAGCAAGTCCTGCACCGTCGGCTGGGTCGCCGCCGTCGCCGGCTTGGGCGGCAGGGCCTGACCCTCCGGCGGCCGCAGCGCGTCTCGCTTGCCGCATCCGGCGAGCAGCAGCAGCGCGATGGCAGCGGCGCCGGCGGCGTAGCGGCGCGCGCTCATGCCGCCAGTCCCAGGCGTGCCTTGGCCTCTGCGATGCGCAGGCGCACCTGTGACGGCGCGGTGCCGCCATGGCTCGACCGGCTCTCGACCGAGGCATCGACCGACAGCGCCTGATAGACGCGCTCGTCGATCCGCTCGTCGATCGATTTCAGCGCCTCGATCGGCAGCTTGTCGAGCGCCAGCCCCTCGCGTTCGGCCAGCTTCACGGCGGTACCGGTGATGTGGTGCGCCTCGCGGAAGGGGATGTCGGCGACGCGGACCAGCCAGTCGGCGAGGTCGGTCGCGGTCGAGAAGCCTTGCTCGGCCGCCTGGCGCAGGCGTGGGGCGACGAAGGTGGCGGTTTCGATCATCCCGGTCATCGCCGCGATCGACAGGGCAAGCAGGTCGTGCGCCTCGAAAACGGGCGGCTTATCGTCCTGCATGTCCTTCGAATAAGCGAGCGGCAGGCCCTTCATCGTCATCACCAGCGCGGTCATGCAGCCGGCGATGCGCCCCGAATGGCCGCGCACCAGTTCCGCCGCGTCGGGGTTGCGCTTCTGCGGCATGATCGAGGAGCCGGTCGAATAGCTGTCGGGCAGCTTGACGAAGCCATAGGGCTGGCTCGCCCAGATGATGAACTCCTCCGCCAGCCGCGACAGATGCAGGCTGAGCTGGGTCGCCGCCATCAGATAGTCGAGTGCGAAATCCCGGTCGCTGACCGAATCGAGGCTGTTGTCTGTCGGGCCTTCGAAGCCCAGCGCTTCTGCGGTCCTGTGCCGGTCGATCGGAAAGCCGGTGCCCGCGAGTGCTGCCGCGCCGAGCGGGCAGCGGTTGAGCCGCTTGCGCGCGTCGGCGAAGCGGCTGCGGTCGCGGCCGATCATCTCATAATAGGCCATCAGATGGTGGCCGAGCGTTACCGGCTGGGCGACCTGGAGATGGGTGAAGCCTGGCATCACGCTGGCGGCATGCTCGTCGGCGCGTGTCACCAGCGCGACCTGCAGCGCCTGAAGCCCGGCATCGACCGCGTCGATCGCGTCACGGACCCACAGCTTGAAATCGGTCGCGACCTGGTCGTTGCGCGACCGTGCGGTGTGAAGGCGTCCTGCGGGCGCGCCGATCAGCTCCGCCAGCCGGCCCTCGGTCGCCATGTGGATGTCCTCCAGCGCGAGGTCCACTGGTACGCCCTTCTCGGCATATTCGGCGGCGACCGCGTCCAGGCCGCGGGTGATCTCGGCGGCGTCGGCGTCGGTCACGATCTTCTGCGCGGCCAGCATGGCGACATGCGCCTTCGACCCGGCGATGTCCTGTTGCCAAAGCCGCTTGTCGAACGGGATCGAGGCGTTAATCTCGCGCATGACTGCAGCGGGGCCTTCGGCGAAGCGCCCTCCCCACATCTTGTTGGAGTTGTTCGTGCGGCCGTTGATTGCCTGTCTCCTCGCTCTGGCGCTGGCCGCCTGCGATAGTAAACCCAAGGACGCCCCGCAAGGCGGCGTTCCCGCCGAATCCGTGGGCCGCGTCGATATTTCGCAGCGCGGCAAGGAAATGCCGGCCATTCCCTTCGCCGATGAGAAGGGCGGGCCTGCGACGCTCACCCAGTTTCGCGGCAAGCCGCTGATGGTGAACCTCTGGGCGACCTGGTGTGCGCCTTGCGTCGCCGAAATGCCCGCGCTCGACCGCATGGCGCAGGAGGAAGACCGCTTCCGCCTGATCACGGTCAGCCAGGATCTTGAAGGCGCCAAGGTGATCGGTCCCTTCTTCGATCAGAAGGGGTTCAAGGCGCTGACGCGGCATTCGGACCAGCAGAATGTCCTGATGCAGGCGCTCGGCACCGAGACGCTGCCGACCACCGTCTTCTACGACGCGCAGGGCAAGGAGCTGTGGCGCGTCTATGGCGCGATGGACTGGAATGGCGCGCCGGCGAAGAAGCTGATCGCAGACGCCGTCGCGCCGGCCAGCTGATCCGCATCCGCACGTAATCCCCCTTGGCGGCGGGAAAAGATGCGCCCGATGGAACCGTCACGAAAGCCGTGGCATTTTGCCTGACAGGAGCGATCCCCGAAATCGGGGGTCCGGGCGGGAGTGACGAATGGACGCGGGGGAACAGAAGCCGATTCGCTATGAGCAGGGGACGTTTCTGCTGATCGTCCTGCTCGTCAGCCTGGGCTTCGCGGTGGTGATCGCGCCGCTGTTCGGGTCGATCCTGTGGGCGCTGGTGCTCACCATCCTCTTCTATCCGGTCAACAAGGCCTTGCAGCGGCGTATGCCGGGCAAGGAAGGGTGGGCAGCGTTTCTTACCCTCTTGCTGATCACGGTGATCGTCGTGCTGCCGGCGCTGTTCCTTGCCTCGGCGCTGATCGATGAGTTGCTGAGCTTCTATGCGAAGATGCAGTCGGGGCAGATCGATCTGGCCCAGCTGTTCGGCCAGATGACGGCGGCGCTGCCCGATTGGGCCGAGAATCTGCTGCGACGTTCGGGCTGGACCGACTTCGATCAGGCGCGGCGCCAGCTGACCGAAGCGCTCAGCGGCAGTTTCGGCGCGCTGGCGGGACGGGCGCTTCTGGTCGGGCAGCAGGCACTGCATTTCACGCTGATCATCGGCGTGATGCTTTACCTAGCCTTCTTCCTGCTGCGCGATGGCGAGCAACTCGGCAAGTCGGTGGTCGAGGCCGTGCCGCTCGAACCGCATCAGCGCAATGCGCTGGTCCGGAACTTCATCGTGGTGACCCGCGCGACGATCAAGGGCAGCATGGTCGTCGCCATCGTCCAGGGCGCGCTGGGCGGCGTGGCGATCTGGGCGCTGGGGCTTGAGGGCGCGCTGTTGCTCGGCACGATGATGGGTATCGCCTCTTTGATTCCTGCCGTGGGCGCCGGTCTCGTCTGGGTGCCGGTTGCGCTTTACCTGCTTGCGACGGGCGCGGTGGTGAAGGCGATCATCCTGGTCGGTGTCGGGGTGCTCGTCATCGGCATGGTCGATAATATCCTGCGCCCGATACTCGTCGGCCGCGACACGCGCCTGCCCGACTATGTCGTGCTGATCACGACGCTGGGCGGACTGGAGGTGTTCGGGATCCACGGCCTGGTCGTGGGGCCGGTGATCGCGGCGATGTTCATCAGCGTCTGGACCATCTTCGCCGACGCCCGCTCCCGCGAAGCCTGAAGCAGGTCCCCGGCACCGAGGTGCCGGGGAGCCCCCCTCAACCCATGCGGTGCAGAGCGCAGAGCTTGTTGCCGGCGGGGTCGCGCAGATAGGCGAGATAGAGGTCGCCCATGCTGCTGGGACGCACACCGGGCGGATCCTCGCAAGCGCTGCCGCCTGCGGCCAGACCGGCGGCATGCCAGGCATCGGCCTGTTCGGGACCGGAAACCGAAAAGCCGATCGTGCTGCCATTGCCGGGACCGGCGGGCTCGCCATTGATCGGCTTGGTGATCGCGAAGATGCCGGTGGGCGTCATCCAGAACACGCGGTCGTCGCCGCCCGCGCCCGGGGCGACGCCCAGAACGCCGAGAATGGCGTCGTAGAATTTCTTGGATGCCGCGATGTCGTTCGCACCGAGCATGATGTGGCTGAACATGAAATGTCTCTCCTTGTGCCGGCGACCCCCCGGCCGCCGCGCGGCAAGGATTGGCACGGACTTCGGGACCTGTCGATGACCCCTGCGGGGAAGATCGGGACAGCCGCCTTGCAATGCTCGGCGGGCCGACCGATCTTCTGCGCATGACGATGCCCAGCCTTTACATCCCGCATGGCGGTGGCCCCTGTTTCTTCATGGACGATCCGCAGGGCATGTGGACGGGGATGGAGCGCTTCCTGCGCGATCTGCCGGGCCTGCTGCCCGAACGGCCGCGCGCGATCCTGATCGTCACCGGCCATTGGGAGACCGAGGGATTCAGGCTGACCGGTACCGTGCGGCCCGACCTCATCTTCGACTATCATGGCTTTCCGGAGCACACCTATCGCTTGCGCTATCCGGCGCCGGGCGATCCTGCGCTGGCCGAACGCGCGGCGGCACTGTTGCGCAACGCCGGGCTGGCCGCCGGCGTCGATCTCGATCGCGGCCTCGACCACGGCGCCTTCGTGCCATTGATGATCGCCTTTCCCGATGCCGACATACCGGTGGTCGAAATGTCGCTCGACCGGGGGCTCGATCCGCTGCTCGCGGCACAGGCCGGCGCGGCGCTGCAGCCGCTGCGCGACGAGGGCGTGCTGATCGTCGGGGCGGGCATGAGCTTCCACAATATGCAGGCCTATCGACAGGCCGGAGCGGCAGACCCTTCGCGCCTGTTCGACGACTGGCTCGGCGCGGCGGTCGAGGGGCCGGCCGAGGGGCGTGCAGAACGGCTGGCCGGCTGGGCAGAGGCCCCGGCCGGACGCTACGCCCATCCGCGCGAGGAGCATCTGCTGCCATTGATGGTGGTGGCGGGTGCTTCGCAGGGGCCGGGGAAGAAAATCTACGGCGAGCCCGTATTGGGCACGATGATATCCGGCTTCCGCTTCGACTGATGTGCCGGCGCGCGGCGAAGTCGAAGTTTCTCTTGCGTCCGGCGAAGAAGAACTGGCCCGCTCGCGCCTTGTCGATTAATTTGATTGAGATAAGGACGGAGGCATAGCGGGGACGGCATCCGGCCTATCGTCCGATGCAGGGGAGAAAAGCTGCCATGTTCGTGTTGCCCGAACTCACGATGGAGCAAGTCCACTCGATCCTGCCCTTCATCGGGGTCGGCTTCGTCGCCCAGCTGGTCGATGGCGCACTGGGCATGGCGTTCGGCGTCATCACCAACACCCTGTTGGTCAGCGTGATGGGCGTGGCTCCTGCGCGCGCCTCGGCCAGCGTCCATCTGGTCGAAAGCTTCACCACCGCCGCCTCGGCGGTCAGCCATGTCTATCATCGCAATATCGACTGGAAGCTGTTCAGCCGGCTGGTCGTGCCAGGCATGCTCGGCGGCATCACCGGAGCCTATATATTGTCCAACATCGACGGCTCGGTCGCCCGCCCCTTCGTCATGGCTTATCTCACGGGCATCGGCTTCTATCTGCTATGGCGGGCATGGCGGATGAACCATGGTGGCGTCTACAAGGCGGCAAAGGTGGTCGAGCCGCTGGGACTTGCCGGCGGCTTTCTCGACGCGGCCGGCGGTGGCGGCTGGGGCCCGGTGGTCACGTCCAACCTGCTCGTTCAGGGGACCGAGCCCCGTTACACGATCGGTACGGTCAACACCGTCGAGTTCTTCCTGACGACGACCATCTCGCTGACCTTCATCCTGACGCTCGGCCTCGAGGCCTTCTCGATCGCGGCAGTCGGTCTCATCATCGGTGGTCTGCTGGCGGCACCCCTCGGAGCGATTCTCGCGAAGAGGATCGAGGCCAGGCGTCTCATGCTGCTGGTCGGCATCGTCCTGAGCGCGACCAGCCTCTACAGCCTCTGGCGTGCGCTGCACTAAGGCAGCGGCGCGTTACGCAATGCTACACATACTGGATCCCCGGCGGCATCCTGTCCGCTGCAGCGCGCTGGCCTGAGCACCGCCGGCGGAAGGATCTGGGACTTACGCCGCCAGGATCGATTGCAATTCCTGTGGGCCGAGCGGCTGGGCAAACTTGACGCCGATCGACCGGCCCTCCGCCCACATCACCCGGCCGAGCCGTTCCAGGCGCGGCCAGTGCAGCCAGACCAGATCGCGGATAGCCTGCGCCTCGGGCAGTTCGATGCGCGCGCCGCCGGACGAAAGATCGAGCACGCGCACCGGCACCATCTCGCCGCCCGACATGACCGTTCCGAAGATCAGCGTCTCGACACGCTCGCTGCGGCGCCGGTCATCGTCGTTCGCTTCCGACTGGCCGGTGATCCGGGCCAGAGCGTGGCGGGAAATATCCTTCAACCGTTCGAGCATCCGTCTCAATTCCCGCGGATATCGCTGATCCGCCGCTGTCGTTCCTGTTGATGCTCCCATCGCATTGAGCGGGCGCGGGGCGCCATTCGGGGTTACCCGCAATCCTTTGCGGATTGTACGGACGAGAGGCGGTGACGCGCTAAGCTATCGGTTCCCAGCGTCGCGTCAGATGACGATGATGATCCCGAGGACAGCAAGGAAGTGCTGGCCAGTCTGCGCCGCGCTGAGGACCTCAAGAATCTCGCCGAGGCGCTGGGCCTGCCGGATCGCGTGGGTTTCTTCGACTCACGGACGACGTGGGCCGGCTCTGACGGTTGCCCCATCGCCCGCACGTCCTTACATCGGGCCGTGATGCCATGAGGGTCATTCGCGAAGGGGCTTAGATGCTGGTTCTCCTGTTGCAGATCGTGGACATGCTGCTGGGCGTGTTCACCTGGATCGTGATCATCCAGGGAATCATGTCCTGGCTCGTCGCCTTCAATGTGATCAACACCTATAACGACTTCGTCCGGCAGGTGCTCTTCGCGCTGCAGAAGATTACCGAGCCCGTCTACCGCCCCGTGCGCCGCATCATGCCCGACTTCGGCCAGCTCGACCTGTCGCCACTCGTCGTCCTGCTGCTGATCTATATCGCGCGGATGGTGATCGGTTACGGCATCGTCCAGGCCGCCTCGGCGGGCGTCTGACGGTCTGGACTCATACGGCGGACGGATTGAAGCTCGCCGTCCGCGTCACGCCGCGCGCCGGCCGGGACGCGATCGAAGGGATCGCGCGGGGAGACGACGATCGCGGCTGGCTCATGGTCAAGCTCTGCGCGGCGCCCTCCGATGGCGCGGCGAATGAGGCGCTCGTCCGGCTGCTGGCCAAGGCGCTGGGCGTGGCGCGCCGGGACGTGACTCTGGCCAGCGGCGCCACATCGCGTCTAAAGAGGCTCGACATACGGGGTGATCCGGCGCGTCTCGCGGCCGCACTCGAAACCATCGTCAGGGACAAGGCATGAGCGCGGACATCATCGACGGCAAGGCATTCGCGGCAGGGCTGCGCGGGCGTGTAGCGGCGCTGGTCGGCCCGTTCCGCGATCAGGCTGGTCGCGCGCCGGGCCTCGCGGTGGTGCTGGTCGGTGAAGATCCCGCGAGCCAGGTCTATGTCCGCTCGAAGCACAAGGCGACCGTCGAAGCGGGGATGGAGAGCTTCGAGCACCGCCTGCCCGCCGATGCGACGCAGGACCAGCTTCTGGCACTCGTGCGCCAGCTCAACGAGGACGACCGGGTGGATGGGATTCTCGTCCAGCTGCCTCTGCCCGCTCCGCTCGACGAGCAGCAGGTGATCGCGACGATCGATCCCGACAAGGACGTCGACGGCTTTCATGTCGTCAACGCCGGACGGCTGGCGGTGGGCCAGCCCGGCTATGTCCCCTGCACGCCCCTCGGTTGCCTGATGCTGCTCAAGGACCGTATCGGCGATCTGTCGGGCCTGAACGCTGTGGTAATCGGTCGCTCGAACATTGTCGGCAAGCCCATGGCCCAGCTGCTGCTGGCCGAAAGCTGCACCGTCACCGTCGCGCACAGCCGCACCCGCGACCTCCCCGAGGTCGTCAAGCGCGCGGACATAGTCGTCGCGGCGGTCGGCCGCCCCGAAATGGTGCGCGGCGACTGGATCAAGCCCGGCGCTGTGGTGATCGACGTCGGCATCAACCGCGTGCCCGGCGCGGAGCCCGGCAAGACCCGGCTGGTCGGCGACGTCGCCTATGACGAGGCGGCGGCGGTGGCTTCGGCCGTCACGCCGGTACCCGGCGGGGTCGGGCCGATGACGATCGCCGTCCTGCTCCGCAACACGCTGGTCGCCGCGCATCGCCGCACGGGCGTCGCGCTGGCCCCGGACGCGATCTGAATGTCGCTGTTCGAGCCCGACATGCTCGCGCTGTTCCTGTCGGCTTTCGTGACCCTGTTCGTGGTCATCGACCCGCCGGGCTGCGCGCCGATCTTCGCCAGCCTGACGCGCGACGCACCGCATGGGCAGCGGCGTTCGATGGCGATCCGCTCGACCGTGATCGCCACCGTCCTGCTGCTCGTCTTTGCGCTGGTCGGCGAGAAGTTGCTGGCGACTTTGGGCATCAGCCTCGATGCCTTCCGCATCGCGGGCGGCATCATGCTGTTCCTGATCGCGCTGGAAATGGTGTTCGAGAAGCGCACCGAGCGCCGCGAGGGCCGCGCCGACGAGATCAGCCGCAAGGCGGCCGAGGAGCGCCGGCCAATCGAGGACATCTCGGTCTTCCCGATGGCGATCCCGATGATCGCCGGTCCCGGATCGATCGCGACGGTGATGCTGCTCGTTTCGCGCAGCCATGGGCTGCCGCAGACCTTCGTCGTGCTCGCCGCGCTTGCCGCCGTACTGACTCTGACCTTGGTTGCGCTGCTCGCCGCCGGGCCCCTGATGCGCGTGCTGGGGCCGAAGCTCGAAGCGATGATCACCCGCGTGCTCGGCGTGCTGCTCGCCGCGCTTGCCGCGCAATTCGTGATCGACGGGATCAGGACGTCGTTCGGCGTCGCCTGACCGCAAGGGTCGGGCTATCTCTCAGCGCACCATCTTCCAGAGCCGGAAGGGCGAATTGGCCGGAAGTTCGACCGGTTCCAGCCAGTCGGGCACCGCTCCATCGATCAGCTGGCTGTAGAAGCCCTGCGGCGCGCGTGCGCGGTAGATGGTCGATTCCGCCATGCCGGGGCAGAGCAGCAGCATCGTCGCACCCCGCCGCCGCATGACCTCATGCGCCACTTCGGGCGACGTCGCGCGGAAGGCGTGGTGGACGTCGAGGATCGCAGCGCCATTGCGATGATAGGGGCCGGCCACCGCGCTATGCTTCGTGATCGCGATCAGGCGCGGCCCCAGATCGACGAAGGTCAGCATCGTCGCGCCAGGCAACCTGTCCAGCTGGGCGAGCGCGGGCAAGGTCACGCAGCGGCGCGGCTTGCCTTCGGTGCGGGCGACGACCTTCGCGCGCTTCTGCTCCTTGGCCGACTTGGGCAGCATCGCGGCGAACTGAGCCAGCTGACCCGAAAGCGCGAAGAAGACGAGCAATGTCCCGCCGACGCGGACGAGCGAGGAGCTCGAATCGAGCAGGCGCGGCAGCAGCAGCCAGCCGAGCCAGGTCGCGCCGAACACCGCCAGCAGCTGCGCCTGCGGGCCGAAGCGCGACTGCCAGCCGAGGCCGGCGGTTGCCAGCAGGCTGAGCAGCGCCAGCGTCGCCCAGACCGGCCCGGCGGCGGTACCGCGCGAGCGCCAGGCCGCCAGCATCGCGCCGATTGCCCCTATGATCGGCAGCCAGCTCGTCTGCAGGGCGTCGCGCCAGGGCTTGGCGTAGATCGGCTTGACCTCGCGGATGTGCGAGAACCAGAGCTGTTCGAGCTCGGGCGAAATCGCCTCGGGCCGTCCCAGGCATTGCGGGAAGCTGACCGCGTAGAAGCCGGCAATGGCCGCGCCAGCGAGGAACAGCAACGCCAGCCGCAGCATCCGGCGGTCGCCGCGCAGGAAGCTGAGCGCGGTCATCAGCGCCGATGTCAGCAGCAAGGTCGACAGATAGACCGGCGACAGGACGTCGCAGACCATCGCGCGATTGTCGTTCGAGGCGAAGGCGGCGAAGCCGATCGCGCAGCCACCGCCGAGCGACACGGCATAGCTGCGCAGCCGCTGGGCGTCGTCGGGCGCGCCGATGATCGCCCAGCGCAGCGCGATCGACGCGCCCGCCACCGCCATCAGCGGGATCAGTTCGAGGCCGATGCTGAGCGAGAAGGCACTCGCCGCCCCGGCGAGCACACCGCCGCGCCGGGCGGACGGGTCGGCGATCCCCGCCACCACGATCAGCAGCGACGCCAGCTGCCAGCCATGATGGTCGATGCGCAGCGGCATCCACATGAACAGGGTCGTCTGCGCGCACATCAGGATTGCGAAGGCGACCGGATAGGCGCGGGGGTGGATGATGCGGCGGGTCGTGATCACCAGCGCCCACAGCGCGGGAGCGAGCGCCAGCATCGGCGCGACCGCGACCGCGATCCGCTCGGCGGTGAACGCGCCGAACAGCGGCTGGAAGAGCAGGATCAGTCCGGCGATGGGCAAGTCGACGATCCGCGACCAGTGGACGTTCAACCCCTCGGGCGGTGCCAGCTTATACTGGCGCAGGTCGAACCAGCCCTGCCCGCCGAGCCAGGCCTTGACCTCGGCGAGGCGCAGATTGTCATCGGTGTCGCTGAGCGCCAGCCAGCGGATCTGGCCCCATTTATAATAGAGGAAATAGACGCAGGTGCCGAGGAAGAGCAGCCAGATCATGCTGCGCCAGTGCCGTTCGATCCACGCCATCATGCGGTCTTCGAAAGCGGTCTCGGGCTGGTCCTGCATCGCGCCCGCTTAGGACGAGCTTGCACCTGCCGCAACGGCCTTGGCGCTCCTTCGCAAGGCTCGTTGCGCTATTGTTAGGCTGGCGTTCAGCTTCGGAATGCTGTGTTTCCGGTCATCCGGAAACGGACACGCGGGGATCGGACTGGCAATTTCCACCCCACGGGAGGCGCTCCTTCGGGGTTCCCTTGCCCCGGGGAGCGTGTTCCTCCCTCGTCGGCGTCTCCTATTGCGGACCGCTTGTCGCTTCTGCGCTTTTGTGGAAGAGCGCGACCGATGTCCGACATCCCGATCCTGTCCCGCGAGCGCATGGCCCTGCTCGGCCAGTTGGTGCGCTATGGCGTCACCGGCGCGCTGGCCTCGGTCGTCAACATCGGCATCTATCACGCGCTGGTGCAGCTGGCGGGGATGCACCCCAATCTGGCCTGGACCTTCGGCTTCGTCGGGGCCGCCGCGACCGGCTATGTCATCCATGGCAAATGGAGCTTTCGCGGCCATGGTTCGCGCGACCGGCAGACGGTCCGCATCCTGCGCTTCGCGATCGTCTCGCTGATCAGCTTCGCACTCAACAGCCTGTGGGTCTGGTTGCTGGTCCAGCATATGGACCTTCCGATCTGGGCCCCCTATCCCCTGGTGCTATGCGTGACCCCGCTTCTCGTCTTCTGGCTGAACCGCCAATGGGTGTTCGAATGAGCACTCTGCCTTCTTCGACGCCGCTTCTGTCGGTCATCGTTCCCGTGAAGGACGAGGAAGACGCGGTTGCGCCCTTCGTGACGCGCATGTCGCGGGTGCTCGACGCGCTCGTCGATCCCGAAGGACGGACAATTGCCTGGGAAATCCTGTTCGTCGACGACGGCAGCAGCGATCGGACGATGGCGGCGATTCTGGTCGCGCATGAGGCTGATCCCCGCGTGCTGGCGCTTTCCCTGTCGCGCAACTTCGGCAAGGAAGCGGCGCTGTCTGCTGGCATCGACAATGCGCGCGGCCAGCTGGTCATTCCGATCGACGTGGACATGCAGGACCCGCCGGAGGTGATCGGCGAGATGATCGCCAAATGGCGCGAAGGTTATGACGTGGTCTATGGCGTGCGCCGCAACCGCATGACCGACAGCCTGCCCAAGCGGCTCACCGCCGATCTTTATTATCGGGCGCACAACTGGCTGTCGAAGGACAAGATTCCCGAACATGCCGGCGACTTCCGCCTGCTCGATCGCCGCGTCGTCGAGGTGATCAAGCGGATGCCCGAGCGCAACCGCTTCATGAAGGGGCTGTTCGCCTGGTCGGGCTTCCGCCAGACGGCGGTCGAATATGACCGCGCCGAGCGCGCCGTCGGCACCACCAAGTTCAACTATTGGAAGCTGTGGCAGCTGGCGATCGACGGGATCACCTCGGCCTCGACCGCGCCGCTGCGGGTCTGGTCCTATGTCGGCGCGCTGATCGCGGTCATCGCCTTCGTCTATGCCGTCTTCATCGGCGTCCGCACGCTGATCTATGGCGCCGACGTCGCCGGCTATCCGTCGCTGATGGTCGCCACCCTCTTCCTCGGCGGCGTCCAGCTGTTGTCGCTCGGCATCCTCGGCGAATATGTCGGTCGGATCCTCGTCGAAACCAAGAAGCGGCCGATCTACATCGTCCGCGACCGGATCGGCTGCCCCGATCCTGAAGCCAGGGACCGTGCCTGATGGACCGCGCCGCCTATGACCGGATGGCAGAGATCGACAAGGACCATTGGTGGTTCGTCGCGCGTCGCAAGATCATCGCCGCGCTGATCGAGCGCCACCGTCCCAAGGCCGGACCGCTCCGCATCCTCGAGGTGGGCGCCGGCACCGGCTCCAACCTCGCCTTGCTCCAGCGCTTCGGCAGCGTCGATGCGATCGAGCCCGACGACGATGCGCGCGCCTTTGCCGAGCAGCGTAGCGGCCTATCGATCAAGGGCGGCTATCTGCCCCATGTTCCGCTCGACGATGGCGCTTATGACCTGATCGTGCTGCTCGACGTGCTCGAACATATCCCGCAGGACGTCGAGGCGCTCGCCTATCTGCGGACCAAGCTGGCGCCGGGCGGGCGCATCCTCGTCACCGTGCCGGGGGCGCCGTGGATGTGGAGCGCGCACGACGTCGCCCATCATCATCAGCGTCGCTATACCGGACGGCAGCTGCGCGAGACGTTCCAGCGCGCCGGCCTGGCGCCGCGCTTCCTGTCGCATTTCAACACCCTGCTCTTCCCGCTGATCGCGCTGGTGCGCCTGATCGGCAAGGTCACCGGCAAGGAAGGCGGCGACGATGCGATGCCGTCGCGCCCCGTCAATGCCGTGCTGACCGCCCTGTTCGGGGCGGAACGTCACTGGGTGGCGAGCTTGAGCATGCCCTTAGGCGTGTCCATCGCGATCGTTGCCGCTCCGACGATGCGATAGAGCGCGCCGCGCTCGCCGCCGTCCCAGACCAGCTTCAGGGTCGGGTCGTTGACCGGCCAATGGTCGCGCGACGCGTTGATCAGCCAGAGATAGTCGAACGCCTGCCGTGGAAACAGCGCCAGCGAACTTTCGATGCTGCGCGCCCAGCGCGCACGGCAATGGCGCGGGCGCATCACCTGGGTCGGATCCTCGGCATAGCCCTTGGCCGGGGCATAAGCGATGCTGAGCAACTGTGCGCCGGGCATCGTCCACTGGCCGTTGACGAAGGCCTCGCGCCGCACGATCGCCATCGCGCCGAGATGTTCGAGACGGGGGGACTCCCAGCGCGACAGGCACGGCAGTTCGACCAGAGCGAAGACCCGGCTGTGGCGCTCGACATGGTTGAGTGCCTTGAGCTGGCTTTCCTGAAAGTCGGAAAAGGCCGCGAAGCGGTCGGTCGATTGCCACACGCGGACGCCGAAGATCAGCAGCGCCAGGATCGCGACGGCGTTCAGCGCCGTCCGATTGGTGAAGCGCGGGACCAGCCCGATCACGCCGACCGCGATGACATAGGGGGCGAGCCGCATGTCGGCATAGGCCGAACCGATCACGATACGCGGCATCAGCACATAGGCGATCACGAGGACGAGCGTCGCCACGCCCAGCGTCCGCCGCATGTCGAAGCCGATCTGCCGCCAGCCGATCGTCGTCAGCCCGAACAGCACCAGCAGGATCAGCCCGCCGACCAGAGTGATGTCGAACGTCATCCAGTGGTTGCGCAGCGACGAGATCAGATAGACGTACTTCGCCTTCCAGTTGAACCAGTCGGTCGTCTGACCCTGGACGTCGCCCGATCGCCAGGCAATCATCAGCAGCATCGGTGGGGCGAGCGGCAGGCAGTGGAGGCTGCCCCGCCACAGTGATTCAAAGAAGCTGCGGCCCTCGACGTCGCGCATGCGGACGATCTCGGCGGCGAAGGCGAGCAGGCCGAGCACGCCCCAGGCAAAGCCGTGCGCCAGCCAGATCAGGCAGCCGAGCGGCAGGAAGATGATCGCGCGCAGCCGGATCCGGCTCATCCGCGCGAGATAAAGCCAGAGGGCGAAGGCGTTGAGCGCCAGCGCCATGGCGAAGACATAGTTGATGAAGCCCCACTGGAAGGGCCAGCAATAGGCGAATGGCAGCACGAGACCGGCGGTCGCCGGCAGCCGGCCATGGACCTCGCGCGCGACCAGCAGCAGGCCGGTGACCGTCAGCGCCGGTACCGACATGACGATCAGCTTCACGCCGAGTTCGAGCCCGAACAGCTTGGACATCGGGATGATCAGCAGGTCGACGCCGAGATTGCCCATCAACGCCCAGCGGAACCGATAATATTCGGTCAGCAGCGGCGAGGAGGGGTCGGCAAGTTCGACGCGGTAGCGGCCCATATGGCCCATCAGATCGACCAGCGGCGGCACCGGCGGATGAAGCAGCGGCACGACCGACAGCAGCGCCACGAGGACGATGTACCAGCTGCTCGTCCACCAGCCGGACGGGGGCGTTACAGGCGGAGTGGACCGAAACATCGCGAATCGGCCTTATGTCGCGCGGCGGGCGACGGCAAGGGGGCAGCGACCGGCGGCGGAACCGCCTTTGCTTCAGTCGACACGCTGCCAGAGCTTGAGGGAGCTGCCCTTGAGCGGCACCGGACGCAACCACGGCGGCGGCTTCCCGGCCAGCAGCAACGCCATGAGCCCGAGAGGAGCGGCCTTCGCATAGATGCCGGCCTCACTCCCCGCCGGGTCGATCAGCAGCAGGCGCATCGACCGATCCACCATCAGGCGGTGGGCGACTTCAGGCGGGCCGGTGAAGGCGTCGATCACGCGCCGCATGGCCGGCGCCCCGCGATGGTGGCCGCTCGCCGCATAGCTGTGCGGCGTCAGCAGCAGCAGGCGAGGTGTGAGGTCGAGTCCGGTCAGCACCCGGCTCGGTGGCAGCTGTGCCAGACCGGAGAGCCCTGTGCAGGGGGCGAAACAGGAGCGACCCTGCGTAGCGCCTGCTACATCCTGCGTCGTGGTACCGGTGGGGCGGAGTGCCAGCAGGCCTTCTCCCGCAATCATCGCGCCGATCGGCGACAGCGCCATGATCGCGAACGCGCTGCCGGCGATGCGAACCGCGGACAGGCGCTGCCGCCCGATCCGGTCGAGCGCTCGTGCCAGCAGCCACGCCGCGCCCGGAAGTGCGCAGGCCTGCGCAAAGCCGCCGGTACGCTGGACGAGCAGCGACAGCAGAAAGGATCCGCCGGCCAGCGCCAGCATCGTCGTCCAGTTGCGCATGGCGGCGGTTTCGCGCCGCGCCGCGCGCCATGCGAGCAGGCTGCCGCTGAGGCCGACAAGCGGGAAGAGCAGCAGCAGCATGGCGTTGCCCGGCGCCTGCCGCCATATCGGCAGGCCTTCGGGGACATTTTCATACCAGAAGCGGCGGACGACTGGGTCGAGCTGGCCGAAGGGGCCGGAAAGACAGGCCGGCGCCGTCGTCATCAGCAGGGCGCCGCCCAACGCTGCTGCGGCGGTAAGAAGGAGCAGCTTCGGCCTCGGGCCTTTGTTATCTGCCCACCACCCTCCCATTCCCGCCAGCAGCGGCGTCGCCGCCAACGGTCCCAGCCAGGCGGGGCTCACCGCGTCGCACCAGGGGCGCGACCAGGCAGCGAGATCGTGGGTGGCAGCGAACAGCGCGAGCGTGCCCCCGCCGAGCGCGAGGGCGAAAGCGGGGAAGCGGCCGCCCCCCTCGCCTGCGGTCCAGCGCAGCGCCAGGAGCAGGCCGAGCAGACCCGCCATCGGCAGTGCCTCGAGCGAAACGGCGAGCCACAGGGCCGTGGCGATGCCCGACAGCAGCCCGCCGCGCACCGCCTTGCGATCGAAGGCCGCAGCGATGGCGGTCATACCGAGCATCGTCTGCCAGCCATGATGGTCGATCCGCAGCGGCAGCAGGTGGAACAGCATGAGCGGGGCGGTGGTGCCCAGCATTGCGGCGAGCAACGCGGTGCGCCGGTCCGTCAGACGTGCGGTCAGAAGAGCGATGGCGCCAAGAAGTCCACCCAGCGTGATCAGCGGGATGACGACCGCCGCGAGCCGTTCCGCCGCACCGATCCCGATCAGCGGCTTGGCAAGCAGGATGATCGCGGCGAGCGGCAGGTCGACCAGGCGCGACCAGTGCATCGGCACGCCACCCGGCGGATCGATGCGATATTGGGTGACGTCGAAAAAGCTCTGCCCGCAGAGCCAGTCGCGCACTTGCTGCAGCCGCAGATAATCGTCGGGGTCCCACATTTCGAGCGGACCGACATGCGGCCATGCCATGGCGGTCAGGATGGAGCAGGCGAGCAGCCACAGCGCGACCACGCCGAGGACGAGGCGCGGGCGCGACAAGGCGTACTTCGCCTCCGGGTCATCGGCTAGGGCCGCCATGGCGGTTCGATCGGGATCAGGCGGCCTTGCGGCCCGGCAGGCGGGTCGGCACCTGCCGCTCGGAGGCCAACGCCGCCTTCACGCCAACGGCGTCGGTCGGCCCTTCCTCGCCCTCGCGTCCGGCCTCGTGATATTCGGCGTCTTCGTTGACCGACCAGACATCGTGACGGCGCCTGCCGGCGGCGATGTTCCGCGCGGTGAGCATCGCCGTCATCATCGCATGGTCCTGATTGTTGTAGCGATGCATGCCGTTGCGGCCGACGAAGTGGAGGGTCGGATAGCGGCTCTCCAGCTCGGTTCGGACCGCCGCGACATTGTCGGCATAGGCATCGTCATAGACCGGATAGGCCTTTTCCTGCCGCACCACCGCGCCGCCGACGACTTGCCTGGGATCGCACAGGCCCAGTTCGGCCAGCTCGCGCTTGGCGAGTTCGATCAGCGCCTCGTCGGACGAGGACCAGAGCCCGTCGCCCTCGAAGCAGAAATATTCGAGGCCGACACAGGCGAGTGCAGGGTCGGGCACCATTTCGGGCGACCAGCTGCGGAAATTCTGGATGCGGCCGACCTTCACCCGGTCATCGTGGATATAGATCCAGTTGTCGGGGAACAGGTCCTCCGACCGGATCATCAGCGCGACCGTCAGGAAGTCGCGATAGCCGAGCGACATCGCCTGCGGCAGGCTTTCGGGCAGCGGATGCAGCCGGGTGGCGAGTTCGCGCATCGGCGCCGAGCTGATCACATGATCGGCCGTCATCAGGGTCAGCCGCCCGGCCTCGTCCATCGCCGCGATCCGCCACAGGCCAGCGGTCTCGTCCCACGACAGCTGGTGAAGCCGGTGCCCCATCAATAGGCAATTGCCCTGTTCGAGGATGCGGTCGCGGGCCGCGTCCCACATCATGCCGGGGCCCTTGCGCGGGTAACGGAAGCTTTCGAGCAGCGTCTTGGCCTGCATCCCGTCATTGGGCTTGCGGTTGAGGCCCAGCGAGCGGCGGATGCCGTCGAGCACCGCCTTGCCCAGGCTTAGCCCCTTGATTCGTTGCGCGGCCCAGTCTGCCGACATCTCGCTGCACGGCATGCCCCAGACCTTCTCGGTGTAGGTCTTGAAGAAAATGCCGAACAGGCGCGACCCGAACTGGTTGACCACCCATTGTTCGAAGCTGCGCACCTCGCGATGCGGGAACAGCTTCCAGCGGAAGAAGCTCGCCATGCACAGGGTCGACTGGATCAGCCCCAGATTGCGCAGCGCCTCGAAGGCGCGCAGCGGATAGCTATAAAATTTGCCGCGATAGAAAATGCGGCTCATGCGCGGCCGCTCGATGAAGTCGTCGGGCAGCAGCTCGTTCCACAGGTCGACCACCTCGCGCGACTTGGAGAAGAAGCGGTGCCCGCCGATGTCGAAGCGGAAACCGCGATGCTCGACCGTGCGGCTGATTCCCCCGACCTGCTTCGCGTCCTTCTCGATCAGAGTGACGGTAAAACCCTGCTTGCCGAGCAGGTAGCCCGCCGTCAGGCCCGCCGGCCCCGCCCCTATGATCGCGACGTCGACATGATTGGTGGCGCGGGCCATGTGGATTCCCCGGAAATGCTATCAGGGAAGCCATGGAGGCTAAGTCGTTAGAACATGGTTAACGGCGTTGCCACCTTCAGCCGACTCCGGTCGGGCCGTCCATCACGATGCGAATTTTCGTTGCAAGGTCCGAGCGTCGATAAGGCTTGTTGAGGATGTCGAACTCGTCGGCTCTCACGTCGATCCGTTCGAGCGCGGTCTCGGCGTAACCGGTGGTCAGCAATATCTTGAGATGCGGGCGGTTCCTGCGTGCCTGGCGGGCGAGCTGAACGCCGTTGAGCCGCCCCGGCATCACCAGGTCGGTGAACAGCATGTCGATATCCTCGTCACTGTTCAGAATCTCGATCGCCTCCATCCCGTTGGGGGCGCGCAGAATGCGATATCCGAACTCCTCGAGCACGTCCTGCGCATAAGCGGCGACGTCGGGCTGGTCTTCGACCAGCAGGATCGTCTCGGCGCCCCGGGCGCGCTCGCCTCGCCGCGAGGGGCGGCTTCCTTCGGGTTCGATCGGGCCGTCCTCGCACGGGAACAGCAGGCGGACCTTCGTCCCGGCCCCTTCGTCGGATTCGACCAGCAATGCGCCGCCCGACTGGCGCGCGAAGCCATAGACCATCGACAGACCCAGGCCGGTGCCCTTGCCCTGTTCCTTGGTGGTGAAGAAGGGTTCGGTAACCCGCGACAATATGTCGGGGCTCATGCCGGTGCCGGTGTCGCTGATCGTGAGCTGTGCGTAATGGCCGGGGGGCAGCTGGGCGAGAGTAACGCTGCCGTCGCGCACGGCCACGGTTGCGGTTTCGATAGTGATGGTACCGCCGCCGGGCATCGCATCGCGTGCGTTGATCACCACGTTCATGATGGCGAGTTCGGCTTGGGTCGTGTCGATGCGGGCGTTGCAGGCATGGTCCGAGAAGCGGCTTTCGACCTTGACCTGGTCGGGCAGCGTGCGCTCGATCACCGGCATGAGCTGTTCGATCATCTCGTTGACGTTGATGATCCGCCCGTCGAGCCGCTGCTTGCGCGCGAAGGCGAGCATCTGCTGGGTCAGCGAACTGCCGCGCTCCGCAGCCTGCGAGATAGCCTCGACCTGACGTCGCGCCTTGGCGAAGTCGAATCGCTCGGGCTGTTCGAGCCGGTTCTTCAATATGTCGGAGAAGCCCTGGATCACGGTCAGGAGATTGTTGAAATCATGCGCGATCCCGCCGCTCAGCTGGCCGATCGCCTCCATCTTTTGCGCCTGGCGCAGCGCGTCCTCGGCATCGCGTCGGCGGCTGACGTCGAGCTGCGACCCGAAATAATAGATGAGCTTGCCGTCGCGATCGAACACGGGGGAGACGAACAGCGCGTTCCAGAAACTTGCGCCGCTCTTCTTGTAGTTCAGTATCTCGACGGCGGTTTCGCGGCGTTCGGCGATCGCGCGGCGGACCTCGGCCACAGTGTCCCGGTCGGTGTCGGGACCCTGCATCAGCCGGCAATTCTTCCCGATCAGTTCCTCGGGGGTGTAGCCGGTCATGTTCAGGAAGGCCGGATTGGCGAAGACGATCGGATGGTCCGGCGCGTGCGGGTCGGTCACGATCATGGGCATGCGCGTCGCCCGCACCGCCGCGAAGAAGATCGCGTTGTGCTCGTCGCACATGTCCGGATTGGCGCCTGCGCTCTGCAGGGGGGCGGGGCCGCCGGGGGGCATGTCCGAACGATCGTGCGTCACATATCCTCGCTGTATATCGGAGCCCATTACGCCGGGCCCGTTCTGAACGTTCAAAGTCCCCAATGGTTCAGCGGCTTGCTCCGCACCAAGGAACAGGTAGGTTCGGATGGAGGGCGCCGGAACAGACGATTGGCGCCGCTTGTTCCGCCTTCGTGGCGTAGGATCGGGATGTCCCGCTGAGGCGATGGCGGACCAGTCGAGGATGAGGTGCAGCATGGCGGACGACCAACCGGCAGAGGCGGCCCTCACCGCGCCGACAGTGGCGTATAGCGGACCGGTAGGTGGCTGGGGCTCGGTGCGCGGGATGATCGGGACGCTCAGATCGTCCGGTGCAGGGGCGGGGGCGCTGGCCACGCTGGCGGACCTCAACAAGCCCGGCGGAACGATGTGCACTTCCTGTGCCTGGACCAAGGTTCCCAATCCGGGCCTCGTCGAATTCTGCGAAAATGGTGCCAAGGCCACTTTGTGGGACCTGACCGGCGACCGGTGCACGCCGGACTTCTTCGCAAAGCACCCCGTATCGGAGATCGCAGACTGGTCGGACTATGATCTGGAGCGGGTCGGCCGGCTCACTCATCCGATGCGCTACGACGCGGCGAGCGATCGCTATGTCGAGACCGGCTGGGGCGAAGCCTTTGCCGCGATCGGCGCCGAACTCCGGCGTCTGGAGCCGAAGTCGACCACCTTCTATGCTTCGGGCAAGGCCGCGCTCGAAGCCTCCTACCTCTATGCACTGTTCGCTCGCGTCTATGGGCACAACAACCTGCCCGACAGTTCGAACATGTGCCACGAGACGACCTCGGTCGCGCTCAAGACCGTGCTGGGTACGCCGGTCGGCACCTGCACCTTCGACGACCTCGCGCATTGCGACGCCATTTTCTACGTCGGGCAGAATCCCGGCACCAATTCGCCGCGTATCCTCCACCCGCTCAAGGACGCGGTCGATCGCGGCTGCCGGATCGTCGCCTTCAATCCCCTCAAGGAAAAGGGGCTGATCGCCTTCGCCGATCCGCAGAGCCCCGCCGACATGCTGCTGGGACGATCGACGCCGATCGCCAGCCATTATGTGCAGGTCCGTCCCGGTGGGGACATCGCCGCGCTGACCGGGGTGGCAAAGCACGTCCTGGCGCTCGATGCCGAAGACCGGTCACGCGGGGGCGCGGGCCTGCTCGATCGCGCTTTTCTGGACGAACATTGCCACGGTTTGGCCGACTGGCTCCGCTTCGTCGAGCAGAGCGACTGGGCCGATATCGAGCGCCAGTCAGGAGTCGGCCGGGCGGAGCTGGAGACGGCGGGCGCCATCTATGCGGCCTCCGAACGGGTCATCGGTATCTATGGCATGGGCCTGACCCAGCATGTCCACGGGTCGCAGGCGATCGGTGCGCTGGTCAATCTGTTGCTGTTGCGCGGCAATGTCGGGCGGAAGGGCGCGGGGTGCCAGCCCATCAGGGGCCACAGCAATGTCCAGGGCCAGCGGACGGTGGGGGTCACCGAAAAGCCCGAGCTCGCGCCGAACGAGAAATATCGCGAACTGTTCGGGTTCGAGCCGCCGATGGACAAGGGCCACAATACGGTCGAGTTCCTCGAAGCCTTGCTCGCCGGCGAAGCGCGGGGTTTCATCGGCCTCGGCGGCAATCTGGTGCGGGCAGTGCCCGACCAGGATCGTGTGGCCAAGGCGTGGCGCGGACTAGACCTGACCGTCCATGTCGCGACCCGGCTCAACCGGACGCATCTGTTGCCGGGGCGTTCATCCTGGCTGCTGCCCTGTCTCGTCCGGGCAGAGGAGGATGTTCAGGCCAGCGGCCCGCAGCAGGTGAGCATGGAGGACAGTTTCAGCCATATCCACGGCTCGATCGGCCGGCGGGCGCCGGCCAGCCCGAATCTGCGCTCGGAGGTCGCGATCGTGGCCGGCCTCGCCAAGGCCGCGCTCGAGCCGAGCGACAGGCTGCGCTGGGATGCTTGGATGGCGGATTACAGCCTAATCCGGGAGCTGATAGCCCACACCTGGCCGGACCAGTTCGCCGACATGAACCGACGGATCAACGAGCCCGGCGGCTTCTATCGCGGCAACAGTGCCCATGACCGGATATGGAAGACCGAAAGCGGCAAGGCACAGTTCACGCTGCCCACGTCGCTCGACAGCGCCGATCTCGCCGATCGTCCCGGTCGCTTCCGGCTGATCACGCTCCGGTCGAACGACCAGTTCAACACGACCGTCTATGGCATGTCCGACCGGCTGCGAGGGATCGAGGGCGACCGTATGATCGTGATGATGGCACCCGCCGACATGGCCGCGATGGGGATCGAGAAGGGGCAGCGCGTCACCCTGGTCGGGGACGCGGCCGACGGTATCGCCCGGATGGTCGAGGGGCTGGCGGTCATCCCCTATGATTTGCCCCGCGGCGCACTCGCCGGCTATTTTCCCGAGCTCAACCCGTTATCGCCGCTGTCGCGTCACGACCTCGCTTCGGGTACGCCCGCCGCCAAGGCGATCCCGGTTCGCATTCTCGCCTGATCGTCGGTCAGCCGCCCGACCGGTCGGCCATGATGTCCTGAATGCGCGCGGCCAGCGTGTCCATGGGGAAGGGCTTGGTGAGCAGGGCCATGTTCGGCGCCAGCTGTCCGTTGCCGATGACCGCATTCTCCGCATAGCCGGTCATGAACAATATGCGCAGATCGGGGCGGAGCTGCAGCGCCGCGTCGGCGACCTGGCGTCCGTTCATCCCATTGGGCAGGCCTACATCGGTGATCAGCAGATCGATATGCGGGGTGGCGTGAATCGCGGCGATGGCGCCGGCACCGTCGGCGGCCTCGACCACATTATAACCGAGCTCCTCGACGACCTCGACCACCAGCATCCGCACGGTCGGCTCGTCATCGACTACCAGCACGCAGCCGGCGCCCCGTTCGGCCTGGGCGAGGGGAGCGGTCGGCTGTGGACCGGGGTCGCCATCGGCAAGCGCGCTTTCGGCGTGGCGCGGCAGGTATATGCACATCGTCGTGCCCAGTCCCGCCTCTGTATAGATGCGCACCTGCCCGCCCGATTGACGCGCGAACCCATAGATCATCGACAGGCCGAGTCCCGTCCCCTCGCCCATCGGCTTGGTGGTAAAAAAGGGATCGAAGGCGCGCGCGGCGACTTCGGGCGGCATGCCCGTACCGGTGTCGGTGACGCAGATCGACACATATTGGCCGGGATCGAGATCGCGTTCGCGAGCGCTGCGCTCATCGAGCCATTTGTTGGCGGTCTCGATCGTGATCCGCCCGCCCTGCGGCATGGCGTCGCGCGCATTGATGCACAGATTGATAATGGCGTTTTCGAGCTGGTTGGGATCGACCAGCGTGGTCCACAGCCCGGCCTTCCCGACCGTCTCCACCGTGACTTCGGGGCCGACCGTGCGGCGGATCAGCTCTTCGAGGTCGAAGATCAGCCGGTTGACGTCGGTCGGCTTGGGATCGAGCGTCTGTCGGCGGGAGAAGGCGAGCAGTCGGTGGGTCAGGGCGGCCGCACGCTTCACCGCACCCTGGGCGGCGATCGAATATTTCTCCAGCTCGTACACGCGACCCTGGGCGATGCGGATCTGCATCATCTCCAGCGCCCCCGATATGCCGGTCAGCAGGTTGTTGAAGTCATGCGCCAGGCCGCCGGTCAGCTGGCCGACCGCTTCCATCTTCTGCGACTGGCGCAACGCCTCCTCGGCCCGGTCGCGCTCGGCCGCCGTCGCGGCGACTTCTGCCTGCAGGCCGATTTTCTCGCGGTGGAGCTGGCGTTCGACGGCCTTCCGTGCCGAGACGTCCTGCATCGCGCCAACCATCCGGATCGGCTTTCCGGTCATGTCGCGCAGGACATATCCCCGATCGAGCACATCGGCATAGCTGCCGTCGGCCCGGGCGAAGCGATATTCGTCGGTCCAGTCCGTCCCCGCAGAGGAATCGATCACGGCATGGATGCTGCGGTCTATACGATCGCGATCCTCAGGGTGAATGCTGGCGATCCACCACGCCCCGGTGGGCTCGACCTCGCTCGGTCGATGGCCATAGGCGCGCTGCAGCGCCTCGTTCCAGATGACGGTGTCGGTTCGGAAATCCCAATCCCACACCGCATCGTTCGTCGCCCGTCCAGCAAGACGGAGGCGCTCTTCGACTTCGCGAAGCGCGGCATTGGCCAAGCGGTCGCGGGTGACGTCCTGGACCGTACCGATCAGCCGGATCGGTCGGCGCCCGTCGAAAAAGGCGAGGCCGTGCGCCGAAACATGGCGCAGCCTGCCATCGTCAATGCCTATGGTGCGATACTCGACCTCGAACTCGTGGCTGCCGTCGGGATCGAGCGATGCCACCACCGCCTTGTGCGCGCGCTCGCGGTCGTCGGGATGCAGGCCGGCGAGAAAAGTCGTCTCGTAGGATACCTCCTTGCCGGGGCTGACGCCGAACAGTTCGCGACAGCGATCATCCCATTTCAGCGTCTGCTCGCCGGGCCGATAGTCGAATCGGCCGAGCCGCGCTGCGCGGGTCGCCAGTTCGAGCTCCTCGCGGCTGCGCTCAAGCGCCCGCTCGGTGCGACGTCGTTCGCTGATATCGTAAAACAGCACGGCGACGTGATGCTTGTCCGGGTCGTCGATCCGATAGGCGCTGACGAGATACCATCGATCGTCGAGTTGCTTCGCAGGCAGTTCGATTTGCGCAGCCCGTCCGCTGCGCGCGACCTCGCCGTAGAAGTCGAACCAATGCTGTTCGTGCTGCGGCGCGATCTCGCGCATCCAGCGCCCGGATGCGTTGGCAATGCCCGTATATTGTTCGAAGGATTCGTTGACCTCGAGGAAACGGTAATCGAGCGCTTCCTCCTGCTCACCGAACGCCATTTCGATGACGCAGAAACCGGCGTCGATCGAGTTGAACAGACTGCGATAGCGATGTTCACTAAGACGCAGAGCCTCCTCGCTGCGCACACGGTCGGCGGCTTCGCGAATGCGCACCGCGACATCCTCGACCAGCGCGACCTCGGCTGTTTCCCAAATGCGCGGGGCCTGCATGTTGACGTAGAGCAAACTGTCCAGTTCGCCATTGCGCATGATCGGGCAGACGATCGCCGCGCGCGTGTCGATGGCCGCCCAACTCCGGTCATGCCCCGCACTCAGCGGATGGGTGGTCACATCGTCGAGGATCAGGGTTCGGCCTGCGCGCAGCTCTGCCATCAGCGCGTCGCCATAGCCGTCCATGGGACGCAGCCGGCCCTGAAGATTTTCAAGCCGTCCGCCTGAATCGGCCTCTATGCGGCTAAGGCCGCCGTTCATGCCGAGAGTCGCAAAGCCGCAGCGATCCGCGCCGAGACGATCGGCGAGCATCTGTGACGCGGCATCAAGAATGGCCTGTGCGTCGGTCAGACCGCGCAGCCTGTCGAGAAAGGCGAGCTGGAACGCCTGTCTTGCGAGCAACTGCTCGCGGCTCAACTGTTCCGATCTCGGCATTCTTCCCCCAACGACCACGATCCACGGCGGTTCCCGCCAGCGGGGGTAGCACCGACGGAACCGTCATGGGAGCCGACGGACGGGTCGGCCTGCGCCACGTCTGCGGCGAGCGGTCGCAAGGAAAATGCCTCGTGCGCGAGATTGTTCCACCGCCGGGATGAAGAAGGGCCGCCCCCGCGAACGGAAGCGGCCCCCCTTGACCTGCAACCCGCCGATCAGAATTCGGCGGTCAGCCTGGCGCCCCAGGTGCGGGGGCGGTTGAAGATCGCCGTCGCCAGCGAGCCGAAGTCGGTTGCGAAGCTGTAATAGCGATTGTTGGTCAGATTTTCGCCGAACAGCTGGGCGGTCAGCTTCACATTGTCGCCGGCCGGAATGTCCGACAGGATCACCCGTGCCGACAGCTCCTTCTGGGTTCCGGTCCGGAAGCCCTGCAGCGTGGGGGCGAGCGAGTCGATCACCGCCAGCCGTGCGCTGCTCTTGGTCGAATAGTCGACCCGGAAGGTCGCTACGCCCATCGGCATGGGCGAGGTCTTCACCTGTGCCCCGACATGGGTCGACCATTTGCTCAGATAGGCGAAGTGCGCGGTCGAACCCACGTTGGTCACTACGCCGCCGACGATCTGGTTATATTCCTTATATTTGGGATCGACATAGCCGACGTTACCGTCGAGCTGGACATGCTCACCCAGCAGCAGCGCGCCTTCGAGCTCGAAACCGCGATAGCGTGCCTTCGCCGCGTTCACGATGAAATTGGTGCGCGTGACGCTGTTGAACTGGTTGACCTGCAGATTGTCGTAATCGATCTGGAAGACGTTGCCGTCGAAACGCAGATGGCGATTGAGCGCCGTCAGCTTCCAGCCCAGTTCGTAGGTGATAGCCTTTTCGGGATCCCAGCCGGGAGACCCTGGTGCCAGCGCGTTGAAACCGCCGGCGCGGAAGCTGGACGCGATCCTTCCATAGGTCATGAAGCCGGGAACCCAGCGATAGCTGATCGAGCCGCTATAGCCGAAATTGCCCCAGTCGTTCTTGCCGGTCTGGTTGGTGGTGGTGGTCGTGGTGGTGGTCTGGACGATACCGGTGTCGATCTTGCGCTTGTCCTTGGTGTAGCGGCCGCCCAGCGTCACTTCGAGCTTCTCGTCGAGCGAGGCGGGCTTCCACTTCACCTCGCCGAAAGCGGCGTAGGACCGGGTGGTCTGTTCATAGGTCACGCTGCGGTCGAGACGGATCCAGGCTGCGCCGACGGGGGAGTTGAGGACGGTGGTGACGTTTTCGTTCACCTTCTCCCACCAATAATAGAGGCCGAGTACATATTCGAAGTCGGCCAGGTCGCCGGCGACCTGGAACTCCTGACTGAACTGTTTCTGCTTGCCGGGGTTGGTCGGCGCGGCGTGGACGCTGATCGGCTCGACCCGCTGCGCGGGGTCGCGCGGGTTGAGCACCGTGCCGAGAATGTAGCTGCCGCCCAGATAGTTGCGCAGATGCTGATCGATCTCGGCATAGTTGCTGATCGACTTGAGCTGCGCGGTCTCGGCAATCGGATAGGTGAGCGTCAGCGTGTCGCCCCAGCTCTTGATCACCGCATTGCCCTGTACGCGCGGATCGCGAAAGCTCAGGTCGAGCGCCTTGGGGCTGAGCACCAGCGGCGGACCCGAGGGGTTGGCTGCCGCAGAATTGGTATAGGCGGCGACCGCCGCCGGGGTTCCGCCGATCGCCTGCCACGCGGTGAAGGACACGTTGCGGGCATAACGGAAGCGATTGTCGATCTCGAGGTTGCCGAGCGAGCCCGCCAATGCGGTGGTCAGGCCCAGATCCTTCTCGTTGCCGCCCCAGTCGGATTTTGACAGGCCGGGCGTGCGGACCCAGCCGTCGCGATTGCGCCAGTTGGCGGCGATCTTCAGGCGCCAGTCGGACTGACCGATCGCGCCGGTCTGGAGAACGCCCGAGAGCATCTTGTCGTCGTAACGGCCATAGCCGACGGATATCTTGGCGCTGGGTTCGTCGGTTGGCGCCTGCGTGACGAGCATGATCGCGCCGCCGGTGGTGTTGCGGCCGAACAGCGTGCCCTGCGGCCCGCGCAGCACCTCGACCCGTTCCAGATCGGGCAGGTCGAAGGCGGCGCTGGTCGCGCGCGGCGTATAGACCCCGTCGACATAGAGGGCGACGGCGGGTTCGGTGTAGAGCGTTGTGGACAACGTGCCGATACCGCGAATGAAGACGACCGGCGCATTGGCGCTGCCCGACCCTTGCGTGATCTTCAGGTTGGGCGCGAGGTCGGCGAGCGCGCTCAGCCGGGTGAGCACGCGTTGCTCGATGTCTTTGCCACCGATGGCGGTGATAGGAAGCGGCGCGGTTTCCGCCCGCTCCGCCCTACGGCGCGCCGTTACGATGATGTCGGCGAGGCCGCCCTGGTTGGCGCCGGTGTCGGCCTGATCCTCGGCCATCGCCGGGACCGACAAGATGCCCAGAAAAGCCGCGGACAGTGCGGTTCCGCCGCGAAGTGCGGACGTGATTCGACTCCTGGTAGCTTTCATCTTCCCCTCCTCCTCTCGGCGCGTCCTTGCAGGGCGTCGCCTTTCTCCTGTGCCGGCAGCCGGCCGGCCTTGCTTCACATCGCTTCTGCCCGGTCTCTCGCCGCCGTCGATGATCGCACGATTGACAACCTATCAATCATGGTAATCTTATCAAGAATAAACATAGCAACGATGAGAGGCTGGACATGAAGGATTTCAAGGGGCGCGTGGCCGTCATCACCGGGGCAGCGAACGGCATCGGCCGGGCGCTGGCGCAGCAGCTCGCGGCGGAAGGTGCGCGGCTGGCGCTCATGGACATAGAGGCGGATACGCTGGAGAAGCTGCGCGCCGAACTGTCCGGTCGCGGCGCCGACGTGTTCGCGCGGGCGTTCGACATTGGCGACTGGGAGGCCAGCGAAGCCTTCGCCAGGGACGTGCTGTCCCATTTCGGCACCGTAAACCTGGTCATCGCCAATGCCGGGGTGACGACGGTCGGCCGACCGGCGGTAACGCTGTCGATCAACGACTGGCGCTGGGTGCTCGGCACCAACCTGTTCGGGGTGATCCACGCGATCCAGCCCTTTCTCCCCACGCTGATGGGCCAGGAAGGCTCGCACATCGCGATCACCGCCTCGGGCGTCTGCTCCTTCACCGGCGTCGCCCTGAACGGACCCTATTGCGCCAGCAAGGCCGCCGCGATCTCCTATGCCGAGACGCTGTACCGCGAACTGGCGGCGGCCAATCCGCCGGTCGGCGTC
This sequence comes from Rhizorhabdus sp., assembly GCF_018006725.1. GTDB lineage: Bacteria > Pseudomonadota > Alphaproteobacteria > Sphingomonadales > Sphingomonadaceae > Rhizorhabdus. The sequence continues at coordinate 59,186 of NZ_JAGMXV010000001.1, forward strand.
ACCGCGATCTGCCCCGGCACCACCCTCGCGACTTTTCAGCGCTCGGAAGAGCGTCGCCCTGCCCACCTGCCCGATCTCGCCGAATCCGATCCGATCCCGCCGGTCTTCCGCGAGATGCTGGCCAAGATCAGGGCCGATGGTCTCACTTCGGAAGAGGTAGCGCGCCAGTCGATCGAGGCGATCCGGGAAAATCGCTTCTATGTGATCACCCATCCCGAAAATGGGCATATCGCAGCGGCGCGGGGCAATGATGCGGCGGCGGCGCGCAATCCGTCGGTCGGATTGCCGGGGTCCTGAAGACCGGTCCGGGCGGGGCGTCGCGATCAGGCGACACCCGCCGGGGCGGGGGTCGACTTCGAACGCAGCCCCGAAACCAGCGCCACGATGCAGCCGGCAAGCGTCAGCAGCCCCACCCAGGTGATCGCTGTTCGGAGCCCGAACAGGATGATCACCGGACCGAGGACCAGCGGATTGATCGCATCGGCCAGGAACTGGCAGCTGACGACCAGCCCCGCCGCCTGACCGCGCAGATCGGGGCGGGCGCGCTGGAGCAGCAAATTGCTCTGATAGGGAAAGAGCAGCCCGTTGCCGATGCCGAGCAGTGCCAGCCCGATCGCGGCGGCGGCCATGTCCTGCGCGCGGGCGAACAACAGCAGGCCGCCGCCGATGATCGCAAGGATCGCGAAGGGCAGCAGCCCCATGCCGATCAGGCGGCGCGCCACCGGGAACAATATGGCCGTGACGAAGATCAGGGCCTGATTGATGCCCATCATCTGCGCGCGGCCCTGCGCGCTGTCGATACCGATCTCGGCGAGCAGGAAACTCGACTGCGAGTTGGTCGTGAAGGCGGTCATGTTGACCAATATGACGAAGGCGAAGACCGGCCAGAGCGCGGCGAGCCCGCGCCAGTCGCGTCCCTGCGCGTTCGTCTCCCGTGGTCCCTGAGCAGATGGCGCAGAGCAGGTCGCGACCAGAGCGAACATCAGCCCGGCAATGACTGGGAAGAGCAGGAAGGAGGAGTGCCAGCCATAGGCGTCGGCGATCCGGCCCGATGCGATCATGGCGACGATACCCAGCGCGGCGGCGCCCGCGACCGACCAGCCCAACACGCGCGGACGCATCGCCTCCGGCACCCGCTCGCCGACCAGCGCGGTCGAGGCGGCGGCGATGACGGCGGCCACGATCCCGATCAGCAGCCGCGAGCCGACGAGCAGTGGCAGGCTCAGGCCATAGCCCGAAACGCCGATCAGCCCATAAGCGACGAGCCCGCCGAGGAAGACCGTGCGCGGCTGGAAATGGCGGAACAGGAAGCCAGCGCCGAAACCGCCGAGCACGAGCCCCAGCATCGGCATGGCGATGAGCATCTGTACCGCCACCGCTACGTCCGACCCGCTACCGCCGCCGCCCATGTCGCGGGCGATGTTGGGCAGGACGGGAATGACCACGGTCAGCATCGCGCCGACCAGAAAGGATCCGAGGGACAGGGTCGCAATGCCCACGAGGGTACGTGGCGACATAGGCGCGCGCGGCGCCCGCTGTTCGTCGGGCGGAACGGCCACCATCGACACCCCTCCATGATCTGACGGCCGTCTGTCGCGGCTCGACCCTAGCGATGACATGCGGGCCGCAGGCGTACCCGCCCAATATCGGCATTGTTCCGATCGCGGCATGCGAACGGCGTCCCCCTCTGGCGCGGGTAGGGTCGACTGGCCTATGCGCCGATGATGACATCATCGGCACCCGCTCGCTTTCTCTTCTGGCCGTTGTTGCTGGCGATCGCCCTGCTGGCGCTGTGGGCGCGCGGCTGGGGCATCTGGCTCGAGCCGATGTGGCTCGACGAGGCCTACAGTGCCTATGCCGCTGCGCAGGGCTGGGATTTTCTTTGGCACGTCGTTCCGCGCTACGAGACGCACCCGCCCTTTTACTATTCGCTGCTGCGCGCCTGGACGCTGCTCGCGGGAGACGGGCTTGTCGCGCATCGGCTGCTGGGGCTGGTCTGCGGAATGCTCAGCCTGCCGTTGATCGGGCTGGCCGCTGCCCGGCTGGCCCGCATCGCGGGTGCAGATTGCCGGCTTGTAGTGCTTGCTACATTGCTTCTGGTCGCAGTTTCGCCGGTGGTCGTCGAAATGACCCGCGAAATTCGTCCCTACCCCGCGATGATCCTGACCTATGCGGGCGCCTGTCTGGCGCTGCTCCATCTCGCGGAACGGCGCGAAGCGGGGCTGCCGCTCTTCGGCCGGGCCTATCTGGCCTATCTCGGCTGCACCGGGCTGATCCTGTGGCTGCACAATCTCGGACCGCTCTATGCTGCAGCGCTGGGCCTCGCCCTGCTCTGCGTGATCCGGCTGCGGAGGATGGCGAAGGCCGACTGGCTCTGGCTGGCTGCCGGAGGGCTTCTGGTGCTGGCCATCTGGCTTCCGGCCCTGTTCATCCTGCTCGATCAGGCGCCCGAATGGATCAAAGCGACCTGGCTGCATTTTTCGACCCGTGACCTGTGGCGCCGCGCGACGATGCTCTACACCGGCCCGCGCGACGACATGCGCGCGGCGGCGGCGATCCTCCTGCTCCTCGGTGGGGCGCTGCTCTGGCGCGTGCCGCGCGGACGTCCGCTGCTTGCCGCGCTGGCGATCCTTGCCTTCCTGCCGCTGCTCCTATCTCTGCTGATCTCGGCGACCATCACGCCGGTCTTCATCGTCCGGACGATGACCGCGCTCGCGACGCCGGCGCTGCTCCTGATGGGGCTGGGGATCGGCTGGAGCCGGGGCCGTTTCGGCTGGCTGCTGCCTGCGGCCGCGCTCGGCTGGCTGGCGATTGCCCAGTTCGGCATGGTCGCTGCGACGCGCGCGCATCCGCAGGGCGACTGGTATCGTGCCGTGGCCTGGCTGCAACCGCGCTTCGAACGTGGCGATCAAGTCTTCGCCTATCCGAACGAAGGCGCCCTGCCTTTCGACCGCGCCGCGCGTGATCGGGGTCTGGCGATGCCCAGCCGGCCGATCCCGACGGCGATCCCGACGCTGAACCCACCTCCGGGCAGCTGGTATGTCAGCGGATCGCGCGGGGTGCCGTCGCTCGACCGCGCCCATCTGCGCCTGATCGCGCAGGAGCCGGCGACGCGGGCGGTGCCGACGATCTGGCTGCTGCGGCTGGGGCCTTGGGCCTATGACAAGGGAGACGTCTTCCTCGAGGAATTGTCGCGCGGGCGGGTCGAGGTCGGGCGCTATCGTGAAGGGCCGATCGATATTGTCGGTCTGCGCCGGGCCGATCTCACGCCCGAATAACAGAGGTCAGATGGGCGGCGGCGCCCGGAAGTGCCGCCGCCTGAAACTCAACGCCCGTCGCGACGGCCGAGCAGACGAAGCCGCAGCGCGTTGAGCTTGATGAAGCCCGCCGCGTCGCGCTGATCATAGGCGCCGGCATCGTCCTCGAAGGTGACGACCTTCTCGGAATAGAGCGTGTTCGGCGACTTGCGGCCGACGACATAGACGCCGCCTTTGTAGAGCTTGAGCCGGACGGTGCCGGTCACCTTTTCCTGGCTGTGGTCGATCGCGGCCTGCAGCATCTCGCGCTCGGGCGAGAACCAGAAGCCGTTGTAGATCAGCTCGGCATAGCGCGGCGCCAGCTCGTCCTTGAGGTGCGCGGCGCCGCGGTCGAGCGTGATCTGCTCGATACCGCGATGGGCGAGGTGGTAGATGGTGCCGCCCGGCGTCTCGTACATGCCGCGCGACTTCATGCCGACAAAGCGGTTCTCGACGAGATCGAGGCGGCCGATGCCATGCTTGCGGCCATAATCGTTGAGTGTCTCGAGCAGCGTCGCCGGGCCCATGCCGACGCCGTTGATCGCCACGCCGTCGCCGCGCTCGAAATCGATCGTGATGAATTCGGGCGCGTCGGGCGCGTCCTCGGGATTGACGGTGCGCGAATAGACATAGTCGGGCACCTCCTCCCACGGATCCTCGAGCACCTTACCCTCAGACGAGGTGTGGAGCATGTTGGCATCGGTCGAGAAGGGCGACTCGCCGCGCTTGTCCTTCGGCACCGGGATCTGGTGTGCTTCGGCGAAGGCGATCAGCGCGGTACGGCTGGTCAGGTCCCATTCGCGCCACGGTGCGATCACGCGGATGTCGGGGGCGAGGCCGTAATAGCCGAGCTCGAAGCGGACCTGGTCATTGCCCTTGCCGGTCGCGCCATGGCTGACCGCATCGGCGCCGACCTGGCGGGCGATCTCGATCTGGCGCTTGGCGATCAGCGGCCGTGCGATCGAGGTGCCGAGCAGATACAGGCCTTCGTACAAAGCGTTGGAGCGCATCATCGGGAAGACATAGTCCCGCACGAATTCCTCGCGCAGGTCGTCGATGAAGATGTGATGATCGGGCACGCCCATCAGCCTGGCCTTGGCGCGCGCCGGCTCCAGCTCTTCGCCCTGGCCCAGATCGGCGGTAAAGGTCACGACCTCGCACTGGTAGGTCTGCTGCAGCCATTTCAGGATGACGCTCGTATCGAGCCCTCCCGAGAAGGCCAGAACCACCCGCTTCACGTCGCTCATCTCGATCTCCAAGCCGCATCAAAGGCGCGGCGCCCTTGCCATGCGGGGCGCTGCCATTCAAGCTGATAGCGTTCTTCCATGGCGGAGCAGTGTCGGGTGTCGTCTCTTCGGTGGCTTTTGTCGGTAGCGGCGGCGGGGGTGTCCGTCATGGTGGCCATGACGTCCGCCGCCCACGCCCAGCAATTGCCGATGACCCGCGAGGGGCTGGACAGTGCCGTCGGGCAATATTTCGCCGGCGCGGATCGCAATCGCGACGGGCGGCTCGATCGGGCCGAGACCGCCGACGCGCTCGGGTTGGCGCGAAGCCTGCTCACCGCTCGTCGCGATGTCGAACCCTTTCTCCTGGAGCAGTCGCCGGACGGGCGCGTTCGTCTTTCGCTGAATGCGAATGGGCCGCTCAGTCAGGGCGGTGTGGCCGATCTTCTCTACCGCGCTGCCGACGGTGACGGCGATGGCACCCTGTCGCTGGCCGAAGTGCGCGTCCTGGCCCGCGCGCGATTCGATGCGGTCGATCGGGACCATGATGGAATATTGGACGAGAAGGAACGCGAGGCGGCGGAAGAGCAGCTGAATGCGGCACAATGGTTACTGGGCAGAATATCCTGAACAAAGGTTCAGAAAAAACCCTGAAAAGCGGCCGTATATTTCAGTCTCGACATAATGATTTCAGCCGAGAACTACGGCTGCAAGTTTCGTCCTTCAGAAGGCATCACAGGACGGCCCGGCATTTCCCCCTGTTTTTGCCGGGCCGTCCACCCTTTTCCCGTCTTCGGACGTTTGGATCGCAGGAAGGATGCAGAATATGACCAGGACAAGATTGATCGGCGCGACCGCACTTGTTTCCATGCTCGTGGCGGGGGCGGCGGTTGCCGCGCCCGGCCGGGACGGACCGCCGAAGCCGCCTACCACCCGCGCCGAGGCGCAAGCTCGTGTGGGTGAGATGTTCAAGCGCCTCGACGCCAATGGCGACGGCTTCGTCACCAAAGCGGAGATGGATGCCGCGCGTGCCAAGATGCGCGAGGCCTTTGCCGAGCGTCGCGAGGAGCGCCGCGGCGAAAAGTTCGCCAAGCTCGACAAGGACGGCAATGGCAGTGTGTCGAAGGACGAGTTCCTCGCACCCCCGCCGCCGCGCGGTGAAGGCGATGCACCTCGCGGTCGACACAAAGGCATGAAGCGCCATCATGGCGGCATGATGATGGGCGGTGGCGGCTTCTGGTTCGACCGGGCCGACGCCAACAAGGACGGCAAGGTCAGCCTTGCCGAGGCGCAGTCGTCCGCGCTTGCCATGTTCGACAAGGTCGACAGCAACCGGGACGGAACGATCAGCCCGGACGAGCAGCGCGCGGCGCGCGACGCCATGCGCGCGGATTGGAAGGCCAAGCGCGGCGAGCGCGGGCCGGATGCTCCGCCCCCGCCCCCGCGCGGCTAAATCTGGCGGCCATGAATGAGGAGGGCCCGTGATCCGGCGCGGGCCCTTTTTCGCGTCAGCGCGGCAGGCGGCGCTCGGTGTCGATCATATAGTCGCGCGTGATCGGCAATGTCCGCCGGTTGCGGACGTACTGGATCTGATAGTTGCAAAGATTGCCGTGGTAGAAGGCGGCCCGCGCTCCTGCGAGATAGAAGGTCCACATGCGGTAGAAGCGCTCGTCATACAGCGCCACGATCGCATCGCGGGCGGCGACCGTGCGGTCATACCAGCGGTCGAGCGTCATGCCGTAATGCAGGCGCAGCGTCTCTACGTCGGTCACGATCATCCGCGCCGGCTCGCTCGCGGCGACGATCTCGGACAGGGCCGGATTATAGCCGCCGGGAAAGATATATTTGAGGGTGAAGGCGTCGGTCTTGCCCGGCACGCCCAGCCGCCCGATCGTGTGGAGCAGCATTACCCCATCCTCGGTCAGCAGGTCGCGGCACTTGGCGAAGAAGGTCTCATATTGCGGCACGCCGACATGTTCGAACATGCCGACCGAAACTATCCGGTCGAACTTGCCCTCCAGCGCGCGATAATCGATCAGCTCGAACTTCACCCGGTCCGACACGCCGGCATCCGCCGCACGCCGGCGGGCGACCTTCAGCTGTTCCTCGGACAGGGTGATGCCGAGCACGTCCACATCGGCGGCGCGGTTCAGGTAGAGCGCCATGCCGCCCCAGCCGCAGCCGATGTCGAGCACCCTCTGGCCGGGGCTCAGATGCAGCTTGGCGGCGATATGCGCCTTCTTGTCGGCCTGTGCTGTGTCGAGATCGACGTCCGGACCCGTGAAATAGGCGCAGCTATATTGGCGATCGGCGTCGAGGAAGAGATCGTAGAGCCGGTCGTTGAGATCATAATGATGCGCGACGTTGGACTTGGACCGCGTTGCCCAGTTTACGCTCTGGATCACCGCGCGCAGCCGGTCGCGCACGAGGTGGCGGAAGGTGCCGCGCAACGTGATGCGGCCCTCTTCCCAGCGGCCATTGGCACGGACGAGGTCAACCAGATCGCGGATGTCGCCCTGCTCGATTACGAGGCGGCCTTCCATGAAGGCTTCAGCCGCATGCAGGTGCGGGTTGCAGGCGATGAAGGCGGGCACGCCCCGGTCGACGAAGCGGATCGTGACCGGCTTGAGCGCCGGATCGGGTGTGCCATAATGCCGCGCTTCCCCGTCGGCGAGGATGATCGTCATCTCTCCACGCTTGAAGAGATGGCCGGCAAAACGGTCGAACAGGGACATGGGTCAGGGCCTCCAGCGGCCCCATAAAACCGTCCCAAGGCGCTATGCGCAAGGGGCGGGCTGGTTAAAATAGCGTAATAAAGCGGCGGAATATCCGAGGCTTGGTTGCGTAGTCCGCCCCGCCGACGGCGGCGTTCAGCGCAGCTTGGCGATCGAAAGACCGTCGGCCTTGGCGCGATCCTTGGTCGATTCCTCCGACCGCTTGAGCGCCTTGGCGATGGCCTTCAATGCCATGCCTTTCTTGGCGAGGGTGTGGAGCTTCTGGACCTCGTCGGTTGTCCAGGGCTGGCGATGCCGTTCGAAGCGATCGCCCGACATCAGCCCAGCGCCGCCTGCTTCTCGGCGGCCATGCGATCCAGTTCTGCGCGGCTTTTCTTTTCGGACGCCGACTTGAGCTGACCGCAGGCGGCCATGATGTCGCGCCCGCGCGGGGTGCGGACGGGCGCGGAAATGCCGGCCTTGAAGATGATATCGGAGAAGCGCGCGATCCGCTCGGGATCGGAGCAGTCATAGTCCGCACCCGGCCAGGGATTGAACGGGATCAGGTTGACCTTGGCCGGCAGCTTGTACTTGCGGATCAGCCGGACGAGTTCGTGCGCGTCCTCGTCGCGGTCGTTCTTGTCCTTGAGCATCACATATTCGAAGGTGATCCGCCGGGCATTGTTCGCACCGGGATAGTCGGCGCAGGCCTGCAGCAGTTCCTCGATGCCATATTTGCGGTTGAGGGGGACGATCTCGTCGCGCACCTCCTTGGTGATGGCGTGGAGCGATACCGCCAGATTGACGCCTATCTCCTCCCCCGCGCGCGCCATCATAGGCACCACGCCTGCGGTCGACAGGGTGATCCGCCGCTTCGACAGGGCCAGGCCGTCGCCGTCCATCACCAGCTTGAGCGCGTCGCGGACATTGTCGAAATTGTAGAGCGGCTCGCCCATCCCCATCATGACAATGTTGGTGAGCATGCGGCCCTCCGGCTGGGACGGCCATTCGCCCAATGCATCGCGCGCCAGCATCACCTGCCCCACGATCTCGGCGGGGGTGAGGTTGCGGACCAGGCGCATCGTTCCGGTGTGGCAGAAGCGGCAGTTCAGCGTGCAGCCCACCTGGCTCGACACGCAGAGTGTGCCGCGATCGGCGTCCGGGATGAACACCATCTCATAATCCTGGCCGTCGTCCGAGCGGAGCAGCCATTTGCGGGTGCCGTCGGTCGAGACCTGCGCCTCGACAACGTCGGGGCGCGAGACGACGAAGCGTTGCTCGAGCCAGGCCCGCATATCCTTGGCGATGTCGGTCATCACCGCGAAGTCGGTCGCGCCGCGATTGTAGATCCAGTGCCACAGCTGCTTGGCGCGCAGCTTGGCCTGGCGCGGTTCGAGCTGGGCGGTTTCGAGCGCCATGCGCAGATCGTCGCGCGACAGGCCGAGCAGGTCGATCCGGCCGTCGCTGCGCGGCTTCAGATCGCGCGGAACGGGCACAGGATCGATGTGGCCGGGAATCGGCATGGCGACAGGCTGCGGGTGATTCATGGAGGGCACATAGGCGATTCGGCCGCATTTTGCCACTGCGCCAGATTTCCCGTTCCACATACATCACGGATTTAGGAACAATACTAATCGTTCCCCGGTCGGTGGGCCTGCATCCTGCGCCCCAGGAAAGAGCATGGACCGAATCGACATCATCGCCTTCTTCAATCTGCGCCGCGCCGAGGAGGAGCGGCTCAAAGCTGCGCGTACCACCTCGCTGCGGGCGCGGGAGGCGCATCTCGAGATGGCCAGGATGTTCGAGGATCGTGCGCAGGAGGTGCGCGCCGCCGAAGCGGCCGACGCCCGTCCCGCCTGACTCCGCGCACCGACAGACGCTCCGTCGCGCGCATTTTGCTTCCGCACCGCCCTGCAGGCTGTATAGCGGCGCGTCGGAACCGAGCCCCACGGAGAGACGAAGTGACCAGATCCGCTGCCGAGGTTATGCACGACGTGATCGTCGCCGCCGTTATCGATGGTCTCGGCGCCTTGCGTACGGCATCGAAGGGGGTGCCCAACGCGCTGTTGCGCGACCTGGCGGCGATTCATCCGAACACTACCTTCAAGGATCTGCCGACCGATCTGCAGGCTTCGATCCAGACCAGCGTGCGTTCGGCTTTCACCAAGCTGCAGTCGGAAGGCTATACCGTGCTCAATCCCAAGGTCGCCGGCGTCAGCCCGCGCCCGCCGCGCCCTCAGGGGGCGGTGTCTTCGGGGCGCGGACCGGGTGGACCGGGACGGCCCGCCGGCGCGCGTGATCAGCAGCGCCGCCCGCGTCCGGATCGCGCGCCGTCGGGAAAGCGACCGCCACAGAAATAGCGCCCGCGATTATCGATTCCTTTCATTCCCGTAACCAGCGACATGTACCAAGGTACAGGTCGGATAACGGGGGTTCGTTTTGGCGCGATTCATCTTTCGCAAACGATGTCTGACGTATAACCGCCGTCAGGGAAAACATCGGTGGGGGTTGCGATGCTCTGGTTTGAAAAGCATCTGCCTGTCAGGCGCAAATTGTCCGTGGCCTTTGCGAGCATCATCGCAATCCAGGCCATTCCGTCTCTGCTCTTGGCGATGACGTCGTGGGGGCGTCCGCTATTCGGCCTCGCTTATGGCGGGGCCCTGTTGATCTTCGGGGTTGCGGTGCTGGCGACGGGACTTGCCGTCGCCTTCCGCAAGGCGACCGCCGACCCCTATGTAGCCACCGTGGTGCGCATGGAAGCGCTGGCCGATGGCGATCTCGACACGCCGGTCGACTATGTCGACTATGAGGATTGCGTCGGCCGCATGGCCCGCGCCATGCACAAGTTCAAGGAAGCGGCGCTGGCTCGCATTCGCGCCGAAGCCGAACTGCGCGCCTCGACGCAGCAGCAGGATGTCGTGGCCTCGCTCAGCGAAGGGCTCCGCAATCTCGCTGCCGGCAATTTCGGACATCGGCTGTCGAAGCCCTTTCCGACCGAATATGAAGCGGTCCGGATCAACTTCAACGAAGCGGGTGACGCGCTTCAGGCGGCGATCGGCGAGGTCAACGAGGCCGCCCAGCGAATTCGGACCGGCTCAGCCGAAATCAGCCAGGCATCCGATGACCTGGCACGCCGGACCGAGGGTCAGGCCAGCTCCATCGAAGCCACCGCGCTGACGATGGAGCAACTGGCCACGGTCGTCCGCAGCTCTGCCAAAAGCGCGGCGGAGGCCGAGAAGGTCAGCGCCACCGCACGGGTCAGTGCCGAGAATGGCAGCGACGTCGTCCGAGACGCCGTCCGCGCCATGGGCGCTATCGAGAAGTCGAGCCAGGAGATCGCGCAGATCGTGACGGTCATCGACGGCATCGCCTTCCAGACCAATTTGCTCGCCCTCAACGCCGGCGTCGAGGCGGCGCGGGCCGGCGATTCGGGCAAGGGCTTTGCCGTGGTCGCCAACGAGGTCCGCGCTCTTGCTCAGCGATCGGCGGACTCTGCGAGCGAGATCAAGTCGCTGATCGAGAAGAGCGCCCAGCAGGTTAAGCAGGGTGTGGAACTCGTCAGCCGCTCGGGCAAGGCATTCGATACGATCCTCGAAGGCATCGGGACGACCTCCTCGCTGGTGCGCGACATTGCCGGCTCGGCAACCGAACAGGCCGAAGGGATCAGCAAGGCGAACGTCGCGGTCTCGGAGATCGAGAAGGCCACCCAGCAGAATGCCGCGATGGTCGAGGAGGCCAGCGCCGCCGCCCGCAGCCTGTCGTCCGAAGCCGATACGCTCGGCCGGCTGGTGCAGCGCTTCGGCTTCGCCGAGCAGTCGACGCCGATCGCCCGGCCGGCTCGCAGCGCTGCAACTCCCCGGCCCCGCTTCCAGGGCAACGCCGCGTTGAAAGCGATCCCGGAGGCCGACGACTGGCAGGAATTCTGACCCGACGGGTCAGACCGGTTTGATGACGGGCGGGGCCGTCTCACGCAGGTCCGCCCGTCTTCGATTCAGGCGAACGGACCTTTCCCGGGTTCGCTCCAGGCGATGCGCCCCAGGCTCAGCAGCACCAGCCCGCACAGCGCCGCGACGCTATAGGCGTTGAGCCGGAAGAAATCGGAATATTGGCTGGCATCGAAGCGGCCGAACGGCGCGCCATAATGGTCATGGAGCAGTGCCGCTCCAGCCGCCGCCGCCCAGATGCCGATCGTCCAGCGCCGTTCCCCGCCGCGAAAGGCGAGCAGGCCGATCAAGGCACAGGCGATCAGGAACAGCTCGACTCCCGAGGCCACTCCGAAGGCCTTGGCGCTGATGACGCCATTACCGATCCCCACCAACGGAAGCATGGCCCGGCCCGCTGCCGCATTTGGCCGCGCGACGGCCGGCACGGCGAGGAAGAAGGGGGTCGACAGGAAGGTCCAGACGGACACCCACCAGTCGCCGCCGACGGCCCAGAGCAGATAGAGCGGATAGACGGGCTGGTTCGACGCCACTGCCAGCGCTATCCAGTTGCACGATTCGGCACGCGGGTCGGGATGCGCCGCATAGCTGCGCAAACGGCCGAACAGGCCGGTCGGCCTGGCTGGCGGCACGTCCCCGGACGGATCTTTCATCGCTCGCCGATCAGGTCGGGAAAGCCATAGCTCTGCGCCACCAGCATCGTGTGGGTCCCCGCGACATGCGGCGCGACCTGCACCACCTCGCGCGTGTAGCGAAGCAGGTTGTAAGGATTGCGATATTGCGCCGAGATCAGGATGTCGAAAGCGTTGGAGCCGTGGATGATGCTGGCGTTGACGAGCAGCAGCGGCAGCTTGCCGTCGTCGAGATTGGCCGAGATCCAGCCGCGCGAACGGCGGACGATCTCGCGCACGATCGCCTCCTGGCTCGGCTCCTCGCCCTCGCGGCGTGCCTCCCAGGCCAGCCGCTCTTCGCGCAATGAGCCGAGGTCGACCGATACGGCGATCATCCCCTGTTCGGGCAGCTGCACCTTGTCGGCATAACCGCGCGGCCAGAGAAGCTCGCCCACCGTGCCGTCGCTGACCATGCGCGTCAGCGTCCGCGCCGCAGCCTGTCGCTCATGTTCGCTGAGCGCTTCGCCTTCGGTCCGGCCATGGACTGCGGCCAGCGCCGCGCTGTCGAGCAAACCTTGCCGATCGTGCAGACGCGGGAACTCGGACGCTATCGCGCGCAGTATCCGCTCCGAAGCTGCTGCGGGGCGCTCTTTGCCTGATTCGCCGTCGTTCTTCATGCGCCCCCCACAGACATGCTATTTTGGAACCTGCCAATCGAAAAGGATATCGAAGCCTCTTCTGCTTCCCACTGTATGATGCAGGCAGTACAGTTAGCTCATGAGCCTGTCCATCGCGACCGTTCCCGGCGGCCAGGGGGCGGTCGATCACTGACCGAGTGTCGGGTTGCGCAACGCGCTATCGTGGCGAAGACCAGCGAGTCACCGCGCTTTCTACCGTCTGAGTTGCCCGGAATTCAGACGCTTTGCCCTTTTCACCGCCTCTGCTGCAACCGCTCCCGTCGCCAGAGCGACGGTCTTCTGAACGTCGTTGGAGCCGTGCCAGAGTTTGCCTGCGACACCATAAGCGGGCAATGGCCCGCGGGCCATTCCCTACATGTAAAGAACATAAAAAGAACAAATGTTAGAGGGCTACTAATGGCGGGGTTGCAAGCGCGCCGCCGCCGTTCAACTCCAGTCGATCCGATCGGGATTGATGATCCATTGGAGCGCGATGGAACGGCCCTCCGCGACATAAGCGATCACAGCCTGCCCTTCATCCTCCTCATTCTCTGCCAGCATGCGGTCGGCGGCGCGCATGAGCGCGGTTTGCCGCTCGGCGAGTGCCGCGATCTCCTTGGCCGGGCGCAGGGTCGATGTGCGAATCTCTTGGGCGGTCCGCTCTCCACCCGGTGGCATCATCGAGACGATCGCCGGGAGATCGGCTTCGATCTCGGTGGGTTCTTGCGAGATCGGCAGGTCGTAGAGGCCGAGCGCCCAGAGCAGCGCGGCCAGACGTTCGATTTCGATCGCTGAACGATAGCGCTGCTCGTCCGGCAGATCGTCGATCGTGAGCAGGTCGGCTTCGGACGGCGTCAAGTCCGCCAGTTGCTCTTCGACGAGCCAGTCGAGCAGGGGGTCGCGGTCGGCGCCATGGACGGCCAGCACCACGGCCGACAGGACGAGCGCCCGCGTTACCACCTCTGGCCTGGGAGCGGACCGCGATACCGCCGTCACCGCGCAGCAGGCGTCGGCCCTGCGCCCGGACCATCAGTTGAAAGGCGGCGCCGGCGAGCGCATCCATCGTCTCCGCCGCACGCGCGGCAAGCGCGTCGTCATCGTCCGCCTCGAACAGGCCATCGGCAAAGGCAAGGATGCGGGCGCGGGTGTCATCGAAGGATCGGGCGGGTCCGGGCGTGAGCATCACCTCGGCCGGCGCGTCATCGTCTTTCGCGCGGCCGAACTGCCACCATTTGCGCGCTACGGGCGCCCGTTCGACGACCCCCGTCACGGTCCAGCTGCGGCCAGCAGAATCCACGATCTCAAGGTCGAGATGACGACCGCGTTCCGACAGCCAGCCGGTCTTGCCGCGCAGCAGCCCGATTGCCTGAAACGGCATGGGGTCGTCATCGACAGGAAAGCCCAGCACCGGAAAGCGGATGTCCGCGTCCATCAGTCCCACCGTCATAGCCGCCCTCCGAATCGGAACATAGTAGGAACGATAACGACAGAGTGAAATTATTCCAGACAAGAGATGTGGTTCCCGGACCTGCTTGTCGGGAATGGTGCAAGGCCTGCGGAACGCTGCCGATCCGCAGTCCGTTATGCCGCCATGCGCAAGCTATCCGTCCATCATCTCCTTCCGGTTCTGCTGCTCGTCGGTTGCAACGACGCAGGCACGGACAACGTCACCACGGCATCCGCTATCGATACCGACCACACTCGACAGCCACCTCCGTCTGACCGTGCGGCGGCCGACATTTCCAATGCGGCTTCGGATCTGCCATCGGCTTCCCCCCATCCACTCGACGACTATCCGAAGCCCGCTGCTGATAACCCGATCGAGCGCGACGCACTTGCAGTGTTGCAGGGCTTCGCCCGGACGCTGGAGCAAGGGTTTTACGACAAGGCCTGGACCATGTTGGGTGAGGCAGGCCAGCGAACTTGGAGCCGCACCGACTTCGACCGCCTGTTCGCCGACCTTCGGGAGAGGAAGGTGGGTGTGCTCGAGGGCAGGACGGAGGGCGCCGCCGGGTCATCCTATTATACCGCGCCGATCATCGTCAGCGGCCATGACCGCGATGGTCGGCCAATACGCTATGAAGGAGAAGCCGTGCTGAGGCGGGTCAACGATATTGACGGCGCCAGCGCTGCGCAGCGACGCTGGCATTTCGAACGGCTGACGCTCGACTGGACCCACTGAGGCCGCTCGCCTCGCGGGCGGTGATATCCGGCCCGTCCGAAGCGGCTCAAGCCCGGTACAAGGCGTCCAGCCGGTCCCCATAGACGGCGCGGATCGCGTGGCGGCGGTTCTTGAGCGAGGGGGTCATCTGTTCGTTCGCGATCGAGAAGGGCTCGTCGGCGATGACGATGCGACGGATCTTCTCGATCACCGACAGGTCGACATTGACGCGGTCTACCGCTGCCATCAGCGCGCGATGCAGATCGACATTGTCGCGCAGCTTCGCCAACTCGGGGGACAGGCCGCGTTCGGCGGCCCAGCCCGCCAGCCATTCCTGGTCGGGGACGATCAGTCCGACGATATAGGGGCGGCGGTCGCCCGAGACCATCGCCTGGGCGATCTCGGGCTGGAGCGTCAGCATGCCTTCCAGCTTCTGCGGCGCGACATTGTCGCCCTTGTCGTTGACGATCAGGTCCTTCTTGCGGTCGGTAATCTTGAGCCGGCCCTTCTGGTCGAGATGGCCGACGTCACCGGAGTGGAGCCAGCCGTCTTTCAGGACGCGCTCGGTCTCGGCCTCGTTGCGCCAATAGCCGGCCATCACCAGCTCGCCCCGGATCAGGATCTCGCCATCCTCGGCTATGCGGACCTCGACGCCCTTCATCGGCGGGCCGACCGTGTCGAGCGCGATCCCGGCCTTGGGGCGGTTGCACGAGACGACCGGACCGGACTCGGTCTGGCCATAGCCCTGGAGCAGGGTCAGGCCGAGCGAGGAGAAGAACTGGCCGACCTCCGGGTTGAGCGGGGCGCCGCCCGATACCAGCGCCTTGATGCGGCCGCCGAAGCGCTTCTGCACCTTGGGCTTGAGCAGCAGGTCGATCGCGAGCTTATAGGGATAGTCGGCCAGGCGCAGCCTGTCGCGCGTGCCGAGTTCGAGCGCCTTGTCGAGCAGCTTCTGGCCGATCCCGCCCTGCTTCTCGACCGCCTTGATCAGGCGCGCGCGCAGCATCTCGAACAGGCGCGGGACTACGACCATGATCGTCGGGCGGACCTCCTCGATATTGGCGGCAAGCTTCTCCAGCCCCTCGGCATAATAGATCTGCCCGCCGAGCCCGATCGGCAGGAACTGCCCGCCCGAATGTTCATAGGCGTGGCTCAGCGGCAGGAAGGACAGGAAGACCTCGTCGTCCCAGCCGAAATCGGCCTGGATGATGTCGAGGCAGCCTTCGACATTGCACAGGATCGCGCCGTGATGCTGGCGTACGCCGCGGGGTGCGCCGCCGGTGCCGCTGGTGTAGATAAGGCAGGCCAGATCCTCCCGCCGCATGTCGAGGGCGCGGGCGGCAGCGGCCTGCACATCGGCCGCCGGATCGCCGGCCAGCGAGGCGAAGTCGAGGGTGCGGACAGCGGTCTGCGGCATCGGCTCCATGCCGATCAGAAATTCGCAGGTCGACGAACGGACGATCGCCGGCAGCAGCACCTGCGCCAGCTTCGCGGTCGAGACGATCGCCGCGCGGGCGCCGCTATTCTCCAATATATGGGTGTGATCGCGCTCGGTGTTGGTCGTGTAGGTCGGCACCGTGACGCAGCCGGCAGCCATGATCGCCAGGTCGGCGATGCAGAATTCTGGGCGGTTCTCGGAGACGAGGACGACACGGTCGCCGTCCTTCAGGCCCTGCGCGCGCAGCGCGGCGGCGAGCGAGGCGACGCGGCGGGCGACCTCGGCCCAGCTCAGCGTCTGCCATTGGCCTTCTTGCTTGGCCCAAAGGAACGGGGCCTCGCCCTTTTCCGCCGCGCGCGTGAAGAACATGGTGACGAGGTTGGGAAAACGCTCGAAGCTACGCATTATCTCTCCTGCCCCGGCGGATCTGGCCGCTCTCCAGCGGGGTATAACGCCGAATCCGGCCTTTGCACCCGCTTACTGTGGCTTATTGTGACAGGGCGACGCCCGGGCTGCGGGGGTCGGCCGCGCCGGTCCAGCCCGTCCTGGTGCGTTCGAGGATGGTCAGCTTCGACGGGATGTCGCCGACGCTGACCGTTTCGCCCAGCTGCGTGAGGGCAGGCACCAGCGCCTCGAGCGGGCTGTTGCGTTCGACCACGAGCGCGGGACCCCGGAAGAAGATATTGGGCAGCGCGATCGCCTGCTCGGCGGGCAGGCCCCAGTCGATCGTTCCGATCATCGCCTTCAGCGCATGCATGATGATCGTGCGCCCGCCGGCCGAGCCGAGGGCGAGCCACGGCTTGCCGTCCTTGCCGTAGACGATCGTCGGCGCCATCGAGGACAGGGGGCGCTTGCCCGGCTGGACATGGTTGGGGACGAGGCGGCCCTTGTCATAGGGGTCCTCGTTGAAGTCGGTCAGCTCGTTGTTGAGGAAGAAGCCGCCCGCGACGAGCGAGCTGCCGAACGGCCCCTCCACCGTCGAGGTCATCGAGACGATGTCGCCGCGATCGTCGACCGCGACGAAATGGGTAGTGCCCTGCTCCGCGGGGGCTTTCGTCATCGCCAGCGGGGTCGCGCCCGGCGGGGTTCCGGGTGGGTAGCTGCCGAGCGTCTTGTCGGGCGAGATCAGCTTCGACCGCTCGGCCAGATAAGCGGGGTCGAGCAGGCCGGCGACCGGCACCTTCACGAAATCGGAATCGCCGAGCCAGGCGTCGCGGTCGGCATAGGCCAGCCGCATCGCCTCGCCGATCAGATGCCAGGCGACAGGCGAATCCTTGCCCAGTTTGGCGAGGTCGAAGCGTTCGAGCATGCCGAGTATCATCAGATCGGTGATCGCTCCCGACGACGGCAGGCCCATGCCGCAGATGCGATGGCCGCGATAGCTGCCGCAGACCGGCGCACGCAGCTTGGCGCGATAGGCCGAGAGGTCGCCGACGGTCAGCGTCGTGGGGTTGCGTTTCGACCGGCCGACCGCCTGGCTGATCTGGCTGGCGATCTCGCCCTTGTAGAAGGCATCGGGACCCTTGGCGGCGATCATCCGCAGCGTTGCGGCCAGAGCGGGATTGCGCACCGTCTCACCGGTGGTCAGCGGGCGACCGTCCTTCCAGTAGATGGCACGCGCCTCGGGGAAGTCGGCCCAGAGCTTCTCGAACTGCTTGAGGCGATAGGCGAGGGTGCCCTGCACCGTGAAGGGGCCGGGTGTATTGTCGGGCAGCAGCGTATAGCCCTGTTCTGCCAGCCGGATCGCCGGTTCGAACAGCTTGGCCCAGGGCAGCTTGCCCCAACGCTTGTGGGTTTCCGCCATCAGCGCGATGTTGCCGGGAATGCCGACCGAATAGCCGCCGGGCACCGCCTGCATGTAGGGGAGCGGCTTGCCGTCGGCGCCGAGGAAGCGGTCATGCCCTGCGGAGGCCGGGGCGGTCTCGCGCCCGTCGATCGTCTCCAGCTTGCCGGTCCTGCCGTCATGATGGAGCAGGAAGCCGCCGCCGCCGATGCCCGAGGACATCGGCTCGGTTACCGTCAGCGCGAGCATGATCGCCATCGCCGCATCGGCAGCGCTGCCCCCCTTGCGCAATATCTCCTGACCGGCGGCAGCGGCGCGCGGTTCGGCGGCGGCAACGGTGCCGGATTCGGCGGTGACGGGCGCCAGCAGAAGGGCGACGGCGGCGAGAGCGGGGAGGGCGCGGTGCAGCATGGCCGCGAGCTTAGAGCCGGATCAGGCCCGGCGGAAGCGCTTTGCGCGTGGCCGTGGCGGCGGCAGGATCAGCCTTGGCCGACGGCCTCGGCGACCGACGCGAATCCGTCGCGTTCGAGCAGCTGTGCCAGCCCTTGGTTGATCCGGCGGGCAAGGCCGGGGCCCTCATAGACCAATGCAGAATAAAGCTGCACTAGGCTCGCGCCGGCGCGAATGCGGGCATAGGCGTCTTCGGCCGAGGCGATCCCGCCAGCGGCGATCAGCGGCATCGTGCCGCCTGTCGCCCGGCGGAAATCGGCCAGCCGGCGCGCCGCGAGATCGCGCAGCGGGGCGCCCGACAGGCCGCCGGTCTCCTGCGCATGGCGTGAGCGCAGTGGCGGCCGCGAGATGGTGGTGTTCGACACGATCAGTCCGTCGAGGCGATATTCGCCTGCGATCTCGGCAATGTCGTCGATGTCGGCGGGCTCGAGATCGGGGGCGACCTTCAGGAAGACCGGCGGGCCGCCGGCAGGGCGCGCTTCCATCACGGCGGCGAGCAACTCGGTGAGAGCGCCGCGGTCCTGCAGCGCGCGCAGCCCCGGCGTATTGGGCGAGGAGATGTTGACCGTCAGGTAGCGCGCCACGCCCGCCATCACGCGCACGCCATTGGCATAATCGGCGATGCGGTCGGTGGCGTCCTTGTTGGCGCCGATGTTCACGCCGACGATGCCGGGCCGCTCGTTGCGGCGGAGCAACCGCTCGAAAGCCGCCGCCTGGCCGCCATTGTTGAAGCCCATGCGATTGATCACCGCGCGGTCCTCGACCAGCCGGAACAGCCGGGGGCGGGGGTTGCCCGCCTGCGGGAAGGGAGTGAGCGTGCCGACTTCGGCAAAGCCGAAGCCGAGCGACAGGATCGCGTCGGGGACCTGCGCATCCTTGTCGAAGCCGGCGGCGAGGCCGACGGGATTGGGAAAGCGCAGCCCCGCCACCGTGCTGGCCAGGCGGGGATCGTCGACCGGCGGGGCGCCGTGCGGCTTCAGCCGCAGCGCCCGGATCGTCGCCCGGTGTGCGCGTTCGGCTTCGAGGGTGAACAGGAGCGGGCGGAGGGCGGCGTAGAGCGACATGGCGGCCGCTTAGCGCGCCCTGTCGTCGGCGTCATGCCCAACTTGCCGATGGCGCCCGTCGACAGGCGAAGAATGTGCAGCCTGCGGGAATAATGTCCCCGCAGCCGCGTATATCCGCTGCACGCCCTCGATCGAGGGTAGGCGATCCCCACCCGGCTGCGTACGGCCCCCCCGAAGCAGCCGGACCGAGCCGCCCTGCCTGCCCCAAGAGGCGGGGCGGTTCACCCCACTTTCCCTTGACGTTGCGTGGGCGAGCGCCCATTTGCCCAATCGGATCGAATCAGTCCGATTGGAAGCGAAACCCCGCGATGCGCCTGTCCAGCCTTGCCGACTATGCCGTCGTGATGCTGTCCGCCGCCGCCCGGCATGGGCAGGGCGAAAGGCTGACCGCGACACTGCTGTCGGACGAGACGGGCGTGCCCCTGCCGACTGCGCAGAAGCTGATGGGCCGGCTGGCGCAGGCCGGGCTGCTGGTCTCGGCGCGCGGCACCGGCGGCGGCGTTCGCCTGGCGCGCGATCCGGCGGCGATCAGTCTTGCGGACATCATCGAGGCGGTCGAAGGGCCGATCGCGATGACCGCCTGTGTCGACGACCATCGCCATGACTGCAGCCTCGAAGGCGCCTGTCGGGTGAAACCGCACTGGTCGGTCGTCAACAACACCATTCGCGGCGCCCTGGGCGGCGTCAGCCTCGAAACCCTGTCGAGGGCATGAGATCATGAGCGACCTACGCAACAAGGCGGCCCATGAGGCCGCGGACCGCGCCTCCAATTACGAGTGGGGCTTCACCTCGGAGATCGAGCAGGACTTCGCGCCCAAGGGGCTGAGCGAGGACACCGTCCGCTTCATCTCGGCCAAGAAGAACGAGCCCGAATGGATGCTCGAGTGGCGGCTGAAGGCCTATCGCCACTGGCTGACCATGACTCCGCCCGACTGGGCGAAGCTCAACGTGCCGCCGATCGACTATCAGGACGCCTATTATTATGCGGCGCCCAAGAAGAAGGAGACGGTGTCCAGCCTCGACGAGGTCGATCCGGAAATCCTCAAGGTCTACCAGAAGCTCGGCATCCCGATCGAGGAGCAGAAGGTGCTCGCCGGGGTCGAGGGCGCGCGCAGGGTGGCCGTCGACGCGGTCTTCGACAGCGTTTCGGTGGCGACGACCTTCCGGGCCGAACTGGAGAAGGCGGGGGTCATCTTCCGGTCGATTTCCGAGGCGATCCGCGAATATCCCGATCTGATCCGCAAATGGCTGGGCAAGGTCGTGCCGATGCACGACAATTATTTCGCGACGCTCAACTGCGCGGTCTTCTCCGACGGCACCTTCGTCTACATTCCGGAGGGTGTTCGCTGCCCGATGGAGCTGAGCACCTATTTCCGCATCAATGCGGAGAATACGGGTCAGTTCGAGCGCACCCTGATCGTCGCCGACAAGGGCAGCCACGTTTCCTATCTGGAGGGCTGCACCGCGCCGATGCGCGACGAGAACCAGCTCCACGCTGCCGTGGTCGAGCTGGTCGCGCTCGACGATGCCGAGATCAAATATTCGACCGTGCAGAACTGGTATCCGGGCGATGCCGAGGGGCGCGGTGGCATCTATAATTTCGTGACCAAGCGCGCCCTGTGCCAGGGTCGCAACAGCAAGGTCAGCTGGACCCAGGTCGAGACCGGCAGCGCGATCACCTGGAAATATCCGAGCTGCGTGCTGGCGGGCGAGAACAGCGTCGGCGAATTTTATTCGGTGGCGGTCACCAACAACCGCCAGCAGGCCGACACCGGCACCAAGATGATCCACCTCGGCAAGGGGTCGAAGTCGACGATCGTGTCGAAGGGCATTTCGGCCGGACGCAGCGACAACACCTATCGCGGCCTCGTCCGCGTGGCGCTGACCGCCGAGGGCGCGCGCAACTTCACCCAGTGCGACAGCCTGCTGCTGGGCGACCGCTGCGGGGCGCACACCGTTCCCTATATCGAGGTGAAGAACCCCTCGGCGCAGATCGAGCATGAGGCGACGACCTCGAAGATCAGCGACGACCAACTGTTCTACGCGATGTCGCGCGGGCTCGATCAGGAGGCATCGGTGGCGCTGATCGTCAACGGCTTCGCCAAGGAAGTGCTGCAGCAGTTGCCGATGGAATTCGCGGTCGAGGCGCAGAAGCTGCTCGGCATTTCGCTGGAGGGGTCGGTTGGCTGATATGTCCTCCCGAGCCGGTATCGAGCGCCCCATCACCCCTCCCCTTCAGGGGAGGGGCCGGGGGTGGGGCCTCGTCGCTGGGCGGGCCGATTTGAGGCGTAATCCAGAGGGTGTTGGCGTGTCGGTCCGCGACGCGCCGCAACAGGCGGCGAGCCGCGCGGATGGGCCCCACCCCAACCCCTCCCCTGAAGGAGAGGGGCTTAAGAACTTCGGGACGCAGCTTCTCCTATATACCGCATCCGAAACAGCGACCTCCTTTTCATTCGAGTGCAAACCATGCTGAAGATTGAAAATCTCCACGCCGAAATCGACGGCAAGCCGATCCTCAAGGGGCTGACCCTGTCGGTCGGGCCGGGCGAGATCCATGCGATCATGGGCCCGAACGGTGCGGGCAAGTCGACCCTGTCCTATGTCCTCGCCGGGCGGCCCGGCTATGAGGTCACCGAGGGCAGCGTGTCGTTCCAGGGCGAGGACCTGCTGGAGAAGGCGCCGCACGAGCGGGCCGCCGCCGGGCTGTTCCTCGGTTTCCAATATCCGGTCGAGATTCCGGGCGTGTCCAACGTCCAGTTCCTGCGCGAGGCGCTCAACGCGCAGCGGCGCTTGCGCGGCGAGGAGCCGCTGTCGGGCGGCGACTTCCTCAAGCGCGCCCGCGCCCAGGCCGATGCGCTGGGGCTGAACATGGACATGCTCAAGCGGGCGGTGAATGTCGGCTTTTCGGGTGGCGAGAAGAAGCGCAACGAAATGGTGCAGATGGGCATCATCGACCCGGCGATGGCGATCCTCGACGAGACCGACTCGGGCCTCGACATCGATGCGTTGCGCACGGTCGGCGAGGGCATCAACATGATCATGCGCAAGCCCGACAAGGCGGTGCTGCTGATCACCCATTATCAGCGCCTGCTCGACTATGTGAAACCCGATTTCGTCCACGTCCTCGCAGCCGGGCGGATCGTCCGCACCGGCGGCGCCGACCTCGCGCTCGAACTCGAACGCGAAGGCTATGGAGCGATCGCGGCGTGACCACGACGATCCAGATCCTCCCCGGTACGGGGAGGGGGACCATCCGCAGGATGGTGGAGGGGAGCTGCGACCTCCCGGCCATCGCTGCCGACATGGTTCTGCATTGCCCCTCCACCGGCTTTGCCGGTCCCCCTCCCCGTTTCGGGGAGGAATGGGCATGAGCCTTTCGCTTCCCTCCACGCGGGACGAGGCGTGGCGCTGGTCGGACCTGTCGGGTCTCGAAGCACTGGTGTCGCAGTCGAAGCGCGATGTCGCCGTGGACGTTGCCAGCCTGTGGATCGGCACTGGGCCCCGGCTGTTGTTCGTCGATGGGCGTTATGAGGCCGAGGGCAGCCGCCCTGGCCCGGTAGTGGTCGGCGCGGTCGATGCGGCGTCCGCCCATCCGCTGGGCCGGCTCGCGCAGGGCAATGGCTGGGCGCTGACCCTGGACAAAGATGCCGTCGCGGGCGCGCCCCCGATCGAGATCGTCCATGTCGCGACCGGCGGGGCGAACCATGTGCCCGCCAGCATAGAGCTTGCCGAGGATGCCCATGCCTCGATCGTCGAGACCTATGTCGGCGACGGCTGGGCGAACCGGCTGACCCGCATCGCGCTGGGTCGCTCGGCGCGGCTGATGCGGGCGATCCGGATCGTGCAGGAAACGGGCTTCGTCTCGCTGCGCGACGAAGCCCGGCTCGATGCCGGCGCCAGCCTCGTCACCACGCTGCTGGGTGGCGGTGGAGCGGGAACGCGGCTCGACGCCGAGATCCGCATCGAAGGACCGGGCGCCTTCGCCGAACATGGCGGCGCACTGCTGGCGCGCGGCGAGCAGCGCCATGACGCGGCGGTCGTCGTCCATCATGGCAGTGCCGAGGGCACGAGCCGCCAGCTGTGGCGCGCGGTTGCCGACGATCGCGCGACGACGAGCATGGCGGCACGGGTCGAAGTGGCGCGCGACGCGCAGAAGACCGACGGCGAGCAGAGCCTGCGCGGGCTGATGCTCAAGCGCACCGCCACGGTGAACCTCAAGCCCGAGCTGGAGATCTTCGCCGACGACGTGAAATGCGCGCACGGCGCCACGGTCGGCGAACTCGATGCGCAGGCGCTGTTCTACATGACCTCGCGCGGGATCACCCCCGATCGCGCCCGGGCGCTGCTGACCCAGGCCTTCATCGCCGACGCGCTGTCGCGGATCGGCGACGAGGCCGTGCGCGAGGCGTTCCAGGCGGATGCCGAGGCCTGGCTGGAGGAGAGAGCATGAACGCGATCGCCGATATCGCGAAGATGAGCCGCCGGGCCGACTTTCCGGGGCTTCCCGAGGGCTGGCATTATCTCGACACCGCCGCCACGGCGCAGAAGCCGCAGGCGGTGATCGATGCCATCGCCCGGGCCTATGGCGAAGATTATGCGACGGTCCATCGCGGCGTCTATCGCCGCTCGGCCGACATGACGATCGCCTATGAGGCGGCGCGCCAGCGGGTCGCCCGCTTCGTCAACGCTCGCAGCAGCGACGAGATCGTCTTCGTTCGCGGTGCCACCGAGGCGATCAACCTGGTCGCCCAGAGCTGGGGCGTGTCCACGCTCAAGGCCGGCGACCGCATCCTGCTGTCTCAGCTCGAACATCATTCGAACATCGTCCCCTGGCAGCTGCTGCGCGAGCGCACCGGGATCGAGATCGACGTCTGCCCGTTGACCGCCGATGGCCGGATCGACCTCGACGCGGCCGAGGCGATGCTGACTGATCGGCACCGGCTGGTGGCGCTCGCGCATGTCTCGAACGTGCTCGGTTCGACGCTCGATGCGCGTCGGGCGGCCGATCTGGCGCACCGCGTCGGAGCGAAGATCCTGATCGACGGTTGCCAGGCGGTCCCGCGCATGACCGTCGACGTGCAGGCGCTCGACTGCGACTTCTACGTCTTCTCGGGCCACAAGCTCTATGGCCCGACCGGCATCGGTGCATTGTGGGCGCGGGGGGAACTGCTCGACGCGATGCCTCCCTATCAGGGGGGCGGTTCGATGATCGATCGCGTCACCTTTGCGGCGACCAGCTGGGCGCCGCCGCCGCAGCGGTTCGAGGCGGGTACGCCGAACATCGTCGGTGCGCTGGGGCTTCATGCCGCGATCGACTATGTCGACGCGATCGGGCTCGATGCGATCGAGGCGCATGAGCGCGCGCTCGTCGCGAAGGCGCGGGACGCGCTTTCGGCGATCAACAGCGTGCGCCTGTTCGGCCCCGCCGACTCGGCCGGCATCGTCAGCTTCGCGATCGAGGGGGTGCATCCCCACGACATCGGCACCATATTGGACGAGGAAGGCGTGGCGATCCGCGCGGGGCATCATTGTGCCCAGCCGCTGATGGACCATCTCGATCTACCGGCGACGGCACGGGCGAGCTTCGGTATCTATAATGACGAGGATGACGTCGCCGCTCTGGCGCGCGGGATCGAACGTGTGACGCGGATATTCGGATGATGAATGAACAGACCAACGACAGTGGCAAGATCCTGACCGAGGAGGTCGAATCGGTGGCGCCACCGCCCCGCGCACGGGTCGACCTCGACGCGCTTGAATCGGGCGGCGAATCGGACGGGCAGGGGGAGCCGGCTCGAAAGCCCGACTATCTCGACGGCTTTCTTGCCCAGCGGCCACCGGCGGCCGCGGCCGGCGAACCGGGTGGCGAGATCTATGAGGGTGTCATCGAAGCGCTCAAGGAGATCTTCGATCCCGAGATTCCGGTGAACATCTACGATCTCGGACTGATCTATGGCGTCGAGGTGGCGGACAATGCCCATGTCGTCGTGACGATGACGCTGACGACGCCGCACTGCCCGGTCGCCGAATCGATGCCGGGCGAGGTCGAGCTGCGCGTCGGCGCGGTGCCGGGGGTCGGGTCGGCCGAGGTCAACCTCATCTGGGATCCGCCCTGGGATCCGCAGAAGATGTCCGACGAGGCCAAGCTCGAACTGGGAATGCTCTGAACGCCCCTCTGGGGATGGAGACCGTAATGACCACGACCACGACACCCACCCGCGCACGGCCCGCCGCGCTGATCCTGACGCCGTCAGCCGAGGGGCGCATCGCCAAGCTGATGGCGACGGCACCCGATGGCGCGGTCGGCGTGAAGCTGTCGACCCCGCGCCGGGGCTGCTCGGGTCTCGCTTATTCGGTCGATTATGTGACCGAAGCCGATCCGTTCGACGAGAAGATCGAGACGCCCGGCGGGGACTTCTACGTGGACGGCGGCTCGCTGCTCTATCTGGTCGGCTCGACGATGGACTGGGTCGAGGACGATTTTACGGCGGGCTTCGTTTTCCAGAACCCCAATGCCAAGGGCATGTGCGGCTGCGGCGAGAGCTTCACCGTCTGATCCGCTCCGGCTCCGGGCGAGGGGGCCGGCAGCGGCCGTAAGCGGCTGCTTATCGGGGCGCCGGTAAGCGCCCTGCCAATGGTGTCGAGCGGTGTCCCGGCAGAGATGGTTTCCTGCACTGCACAGGAGACCGCCGATGACGACGAACCATCAAGACGAGGCCCGGGAAACAGCGCTGCGACCACGCCGCTGGGATCCGGTGGTCAAGCTCACCCATTGGTCGATCGTCGCAGCGATCGTCGCCAATGCCCTCTTCACCGGAGAAGGCAGCTACACCCATATGCTGGTCGGCTATGGCCTGGCCGCCCTCCTGGCCCTGCGGCTCCTCTGGGGCCTGGTGGGCCCGGCCGAGGCGCGATTCACGGCCTTTCCGCCAAGCCCCCGCCGCGCGATCGCCCATATCCGTGAAATCGCCAGCGGGGACCGCAAGCCTCATCGTTCGCACAATCCGCTTGGGGCGCTGATGGTCTATGCCATCTGGGCGACCCTGCTGGTGATCATCGCGAGCGGCGCGATCATGACCGGCCCCGACATCGCCGGTCCGGTCGCGATGGCTGACGCGACCCCGTCGACCCAGGCAAGGGCGTATGACGAGGAAGCCGAAGATGGGGACGAAGCCGGCGGAGAGCGGGAAGAAGGCGCGCTCGGCGAGGTGCACGAGGCAGCCGTGACGCTGCTCTATGGATTGATCCTGCTCCACATCGCCGGGGTCCTGTTCGAAAGCCGCCGGCAGGGGCGGAACCTGGCGCTGGCGATGTTGCCGGGGCGGGGCTAGGCTGTCGCCATGCCCCGCGCCAGACGAGCACAGCTGCACCGCAGGACCATCGCGACGACGCTGGTGGTGGCGCTTCAGGCTCTCGCGACGATGCTGTTCCTGCTGGACCTGCTCGGCGATGTCGCGGCTGAAGGATGGAGCACCCATCTCGCGGTGGAAGCCGCCGCCGCTGCGGCTCTTGTCGCGGGGGTGGTGGCCGGTGCGCTCCAGATCCGCGCCCTGATCGAGCGGGCGCGGCAGGACGATCTCGCCGTGGCGCTCGCCCGCGGCACCGTCGCCGCGCTCGTCCGGCTGCGCTTTGGGGAATGGCGCCTGACGCCCGCCGAGGCGGATGTCGCGCTGTTTGCGCTGAAAGGCGCCGACGTCGCCGAAATCGCGCGGTTGCGCGGCGCAGCCGAGGGCACGGTGCGGGCACAATTGTCGCGCATCTATGCTAAGGCCGGGGTCGGAGGCCAGTCGGCGCTGGTGGCATCCTTTCTGGATGACCTGCTCGACCCGGAGCCCCATTCTGCGGAGAAGGACGGGATCGCATGAGGCGGCACAAGGAAGCACATCTGGTGGCGCGGATCGGCTGGCTGCGCGCCGCTGTGCTGGGCGCCAATGACGGCATCGTTTCCACCGCCAGCCTGATCCTCGGCGTGGCCGCGTCGGGTGCCGACCGGCCGGCGGTCCTGGTCGCGGCGATGGCCGGGCTGGTTGCCGGTGCCATGTCGATGGCGGCGGGCGAATATGTGTCGGTGAGCTCGCAGGCCGACACCGAGGCTGCCGATCTCGCCCGCGAGCGCGCCGAACTGGCGACCGATCCCGAAGTGGAGCGCAGGGAGCTGGCGGCGATCTATGTCGGGCGTGGGGTCGATGCCGACACGGCCGACAGGGTCGCTGCGCAGATGATGGCGCACGATGCCCTCGGCGCCCATGCGCGCGACGAACTCCACATCACCGACGTCACTGCGGCCCGCCCGGTGGTCGCCGCGCTGGCATCGGCCGCGACCTTCACCGCCGGGGCGCTGTTGCCGGTGCTGCTCGCGGCATTGCTGCCGATGGCCTGGATGGTCGTGGGCGAGGCGGCGGGCTCGATCCTCTTCCTGGCGGTGCTGGGTGCGCTTGGCGCGCGCGCGGGCGGAGCGGCGATCGGAAGGCCGGTGCTGCGTGTCGTCTTCTGGGGCGCGCTTGCGATGGCGCTGACCGCCGGTATCGGACGACTGGTGGGCACGGCGGTCTGACGGCAGGCGGGGCGACCTGCCTGTACGGTTGCCACCCCCTGTCCAAGCGGCTACTCGCGCGGCCATGGACGCAGCGCTTCGCCACATCGACGCCTGGATCTTCGATCTGGACAACACGCTCTACCCGGCGTCGGTAGATCTGTTCGGGCTGATCGACGTGCGCATGGGCCTCTATGTCCAGCGGCTGCTCGGCGTCGATCCGGTCGAGGCCAAGCGCATCCAGAAGCAGATGTTCCGCGAGCATGGCACCACATTGTCGGGACTGATGCAGAGCCACGGGATCGACCCGCACGAATTCCTCGCTTTCGTTCACGATATCGAGATGGACGTGCTGTCGGAGGATCGCCGCCTGGTCGACGCGATCGCGAAGCTGCCCGGCCGCAAGCTGATCTTCACCAATGGCGATGCGGACTATGCCGGCCGGGTGCTGCAGAAGCTGGGTCTTTCCAAGAGCTTCGAGGCGATTCACGATATCCACGCCTGCGCCTATCAGCCAAAGCCCCATGTCGCGAGCTATGCGTTGATGGTCGAGGCCTTCGGGATCGACCCGCGCACGTCGCTGTTCGTCGAGGACATGGCCCGCAATCTGAAGCCGGCCAAGGCGATCGGCATGACCACCGTATGGGTCAACAACGGCTCCGAATATGGCGACCACGAGGCCGACCACAGCTTCATCGATTATGAGATTCGCGATGTCGGGCACTGGCTCGACGAACTGACAGCCACGCTTTGAGGGGAAACGACATGAGCGCCGATCTGCAGCAGATCATCGAAAAGGCCTGGGACGAGCGCGAGGGCATCGGCTTCTCGACCAGGGGCGAGGTCCGCGACGCGGTCGAGACTGCGCTCGGCCTGCTCGATTCGGGCGAGCGGCGCGTGGCCGAGAAGGGCGAGGGCGGCTGGACCGTCAACCAGTGGCTGAAGAAGGCGGTGCTGCTGTCCTTCCGCCTCAACGATATGGAGCTGATCCCCGGCGGCCCCGGCGGCACCAGCTGGTGGGACAAGGTCCCTTCGAAGTTCGCGGGATGGAGCGAGGCCGAGTTCCGCTCCGCCGGCTTCCGCGCGGTGCCGGGTTCGATCGTCCGTCGCGGCGCGCACATCGCCAAGGGCGCGGTGCTGATGCCCAGCTTCGTCAATCTCGGTGCCTTCGTCGGCGAAGGCACGATGGTCGACACCTGGACGACGGTCGGCAGCTGCGCGCAGATCGGGCGCAACGTCCACCTGTCGGGCGGCGTCGGCATCGGCGGCGTGCTCGAGCCGCTGCAGGCGGGCCCCGTCGTGATTGAGGACGACTGCTTCATCGGTGCACGCTCGGAAGTGGCCGAGGGTGTCGTCGTCGAGCAGGGCGCGGTGCTGTCGATGGGCGTCTATCTCGGCGCCTCGACCAAGATCGTCGACCGTGCGAGCGGCGAGATCTTCATCGGCCGCGTGCCGAGCTATTCGGTGGTCGTCCCCGGCACGCTGCCCGGCAAGGATGGCGGCCCCGGCCTCTACTGCGCGGTGATCGTCAAGCGCGTCGATGCGCAGACCCGGTCGAAGACCGGCATCAACGAGCTGCTGCGCGACTGAGTCTTGTGACGGCCCTCCCTTTCGTGGGAGGGACGCCGTTGTGGGGTGCGCAGGAACAGCTCGCTATCGCTCGCACCCGCCCCTTTCCCCTCCCTTGAAAGGGAGGGGCTTACTCTTTTCTCAGCCCATGCCGATCAGGGTGCCGGCGCCGCGCTTGGTGAAGGCCTCGATCAGCATGGCGTGGGGCACGCGGCCGTCGAGGATGACGGCGGCGTCGACCCCGCCTTCGACCGCGTCGACGCAGGTTTCGAGCTTCGGGATCATGCCGCCCTGGATCGTGCCGTCTTCGCGCAATTCGGCGATCCGGCGCGGGTTGAGTTCGCGGATCAGCTGCTTTTCCTTGTCGAGCACGCCGGCGACGTCGGTGAGCAGGAACAGGCGCGCGGCGCCCAAGGCGATCGCGATCGCGCCGGCCATGGTGTCGGCGTTGACATTATAGGTCTGGCCGTCCTCGCCGATCGCGATCGGAGCGATAACGGGGATCATGCCGGCCTTGGACACGGTATCGATCACGCGGCGGTCGATGTCGGCCGGCTCGCCGACGAAGCCGAGGTCGATGACCTGTTCGATGTTGCTGTCGGGGTCGCGCCGCGTGCGGCTGACCTTCTCGGCGACGACCATGCGGCCGTCCTTGCCCGACAGGCCGACTGCCCGGCCGCCGGCCTGCGATATCCAGGAGACGATCTCCTTGTTGATCGAGCCGCACAGGACCATCTCGGCGATCCGCGCGGTCTCCGCATCGGTCACGCGCAGGCCATCGACGAAGCTGCTCTCCACGCCGAGTGTCTTGAGCATCCGCCCGATCTGCGGGCCGCCGCCATGGACCACGACCGGGTTGATCCCGACCGCCTTCAGCAGGACGATATCCTCGGCGAAGTCGCGCGCCGCCTCGGGATCGCCCATGGCGTGGCCGCCATATTTCACCACGAAGGTCTCGCCGGCGTAGCGCTGCATATAGGGCAGCGCCTCGGTGAGGGTCTCCGCCTTGGCGAGGAGGATCGGGTCGGGGCTGTGATCGGTCGACATGGCGCGCCCCTTAGCGGAGGCGGGCTCCGGGATAAAGCATCGCGTTGAGCTGGCCTCGCCTGGCGGACCTGCGTTCGGTCAGCCGCGCGCGTCGATCCGGCGGCCGGCGGCGACGAAGGCGGTGATCAGCGGGGGCACCAGCACGATCGACAGGACGACCTTGGTCAGCATCTGCCCGCCCATCAGGCCCAATATCTCACGCTCGCCGTAGAAGCTGATGGTGATGAACATGATCGTGTCGGCAATCTGGCTGATCACGCTGGCGATCATTCCGCGCAGCCAGACGAAGCGTCCGACGCCGCTGCCCTTCAAACGGTCGAAGATCAGGACGTTCAGCGTCTGCGACAGGCCATAGGAGATCAGGCCGGCGATCATCATCCGCGCGCCCTGGCCGACGACGATCGGGAACGCCTCGACCGCAGGCGGATACATGCCGGGATCGGTCGGCAAGGCGAGGACGAGCTGGATCAGCAGCGCCGATATGATCAGCGGCAGGAAACCCCAGCGGACGAGCGAATCGGCTACGGTCCGCCCATGCAACTCGGCGACCGCGCTGCCCATGACGACGAGCAGCAGGAAAGCGAAGATGCCTGCCTCTACGGCCAACGGGCCGAGCGCCACCTGCTTCACTCCGAGCACCCCGGCGATGCACACCATGCCGCCGTAGAAGATCGAGATGATGAAGAGCGAGCGGGGCGGGCGGGCGTCCTGCGCCGACGGGGTGGGGGCGGTCATGCCGCACTGCTACCGGCTTTGCGGCGGCGGCGAAAGAGCGCTTGACCGGCGCCACACGCTCGACAAGGTGGGCCTTTCTTCGCGCGTTGGGGATGTTTCCGGATGACGAAATGGCTGACCGGGCTGGCCGGCATCGTGCTGATCCTGCTCGTGGCGGTGGCGCTGTCGTCAGACCGGAAGGCGATCCGCCTGCGCGTCGTCGGGTCGGCCTTCGCGCTCCAGGCCGGCATCGCCGTGCTCGTCCTCTACGTTCCCTGGGGCCGCGCGCTGCTCGGCGGCATGGCGGCAGGCGTGTCGAGCCTGCTCGGCTATGCCCAGTCGGGCACCGACTTTCTGTTCGGTTCGCTGGTCAAGCCCGAGATCGGCGGCAACAGCTTCGCGCTCGCCGCCCTTCCCGTGATCATCTTCTTCGCCTCGCTCGTCTCGATCCTCTATTTTCTCGGCATCATGCAGTTCGTGATCCGCTGGGTCGGCGGCGCGATCGAGAAGGTCACGGGCGTATCGAAGGTCGAGTCGCTCTGCGCGGCGGCCAACATCTTCGTCGGGCAGAGCGAATCGCCGCTCGTCATCCGCCCCTATCTGGCGGGCCTCGCCCCGCATCAGATGTTCGCAGTGATGGTCACCGGCATGGCGGGCGTCGCCGGAACGATCCTGGCGGCCTATGCGGCGATGGGGATCAGCGTCGACCTGCTGCTGGCGGCGAGCTTCATGGCGGCGCCAGGCGGCCTGTTGATGGCCAAGATCATCATGCCCGACCCGATCCTACCCGAGGACCGGTCGGCCGACGCATTGGAGGAAGAGGCGATCGCCATCGCCGAGGCGAATGAAGAGGGAGAGCGGCCCGACAACATCATCATGGCGGCGGCGCTGGGTGCGCAGACCGGCGTGCGGATCGCGGTCTCGGTCGGTGCGATGGTGCTGGCCTTCGTCGGCCTCGTCGCGCTGGCCAACGGCTTGCTCGGCCAGGCGGGCGCGCTGTTCGGCTATCCGACGCTGAGCTTCCAGCAGATATTGGGCTTCATCTTCGCGCCGATCATGGTCCTGCTCAACATCCCCTGGGAGCAGGCGCAGATCGTCGGTGGGCTGTTCGGCGAGAAGGTCACCCTCAACGAGTTCGTCGCCTATATCCATCTCGGCCAGATCAAGGACACGCTGAGCCCGCACAGCGTCGCGGTGACGACCTTCGCCTTGTGCGGTTTCGCCAATTTCTCCTCGATCGCGATCCAGATGGCGTCGGCCGGCAGCCTCGCCCCCAACCAGCGCCCCGTGATAGCGCGGCTGGGCGTCAAGGCGCTCGTCGCCGGCAGCCTCGCCAATCTGATGTCGGCGGCGCTGGCGGGCCTCCTCATCGCCGCCTGAACCCGATCCCGCCTGCTGCGTTACGCCTTTATCGTCTCGCAGGTTTCAGTAGGGAGTTCGGACATGAAATGCGCATTGGCGATCGGCGCGGCCCTGATCGTGGCGGTTCCGATCATGACCCTTCCCTCGGGCAGGACGGGGGCCGCATCTGCCGCCGATGCGGTACCGCTCGATCTGTCCACTCTGGACGCGGGCGGAGCGCCGACGACCCGTGAAAAGCCGCTGCGCGCGAAAGCTTCGACAATCGGGGGGCTGGGTCAGCTCACCGGCCTATCGAAAGGCTGAGCCTCGTCTTTGCGGCTTGAACTTGACCCCGGGTCAAGCGCTACTCCGCCGCCATGGAGCCGATTCTCGACATCGCCACCGTCGCCCGCAAAACGGGCGTCACCTCGCGTGCCCTGCGTTTCTATGAAGCGCGCGGTCTGATCCGTCCGCTGCGAACCGCCAGCGGACGCCGCGCTTACGGTGCGGGCGAACTGGCCCGGCTGGACGCCATCCTCACCCTGAAACGTGCCGGGTTCAGCCTTTCGGTGATCGCGGCGATGCTGTCGGACCGAAAGGCCGACCTGGGCAAGCAGGTCGCCGCCCGGCTGGCGGAAGTCGATCTGCGCGCCGCCGAGATCGCCGAAACCCGGCTGCTGCTCCAATCCTTATCGTCCCGCATCGATCGCGGCGAGACGATCGACGTCGCGACCCTCTGCTCGCTGATCAGACGCGGAGATGAAAAGATGAGCGAAGACAAATGGCAACCGGTGCTGGACCGCTTTTACAGCGTTGAAGAGAGACAGGCATGGGTGGACAGCGCGACCCGGATGCCCGACGGTTTCGACCAGCAGGCCTATGCCGAGACGTGGAAGGATCTGGGCGCGAGGATCGAGGCTGCTTTGCCGCTCGACCCGGCTGGCGCGCGGGCACAGGCCTATCTCGCCGAATGGCGCGCGCTGCTCGAGCCGTTCGCCCGGGTGGCCAGCCCCGAGATGATGGCGGGAGCGGAGCGCCTGTACGATCGGATGGACGAGTGGCAGGGGGAGGTCGCCTCGCCCTTCTCCTCGCGGGTCTGGGCGTTCGTCCAGGCAGCGTCGGCGGCCGAGGGCTGACCGCCTGCAGATGAAAGCGGTGTAGCGCCCGCTACGCCGCTTTCATCGCCCGCTGACGCCGGCGCTGGACCGACGAACCCAGGCCGATCGCTTCGCGATATTTGGCGACGGTGCGGCGGGCGAGGTCGAAGCCTTTGTCGCGCAGCAGTTCCACCAGCTTGTCGTCGGACAATATGTCGTCGCCTTCGGCCGCGATCAGCTTGGCGATCTGGCTTTTCACCGCCTCGGCCGAGACAGCGTCGCCGCCATCGGCGGCGGCCACGCCCGAGGTGAAGAAATATTTGAGCTCGTGCAGGCCGCGTTCGCAGAACAGATATTTGTTCGAGGTCACGCGGCTGATCGTCGATTCGTGCATGCCGACCGCATCGGCGATCGTCTTCAGCGTCAGCGGGCGGAGATGTTCGACGCCGTGCAGGAAGAAGGCTTCCTGCTGCTTCACGATTTCCTGAGTCACCTTGACGATCGTGCGCGCGCGCTGGTCGAGCGCCTTGACCAGCCAGTTGGCCGAGGCGAGGCATTCGCCGAGCCAGGCCTTGCTGCTCTTGTCCTGCGGGCCGCTCGACAGCTCGCTATAATAGCTACGGTTGACGATCAGCCGGGG
This sequence comes from Rhizorhabdus sp., assembly GCF_018006725.1. GTDB lineage: Bacteria > Pseudomonadota > Alphaproteobacteria > Sphingomonadales > Sphingomonadaceae > Rhizorhabdus. The sequence continues at coordinate 93,485 of NZ_JAGMXV010000001.1, forward strand.
CAGGCTGGCGCTGTTGAGCTCGATCGCCCAGCCGTCGCCCTTGCGGCGGACGAAGATGTCGGGCGTCACCGGTGCCGCCGGTTCGCCGCCGAAGCGCAGGCCCGGCTTCGGATCATAGCCGCGCAGCTCGCGGATCATGTCGGCCATGTCCTCCTCGTCGACACCGCATAGCCGGCGAAGTTGGGGGATGGCACCGCGCGCCAGCAGATCGAGATTGTCGATCAGCTTCGCCATGGCGGGATCATAGCGATCGGCGTCGCGGGCCTGGAGCGCGATGCATTCGGCGAGCGAGCGGGCGCCGACGCCCGTCGGGTCGAGCGTCTGGATCACCGACAGAACGCGCTCGACGTCGAACAGCGGCACGTCGAGCGCCTGGGCGATATCGAAGGTCTGGCCCTCGAAATAGCCGGCCTCGTCGATCAGGTCGATCAGCCGGACCGCGATGGCGAGGTCGGCGCCGGACAGGAGCTCTCCGGCCTGCGCGAGGAGATGGTCGTGGAGCGACAAGCCTGCCGACGCGCTCTCGCCGGGATCGGGCGCGTCCTCCGACAGCCCTCCGGAGGCGCCTTGTACGCCGAGCGATCCGTCCATGCCCTGAAGCGAGTCGCTCGGGCTGTCATGGTGAAAGGTTTCGGACGCATAATCGACGTCGAGCGGGGCGTCGGCGACGCCATCTCCTGCCTCGATCAGCCGGTCGGCTGTCGGCGCATCGTCGAAATCGCCGAAGCCGTCGGGGGCCTCCCCGCTGTCGCTGCCGTCGAAGTCGGTTGCCTCGAAGCTGTCGGTCGCGTCTCCGCCATCGCTGCGTTCACCGCCCGATTCGAGCAGCGGATTCTTCTCGACCTCCTCGGCGATGAAGGCCTCGATTTCGAGATTGGACAGCGCCAGCAGCTTGATCGCCTGCTGAAGCTGCGGCGTCATCACCAGCGACTGGCTCTGCCGCAGATCGAGGCGGGGCCCCAGTGCCATGGTTCAGAGCGCCGGTGGCATCGTCAGAGCGAGAAGCCCTCGCCCAGATAGAGGCGACGGACGTTCGGATCGGCGACGAGCGCGGCCGGGCTGCCCTGGAACAGCACCTTGCCGTCATAGATGATGCAGGCACGATCGACGATGTCGAGCGTCTCGCGGACATTGTGATCGGTGATCAGTACGCCGATGTCGCGGCTCTTGAGGTCGCGGACGAGATCACGGATGTCGGCGATCGAAATCGGGTCGATGCCGGCGAAAGGCTCATCGAGCAGCATGATCGACGGATCGGCAGCCAGCGCGCGCGCAATTTCGCAGCGACGCCGTTCGCCGCCCGACAGCGCCATCGCCGCCGAATCGCGCAAATGGGTCAGGTGAAACTCGTCGAGCAGCGAATCGAGTCGCTCTGCGCGCTGCTTCTTGTCGGGCTCGACCAGTTCGAGCACCGCCATGATGTTCTGGCTGACAGACAGGCCACGGAAGATCGAGGTTTCCTGCGGCAGATAGCCGAGTCCCAGAATCGCGCGCCGGTACATCGGCAGGGTGGTGATGTCGTCGCCATCGAGCAGGATGCGGCCGGCGTCGGGGCGGACGAGGCCCATCACCGAATAGAAGCAGGTCGTCTTGCCCGCGCCATTGGGGCCGAGCAGGCCGACCACCTCGCCGCGCGCGACGTCGAGCGAGATGTCGCTTAGCACCTGCCGCCGGTCATAGCTTTTCGCGATCGACACGACCGACAGACCGCGCACGACGCCGGTGCCGTCGTAGCCGGCAGGACGTTCGAGGGTGGCAGAGTCGGTCATTATAGGATCATCCCGGCGAAGGGTTCGCGTCGCGCCTGATTAGACGAGCGCGCTGCCCATGGAAACTGGCAAGCTTCGTGCATGGATATTTTTGACGGCGGCCCGTGGAGAGGCCGAGGCGAGGCGCGCAAGGATGATCGAAAAAGCCCCGCCGGGCGTCAGTTCTGCGACCGCGGCGGGGGCGTGAAACGGCCGGTCACGCGACCGCCGCCGCTGCCCGAACTGCCGCCGTCGAGCGAGGCCTGGCCGCTGTTCATGTTGATGACCAGCCGGTTGCCCCTGGTTTCGCCCTTGCCGGCGCGGCTGACGGTGACGCCGCCGATCATCGTGACGAGGCGCGAGCGCAGGTCGTAGATCGCATATTGCGAGCGTGCGGTTTCGGTCGCCGTGGTCAGAACGACGCTGCCCGAAGCATCCATGCGGTTGACCTGGGTCTGGTTGGCCGAGGTGTAGTTGATCGTGACGCGGGCGGCGCGCAGCGTCATGTCGCCCTGCTTCACCTCGACATTGCCGGTCAGGATCGCCCGGTCGCTCCGATCCTGAAGTTCGATGCGGTCGGCGGCGAAGTCGACCGGAGCATTGGCGTTGTGATTCTTGAGCGAGGTCGCGGTCTGGGCAGCGAGCGGAAGCGCAGCCAGCGACAGCGTCGCGACCAGCAGCTTTTTCGCCATTCGAGCCCGTACGACCACGCTCAACCTCCGTTCTTCGCCCGCGCGGGCGCCTTGGGCGCTGCTGTGGCGCTTCGCTGGTCGATATGCAAGCGCGCTCGGCCTTCGAGTACCACGACACGGGCGTTCAGGTCGGCGGTGAAGCGGTCGCCCGAGAAGGTGCCGACGTTCATCCGGCCGTCGACCGGTCCCTCGCTAGCCACCTTGCGGGTCTTGAGGTCGATCCCGACGTCGCGCGTTTGGATATTATAGCCGTCGGCGGAGTTGAAATGGACCGGACCGTCGATGGCGACCTTCTCGCTGTCCATGTCATAGCGGCCATTATTGGCGACGATCCGGGCAGGGCCTTCCGGAAGCTGGATCTGCGCAGCGAGCTTCTGCATCCGCACCACCGGATCGCGCGAGGTGGTCTGCACCGCCGAGCCGGCCGTCAGCTGAAAGGCCTGTCCCTTCGCGTCCTGGCCACGATAGGTGGCCGTGGTCACCCGCATACGCTCGCGCGCAACAGCTACGCGGTCCTTCGACAGGACGAAGCTGATGTCGCGTCCGACGGTCAGTGGGGCGATGGCCAGCAGGATCACCAGTGCTCCGACCGCAACAGGCAACACCAGGCGCAATATCCCGATCAGCCGGTCGTGCCGGCTGCCGCTGGCAGCCCAGAGCTGGCGCTGGCTGCGGACACGGTCGGCGAGTTCGGACATGCTTCGGAGCTCCGTCAGGCGTCGGCGCGGGCGCGCCGGCGATCAGACATGCGCGAATATGTCGACTTCCGGCCAGCCGGCGAGGTCGAGCTCGGCACGGGCCGGAAGGAAGTCGAAACAGGCCTGGGCCAGCGCGGTGCGGCCCTCGCGGGCCAGCCGCTCGTCCAGGATCGTCCGCATCGCGTGCAGATAGCGGACGTCGGAAGCCGCATAGTCCTTTTGCGCCTCCGACAGGTCGGGCGCACCCCAGTCCGAAGACTGCTGCTGCTTGGACACGTCCTGACCGAGCAGTTCGCGGACCAGTTCCTTCAGACCGTGGCGGTCGGTGTAGGTGCGGATCAGGCGCGAGGCGGTCTTGGTGCAATAGACCGGGGCCGCCATGACGCCGATATAATGCTTGATCGCAGCGAGGTCGAAGCGGGCGAAGTGATAGAGCTTCAGCCGCTCGGGATCGGCCAGAACCGCGCGCAGATTGGGGGCCGCATAATCGCTGCCCGGGGCGAAACGGACGAGATGCTCGTCGCCGCGCCCGTCCGAGATCTGGACCAGGCAGAGCCGGTCGCGCGGGGTGATCAGCCCCATCGTCTCGGTATCCACCGCGACCGGGCCGGGGCCCAGCGCGCCCTCGGGCAGGTCTTCCTGATGCAAATAGACTGTCATCGCGTCGCCATAAGGCGCGGAGCGACCGAGGGCAACTTACTTCCCCGCCTGGTCCCGCGCCGCTGCGAGGCGTCGACGCCGGTTTCGCTGGACCATGTTGAGCGCTTCGACGCCCGCCGAGAAGGCCATGGCGGCGTAGATATAGCCCTTGGGCACATGCACCCCGAAGCCTTCGGCGATCAGCGTCATGCCTATCATGAACAGGAAGGCCAGCGCGAGCATGACGATCGTAGGGTTCTTCTCGATGAAGCGCGACAGCGGACCGGCAGCGGTCATCATCGCGATGACGGCGGCGATCACCGCGACGAACATGATCGGGACATGGTCGGTCATGCCGACGGCGGTGATGATCGAGTCGATCGAGAACACCAGGTCGAGCAGGATGATCTGGAAGATCACCGCGCCGAAGCCGAGACCCGGCTTCTTTCCGTCGAACATCTCGCCTTCGTCGTCCTGGTCGACATTGTGGTGAATTTCCTTGGTGGCCTTCCACACCAGGAAGAGGCCGCCCGCGATCAGGATCAGGTCGCGCCACGAGAGCGGCTGCCCGAACAGCTCGAACAGCGGACGGGTCAGGGTGACGATGAACGCGACCAGACTCAGCAGGGCCAGGCGGAGCACCAGCGCCAGCGAGATGCCGATCATCCGGGCCTTGGCGCGATATTCGTCGGGCAGCTTGTTGGTCAGGATCGAGATGAAGATCAGATTGTCGATCCCGAGCACCACCTCCATCGTGACCAGCGCCGCCAGCGCGGCCCAGTTGGCGGGATCGGCGAAGATGGCGAAGATGTCCGACATGATGTCCTTGCGGATTGGGGGGGATTCGCGGCCGGTAACGTATTCGCCTTCGCGAAGGTTCCGCACACGTAAAGACCGCAGCCTTTTGCCCGGAGCGACTCGGGGGATCAAGGCCCCTGAGAGAAAGGGGCTGGCGCTTGCGTTTCATGGATAATCTACGAAAATACGGTAACATTTTCGGTCTGTCGGCCTTTTCGACCGAATTGACGTGAGCTGAACGGGCCCGATCACATGAAAGCGCTCGCAGTATCGCCCTCTTTGCTTTATGTCTGTTGGATGGCGCGGATGGTTTTTGCGTGCCGGAAGGATGACGTGCCCACGCCCGGCGCCACGTCCTTTCGTTGAATGGGGCGAGATTCGGGAAGAATTGCAAGGCATGGGTTTCGATAGAGGTAGGCGCGGTCCGCGCGGCGGCAGGGACAAGCGCGATGGCTTCGGTGACGACAGCTTCGGCGGTTACAGCGGCGGCGGCGGCGGCTATGGTGGCGGCGGTGATCGCTTCGGCGGTGGCGGCGGCTACGGTGGTGGCGGCGATCGCTTCGGCGGTGGCGGCGGCTACGGCGGCGGTGGCGATCGCTTCGGCGGCGGCGGTGGCGGCTATGGCGGCGGCGGCGGCGGTGGTTTCCGCGGCGGCGGTGGCGGCTTCCGTGGCGGCGGTGGCGGTGGCGGCGGCATGCCGGCCCAGGTCATCGGCGAAGGCAAGGGTGTCGTTAAGTTCTTCAACGGACAGAAGGGCTTCGGCTTCATCGTTCGCGACGATGGTGGTGAGGACGTTTTCGTTCACATCTCCGCCGTCGAGCAGGCCGGTCTGACCGGTCTCGCCGAAGGGCAGCCGCTCGAATTCACCCTCGTCGATCGCGGTGGCCGCATCTCGGCAACCGATCTCAAGATCGACGGCGAGCCGATGGCCGTCGAAGAGCGCGGTCCCCGCCCGGCACCAGGTGCCGGAGCCGGTCCGGCCCGTCAGCTCACCGGTGAGAAGGCCAGCGGCACGGTCAAGTTCTTCAACGCGATGAAGGGCTTCGGCTTCATTCAGCGCGATGACGGACAGCCCGATGCGTTCGTTCACATCTCGGCCGTCGAACGCGCCGGCATGACGAACCTCAACGAAGGCGACCGCCTCGAGTTCGAACTCGAAGTCGATCGTCGCGGCAAATATGCTGCGGTGAACCTGTCGCCGCTCAGCTGATCTTCGGACCAGCGAGACAAGATCGGCCCGGCTTCCTGTGGGAGCCGGGCTTTTCTTTTGGCTGATGCAGGAGAGCGAAAGCCTGCGGTCGGGTTTACGCCTTTTTCGGCACGAAGCGCATCGCGACGCCGTTCATGCAATATCGCTTGCCGGTCGGCGGCGGGCCGTCGTCGAAGACATGGCCGAGATGACCGCCGCAGCGGCTGCAATGCACCTCGGTCCGCGGATAACCGATCTTGTAGTCGGTCGTGGTGCCCACCGCACCGGGCAGGGGGCGGAAGAAGCTCGGCCAGCCGGTTCCGCTGTCGAACTTGGTGAGCGACGAAAAGAGCGGCAGATCGCAGCCCGCACAGACGAAGGTGCCCGATCGCTTCTCCTTGTCGAGCGGGCTGGTATAGGCGCGTTCGGTCGCCTGCTCCCGCAGAACGGCATAGGCGGCCGGACTGAGCTTCTTCCGCCATTCGGCCTCGCTCATCGTCACCGCGAAGCGCTTGCCGGGGGCCGAGAAGGCGCGCCCGCCCAGAGCTGCGCCGATGACGGTAACGACGCCCGCGCCGAGCAGCATCCGCCGATCGATCATGATTTTGTCTCCTCTCCCACAGATATGGGCATAGCGAAGATACGCGACAAGCATGGCCCAGGTTACGTTCGCCGCCTAAAGAAGCGTCGATGACCCTCGATCCGAACGATCTGCGCGATGCGATCCGGGCCCAGGCAAAGGCGCTCGGCTTTGCAGCCTGCGGCTTCGCCCGGGCCGATGCCGCACCCGAAGCGGCGGAGCGTCTGGACCGCTGGCTCGAATCGGGCGCCCATGGATCGATGGGCTGGATGGAGGCCCGGCGCGACCAGCGTGCCCGGCCGCAAGCGCTGTGGCCCGACGCGCGCAGCCTGATCATGCTCGGCATGAGCTACGCCCCGAAGGAAGATCCGCTGCGGCTGGCCGCTGCACCGGGCGTCGGCCGCATCTCGGTCTATGCGCAGGGCAGCGACTATCACGACATCGTCAAGAAGGCGCTCAAGGCGCTGGCGCGCTGGCTGGTCGATCGGGCGGGCGGCGAGCTGAAGGTGTTCGTCGACACCGCGCCGGTGATGGAAAAGCCGCTCGCTGCCGCCGCCGGGATCGGCTGGCAGGGGAAGCACAGCAACCTCGTCTCGCGCGACCATGGCAGCTGGCTGTTCCTCGGCGCGATCATGACCAGCCTCGACCTGCCCCCCGATCCGCCCCATGGCGACCGGTGCGGCAGTTGCGACGCCTGTCAGCGGGCCTGTCCGACCGATGCTTTTCCACGACCCTATGTTCTCGATGCGCGACGCTGCGTCTCCTATCTGACGATCGAGCACAAAGGGCCGATCCCCCATGATCTCCGCGCGGGGATCGGCAACCGCATCTATGGCTGCGACGATTGTCTGGCTGTCTGCCCGTGGAACAAGTTCGCGGAAGCCGGGGCCGCTAACCGCGCCTTTGCCGCGCGCGCCGAACTCGCTGTGCCCGCGCTTGAAGACCTGCTCGGCCTCGATGATGCCAGCTTTCGCGCCGTTTTCGCGGGCTCGCCGATCAAGCGGATCGGTCGCGACCGGATGATGCGCAACGCGCTGGTGGCGGCCGGCAATGACGGGGGCGCAGGGCTGGCGGTGCCGGTTGCGGTGCTCCTGGACGACCCTGCCCCCGAGGTCCGGGGCGCTGCAATCTGGGCGCTCGCGCGCATCGATCCAACCCGGCTCTCGGCCGAAGCCGGCGCCCGCCGGGACTATGAAAATGACCAGCAGGTCCTGAACGAATGGGATGTTGCGATTGCGAAGGCGTCGGAGCGGGGATAACAGCCACGCCGAGTCAGTGAAATCGGGAGACAGGATGATGGTGGATATCGTCGGAGTGGTCGGCGCGGGGCAGATGGGCGCAGGTATCGCGCAGATCGCCGCACAGGCCGGAATCAAGGTGCTTCTCTCCGACGTGTCGCTCGAGGTCGCGGCCAAGGGCAAGGCCGGCATCGTCAAGCAGCTCGACCGCGCGGTGGAGCGCGGCAAGCTCGACGCCGCCAAGCGCGACGCGACGGTCGCCCTGCTCGAGCCGGTCGCCGATCTGGAGCCGATGCGCGCCGCCGACCTGATCATCGAGGCCGCCACCGAGCGCGAGCCGATCAAGCGGACGATCTTCGACAATATAGGCAAGGTGCTCGCGCCCAACGCGATCCTCGCCACCAACACCTCGTCGATCTCGATCACGCGCCTGGCGCAGGCCGCGCCCGATCCGGCGCGCTTCATCGGCATGCACTTCTTCAATCCCGTGCCGCTGATGCCGCTGCTCGAGCTCATCAAGGGGCTCGCCACCGGTTCGGCCGCCGTCGAGATCGCCGAAGAGTTCGGCCGCAAGACCGGCAAGACCACCATCCTCGCCGCCGACAGCCCCGGCTTCGTCGTCAACCGCATTCTGCTGCCGCTGCTCAACGAAGCCTGCTTCGCGGCGGGCGAGCGTCTGGCCTCGATCCCGGACATCGACGCCGGCATGAAGCTCGGCTGTGGTCACCCGATGGGTCCGCTGACGCTGGCCGACATGGTCGGTCTCGACACGATCGTCGAGGTGCTCAAGGTCTTCCAGGCCGATTTCGGCGATCCGAAATATCGCCCGGCGCCGATCCTGGTGAAGATGGTCGAAGCCGGCTGGCTTGGCCGCAAGACCGGCAAGGGCTTCTACGATTATTCGGGCGAGACTCCGGTCCCGTCCTTCTGATGAAAAGCAGGGCGCGACCATGCGGTCGCGCCCGTCAGGCAAGCCGATAGGGGACAACGTCGCGATTGTCGGCGTCGACCGTGATCGGCTGCCCCGCCGGGGGAAAGGCCCGCTGGTCGCAATGCGGCCGCGGGCAAAGCCGGCAGGAAATGCCGATCGGGGTGGCAGCACCCAGATTGGCGACGTCCAGCGCATCGGCATAGATGAAGTCGCGCGCATGCTCGACCTCGCAGCCCAGCGCGACCGCGAAGCGACGCGGCGCCCGGGTGAAGCTGCCCGATGGCTTCACCAGCCCCTTGGCCATTGACACATAGCGGACCCCGTCGGGCATCTCGGCCAGCTGGACGAGAATGCGGTCGGGGATCGCCACCGCCTCATGCACGATCCACAAGGGACAGGCGCCGCCGAAGCGGGCGAACTGCAGACGCGTCGCCGAGTGCCGCTTGGTGATGTTGCCGGCCATGTCGACCCGGCAGAAGAAGAAGGGGATGCCCCGCTCGCCGGGCCGCTGCAGTGTCGACAGCCGGTGGCAGGCCTGTTCGAAACTGACCCCGAAGCGCTGGCATAGCCGGTCGATGTCGTGGCGCAGCGTCCGCGCCGTTTCCCGGAAGCGGCCATAAGGCATCAGCAGGGCGCCCGCTGCATAGTTGGCGAGCCCGACCGACAGCAGGGGATGCGCCTCATCCGCGCGCATCCGTGCTTGGGCAGCGACGGCGGCGATCTGCCAGCGGAACTCAAGCTGAGCCAGCTGGTGCGCCATCGTGAAGCGCCGCGTTTCGGGCGGCTGGGCCGAACCGATGGTGAGCAGGCCGCGTGCCCGGTCGAATCGGCGCAGCATCCCGCCATCGTCGGCGGCGATCACCGTATCGACGCCATGGCGTTTCTTCAGCGCATGGGCGAGCAGCGCCTCGGGCAGCGGTTCGGCGTCGAATTCGTTGGCCAGTGCTTCGGCCGCACGGTCGATATTGTCGACATAGTTGCCGGCTTCGTGAAACCAGTCACGGACCTCTTCCCAGGGCAGCCGGTCGTCGCCGGGAACGCCACTGGCAAAGCGGTCGTCGTTGAGCTGCAGCCGTTCCTCCGCGCGGCGCTTGGCATCGTGCAGCCGGATGAACTGGTCGGCGAACAGCGGCTGTTGCTCGATCAGCCGGTGCAGCGCTTGGGGCTCGACCCCCGCCCCCGCAAACAGGGGATCGGCGAGCGCCTCGCGCACGCCGGCAAGGCGCCGGTCGCTGTCCTCGGCGGCGTTGTTGGCCCAGTCGATCGGGAAGGCGGTTGCGAAGGCCTCGTTCACGGCGGGCGTGATCGGGCGGTCGTCATTCTCGAGCTGGGACAGATAGGACACCGACAGGCCGACGCGCGCGGCCATCGCCGCCTGGCCTAGCCCGACCTTCTGTCGCAGCTGCTTCAATTCGTGGCCCGCAAACAGGCGGGTACCGGCTCGCCGTGCCATGACTCCTCCCGAAACTCGCCTTCACCTATTTGCAAACCAGTAATTCGCAAATCCGCAAGTTCACATTTGCCTTATCGGCGAAAGCTTGGAAAGGGGGGCGCCACTACGAATCCGAAGGGAGCATTGGACCCAAATGCTGGCGATCCTGCAGAAGCTCGAGGAAAAGCGCGCGGCGGCGCGGCTCGGTGGCGGACAGAAGCGCATCGATGCGCAGCACGCGAAGGGCAAGCTGACGGCGCGCGAGCGCATCGAGGTGCTGCTCGACGCAGACTCGTTCGAAGAACTCGACATGTATGTCGAGCATAATTGCACCGACTTCGGCATGGAGGCCGAGCATATTCCGGGCGACGGCGTCGTCACCGGTTCCGGCACGATCAACGGCCGCCTCGTCTTCGTCTTCAGCCAGGACTTCACCGTCTATGGCGGCGCGCTGTCCGAACGCCACGCGCAGAAGATCTGCAAGATCATGGACATGGCGCTGAAGGTCGGCGCCCCCGTCATTGGCCTTAACGATTCGGGCGGCGCCCGCATCCAGGAAGGCGTGGCCTCGCTCGGGGGCTACGCCGAGGTGTTCCAGCGCAATATCCTCGCCTCGGGCGTGGTGCCGCAGATCAGCGTGATCATGGGCCCCTGCGCGGGCGGTGCGGTCTATTCCCCGGCGATGACCGACTTCATCTTCATGGTGAAGGACAGCTCGTTCATGTTCGTGACCGGCCCCGACGTGGTGAAGACCGTCACCAACGAGGTCGTCACCCAGGAGGAACTGGGCGGTGCGGTGACGCACACCACCAAGACCTCGGTCGCCGACAACGCGTTCGAGAACGACATCGAGGCGCTGCTGAGCGTGCGCGACTTCGTCGATTTCCTGCCGCTGTCGAACCGGCATGAGCTGCCGACCCGTCCGACCGACGATCCCTGGGATCGTCTGGAGCCGAGCCTGGACACGCTGATCCCCGACAGCGCGACCAAGCCCTATGACATGAAGGAGCTGATCACGAAGGTCGTCGACGAGGGCGACTTCTTCGAGGTCCAGCCCACCCATGCCCCGAACATCGTGATCGGCTTCGGGCGCATCGAGGGCCGTCCGGTGGGTATCGTCGCCAACCAGCCGATGGTGCTGGCGGGCGTGCTCGACATCAATTCGTCGAAGAAGGCCGCGCGCTTCGTCCGCTTTTGCGACGCCTTCGACATTCCGATCGTGACCTTCGTCGACGTGCCCGGCTTCCTGCCCGGCACCGCGCAGGAGCATAACGGCATCATCAAGCATGGCGCCAAGCTGCTCTTCGCCTATGGCGAGGCGACCGTTCCCAAGATCACCGTCATCACGCGCAAGGCCTATGGCGGCGCTTATGACGTAATGGCCTCCAAGCATCTGCGCGGCGACCTCAACTATGCCTGGCCCACTGCCGAAATCGCGGTGATGGGCGCCAAGGGCGCGGTCGAGATCATCTTCCGCAAGGACATAGGCGACGCTCAGAAGATCGCCGAACGCACCAAGGAATATGAGGATCGCTTCGCCAACCCGTTCGTGGCGGCGTCGAAGGGCTTCATCGACGAGGTGATCATGCCGCATTCCACGCGGCGCCGGATCGCCCTGGGTCTTCGCAAGCTCAAGAACAAGAGCCTCGAAAACCCTTGGAAGAAGCACGACAACATCCCGCTCTGAAGAAGCGGGGTTCATTTGCAGGAACCGAACATGGCCCAATTCGAAGACATTTACATCGTCGGCGGCGTACGGACCGCGATCGGCGACTTCGGCGGCGCGCTGAAGGGCTTTTATCCGTCCGATCTCGGCGGCCTCGTGGCGACCGAGGCGCTGTCGCGCGCCGGCGTGGCGCCGGCCGATGTGGGCCATGTCGTGTTCGGCCAGGTCATGCCGACCAGCGCCAAGGACGCGATGCTCGCGCGCACCATCGCGCTCAATGCCGGCGTCCCGGTCGAGGTGCCCGCGATGACGCTCAACCGCCTGTGCGGCTCGGGCATCCAGGCGATCGTTTCCTCGGCGCAGATGATGCAGCTGGGCGAAGCCACCATCACCCTCGCCGGTGGTGCGGAATCGATGTCGAACGTGCCCTATCATGACCATGGCGCCCGCTGGGGCGTGAAGATGGGCAACAATACCCTCGTCGACGCGCTGGTACAGGGCCTGCAGGACGCGAGCGGTGGCTATCATATGGGCATCACCGCCGAGAATTGCGCCGACCGCCACGGCATCAGCCGCGAGGAGCAGGACGCGCTCGCGGTCGAAGGCCATCAGCGCGCGGCGCGCGCGATTGCGGAAGGGCGCTTCAAGACGCAGATTCTTCCGATCGAGATCAAGACCCGCAAGGGCACGACCGTCTTCGATACCGACGAGCATGTCCGCGCCGAGACGAGCCTCGACACGCTCGCGAAGATGAAGCCCGCCTTCAAGAAGGACGGCAGCGTCACCGCTGCCAATGCTTCGGGTATCAACGACGGTGCCGCCGCGGTCGTGCTGGCGACGGCGGGCGAGGTCGAGAAGCGCGGCCTGAAGCCGCTGGCGAAGATCGTCGCCTGGGGCCATGCCGGCGTCGAGCCCGAATATATGGGCGAAGGTCCGATCAAGGCGGTGCCGATCGCGCTCAAGCGCGCTGGTCTGACGCTTGCCGACATGGACGTGATCGAGGCGAACGAGGCTTTCGCTGCGCAGGCGCTGTCGGTCGCCAAGGTGCTCGGCTTCGACCGCGAGAAGCTCAACCCCAACGGCTCGGGCATCGCCCTCGGCCATCCGGTCGGCGCTACCGGTGCGATCCTGACGGTCAAGGCGAGCTATGAGCTGCAGCGCATCGGCGGTCGCTATGCCCTGATCACCATGTGCATC
>NZ_JAGMXV010000260.1 GCF_018006725.1 Rhizorhabdus sp.
CCCCCCGAATCAAGGCCGGTTTGAACAGGGGCTCATCATCTCGCGGCGCTTCCGTTCGATCGGCGCTGTTGTGTAGATAGTCCTGCAACCGTATTGCTGCCAATACGGCCCTGGCAACAGGCTCTATCACGGTCCAGCGATGTTCAGCGCCGTCGACGTTTTTACGGGTTTTGAAGATTCTTCCGACGAGTTCGTAGCCCTTAACCTTCCCATGTTCGTCGCGCATGAGTCTGAGGCAACCACGCTTGAGCGCGGCCGCTTCCTCGCCGCGCATTCCTGATAATAGGCCGATTACGAGATAGCACGCGGCTATCGCCGGTATGAAGGTATAACGGCTGCTGAAGCTGGGAAGATGCGACCGCCACGCAATGTTTGTTCCTGGCATGCTGGCCCAACCACTGCTTGCGCCTGGGCGCTCGGTTCCGAGTTGCGAGATTGCCTTCTCGAGCATAGCTGAGCGTGCCTTCAGCACTGCCACGCCGAGGCCGCTGGCCTTGCAGATTTCTGGCCACGCGGGTCGACCATCTTGGGTCGCCGGTACTCCAGAGCCCGATGCTTCAAGCGCATCCAAATAAGCGCGCAGGCGCTGGTCGCTTAGTTTCGGTGACACTCTCTGCCGACGCGCGGCGATGTTGATGCCAGCTATACGATGTCGGGCGATAAGATCGTCGATCCCATGATGGACGTAGAACATGGCCCACCGCAACGCCGGCGCGCTAATGGCTTCCGGTATTCGCGGTGTGACATTTTCTCGGCCACCCCGGTATCCCGCGATCCTAGTCGCTGAACGGTTACCCCAAGGAGCTATCTCGATTCCCCGGAACGACAGGGAGGGCGTATAGAGCGCAAGTCGCCGTACGCAGAGGATCTTGTAGACAAGAGTTGCCGGTGCGAGGTGCCGCTTCGCGGACAGCCACTGATCCAGCCAAGGCTGATCGATCTCGTGGAGTCGAAGTCCGGCTTCCCGCACTTCTTGTAGAAAATGCCGGATTATATTGCCGACCTGCATCAGCGAACCAGGTTTCAGGACGCCGAGGCGGCCGCGCACATTGTCTCGGGAGTCGTAGTTTAAAGACAGGAACAGGTATTCTCGTATGAGCTCCCGCTCATCAGCATCGGCGATCCGACCGAAGCAGATACAGGCTTCATGGGCCTTTGTCGGCCGCGCGATGGCACATTCGAGCAGCCACTTATCGTCCCCGACCAGAGAGATATTCTGCTGCTCACGGCCACTCACGACCATCTGGGGCGGAATCACCAATGCCGAACGGTCAATCCGCCAAGATGCTTCGGCACGTTCCAGAACCCGACGCATGTTCAGCCCCGCTGAAGATGTGGCGGCAGCGCTGGCGCCACAGCGGCATTTTCCGCCGTGGACCGAGCCTGTTCGATATCGCCAGCGTCGAACACGGGGAGTATCTGTACCATAATTCGATTATGGTCGGCGCTGTAGCGCTCGTGCCACTCCGCTTCCGTCATGACGGCGCGCCGTTCAGCTAGCCATGTCAGATAGGTCAGCAATGCAGGCAGTTTTCGTGCGGTGAACACTGCATTCGAGCAATGGAGGCAGCCGGTGAACGCGGTGGCGCAGGAGCCGTTGTCGTTCCGCCCAAGAGGGCTCGACCAAAAGCCGGAACACATGCCAAGGAACGTATCGGCATCGCCTGAGACCAACGACGCGACCGCGCCTGCGTCGAGCTTTTGGTTTCCGATCGAGAGGCCGGATGCGAGCGCGCTGACTTCCTCCTTCGGTGGCAGGACCAACGGCATCATCGCCATGTCGAACAGTTGACCTTCAGCGACCGCTACCGAGCGTGCATGCTCTTCTCGAAGCCCGTCCACCGCGGCATAATGCCGAGCGGCAACTGGCTTCGAGTGATCGCTCGCGAAGCGCCGAAGGTGGCCTGTGTGGCGCAAGTAATTGTCCCGCTTCACCGTCTTCCTTAGCCGGGCGGGAACGATCTTGGTTATCGGCTTGCCCGCTTCGTCGACGAGCCCAAGGCTCCTGATCGCGGCATAGAAGTTGTGGGTAGAAAGGCTGAACCGCCGCCAGCTCGGCAGTCCGGCTGCAACGAAGCCCACCCACAGGTAATCCGCATTCGGGTCCCCTCGATCGGCCATTCGCTCGGCGGCGGGTCGGGATAGTTCGAGGGCAAGGCGAACGAGTCCGCCGGGCGTATTAATTCCACCATCACGCACGCGTTCGCGCTTGATCTTCGCGCGGGGGCCGCCTCGTCCCTTTGTGTATTCAATGGAGACGTACCCTCTCGCGGGGTTCTTCAGGCAGTCGCGCCGCAGGGTCCGCAGGCATTCTATCGGCATTTCGACCCGGAGCGCGATGGCGATGATGAAGCAGATCGCATCAGGCAGGGTCAGAACGAGAAGATCGCTGGCCGCGGCGATGGCAACCTTGCGATATTTGAACATGTCGAACTCGCTTCGAGCGGGGCGCGTGCCGTCGGCGACCCTCAGGAACACATTCTCAAAGCGGCTCCTCTCCGGCTTGTTTCGCAAAGCTTCGATCTGCTCGCGGCCCGACAAGATCCTTTCGCGTGTAGCTACCACGCTGCGATCAGCGGCGTCTTTCAGGACGCGAGCGACGAACGGTGTCAACGGTTCGCGGGGCCGTAATGCCGTTCCGTTGTGCCGGCTCGTGAAGTTGATCCGCGCCTTCAGATCCGGACGAAGCAGATCAGGGTTTCGTTCGTCTATCGCGCGAAGGCCGTGAACAAGGCAACGGAACCGGGAGTATTGACCCCGAACGTCGCAGGCATCGATGTCAGCGGCCGTGATCACGCGAAGCCCCCCGTTGAGGCGCCCGCTGGAGGACAGATGTTTCCCGAGCGGGATCCAGCTCTGTCGATACTGTTCGACACTCGGGACGGCCAGGCCGGCGAACAGCTCGTTCATCATCGGCCCAAGGTACAAGGCAAGATCGCGACCCAGGCCTTCGTTCCCCACCTCGTGCAGCAACCAGGTCATTTCGCGCCCGACACCGTCACGATGATGATAGGCTACGATCGCGTCGGCTCGCGGCTCCTCATCCTGCTGCGGAGGTAAATCGCGGAACGAGAGGCGAGGGCGACCCACTGCTAGAAGAAGCCCATCAGACGAGAGTCCAGCGCCTCGGCCGCCTGATCTACGATTTCGAAGGCTTCATCGAGGTAGGTGAGATATTTTTCAGTGGTCAGGACGCTGGCGTGACCCAGCCATCGCTGGACCCGGCGCAAGGGGTCGCTGACAACCTTCATGTAGATTTCCTCGGTTCGATCCGGGACAGATCGATCGTCGAGCCTCATCACTTCCGCTTTGACGAGGTGTGTAAGCCAGTAGACGGCAAAGGTATGCCGGAGGGTATGGGGCGATACGTGTAGGTCCCAGCCCATGTCCTCCGACAACTTCTTGCTGGTACGCCGGAATATCGACTGCCATGCCGCGGGGGTGAGGGCTTGGCCGTCCTGCGCCAGCCACAATGCTGCCGGCTGCGCACTTTCCAATGGTGCGCCCGATCCGGGCAGCAATAGGAGGTTGCGTCGTTCGTCGATGCGCAGAGTCGCCAGTGATCGAGGGCGCCGCTCGCCCTTGATCAAAACGCGTTGCCCGCCTGCAAGCGTGCCGATGAGCGGCTGCCGCATGGTCCGGACCCCACCCGCGCGTCGCCAGCGATCGACCAACTGGCTCCGCTCCTCGCGAATATAAGCGTCGATGAAGTTACTGGCTACCCGCCTCGGGAACGGCACTGATCGAGGTTTGCGCCCTTTGGTGATTCTGGCGGGCAGGTCGATCATGGTGCTGCGACAGCCGTGAAAGACGCGGGCGTTCGTCGTCGGAAGCTCACCGATCAGAAGGCTTGCGCCTTCTTCGAGCCTAACCCCTGTCGTCACAAGCAGCTCGGCGAACGCGGCATCGCGCATCGGATTCCGCCGGTGAGTGATGCCGTTCGCGTAACCCCCACCGAGCAGGCCTTGGTCTCGGAACAGAACGTAATCCTCGAGCGGGATCATGCGGATCGTATCTTCGGCAACCGCGCCATCACGGCGGAATCTGGTTTTCGGCGCAACTGATATCAGTCCTGCGTCCTCGCTGGCGGCCCATTGATAGAACCGCGTTAGCGCCGCAGAGGTGCGCTTCCAAGACGATCCCGATAGTCGGAGCTCGCCCGGCCCTTCGAGCCGAAGGCTGCGATATTTCCCTACGTCGGCACTCGATGCGTCGAGTAACGACTTTGAACGCGCATCCCGCAGGTAACGGGCAAAGACCTGAAGATCTCGAGCATAGTGGCCTGCGCTGGCAAGGGACACGCCATCGGATCGCAGGAACGTGATGAACGAATTGACTTCTACAACGGGGCTTCCGTCGGAATGAAGGAGAGAAGGGAGATTTGTTTCGGGTAAGTATTTGATTGCGTCCTGCTTTATGGAGTCATCAAGCGCAGGCCGGATCATCGTCCCATCAAGAAGTATAGGCTCGACGCCGAGCCAAGGATCGAACGGGAAAAGATGCACTGAACCCTCGACATGACACTGGGCGTTTCCATTTTATTGCCCCGACCCGATCGATAATGGGACAATATCCTTATCCCGTCAAAGGGAATGGATCGTCTCAATGGCGACATAATTCTTCTGCGGCGCCATCAAGCCCGATGAGGTCCGCGCCCTGCCGGCCTGGTGCCTGCGCCTCATCGTGCTCATCGAGGCGCGCGCGGCCCCCCGTCTCCATACGGTCGAGGGGCTCTGGCGGCGCTCTACCCGAACCCGTCCGGGGCGGATCACCGACTTTATCCGTGCCGAGCAGCTGCTGCCCGAGGCCGAGATCGGCGACATCCTGCGGACCGCTCCCACCGAGCTGCTGCGCTTCCAGGACGCGGCCGCGCTCGTGCCGGTGAGCGAAAGACCGACCATGGAGCAATGGCTCGCCGACTTCACCGCGGGGCAGGCCACCAGCCGTCTCTAGGCAGCCGCGCTGCGCTGCGCCATCCCGCGACATGTGCACCGCGCGCCCACAGCATACCCACCGGTTATGCCGGCTCTGACCACAAGCTTATCCACCAAGGAGGTCAACCATGCGTCCCATCACGCCTGCCTCGCCCGAGCAGGGCCAGGCCATCGCCAACGCTGTCGAGCGCCTGCGCGAAGCGCGCACCCTCTTGCGCCAGGCCGGCGCGCGCCAGGCGGCGGCCGCCGCCGGCAAAGCGATCAGCAGCGCCGAAGGCGCGGCCCGGCATGTCGCGCACCGGATCCGGCGGACGAGTACGTGACGCCCGCGCTCTCGCGCGACGCCTTGGCGGGGTCAAGCGCCATGCGACCAATGTCTAGGGTTTTGAACGTCGTCGCCATAACCAGCCTTTCGTCATTTTGCGGTACAAGTGTGCATGGATTCGCACACAACACCCGGGCTCTGGTCGCGCGACTTTGAAGCAGGACTTGCGGTCTGCGCCCAGGGTACTCTTCGTTTCGAGCGCCGCGGCGACGCCGGTGTCACCCTCGCGTTCGTGGGCGCTGCGCCCCTTTCGCTCGAAGCCCAGTGTCTGCTGGCCGGCCACGCCGTCGCAGCCATCGAACGCGCCTATCGCCTGCGGCGTCTCCCGGGCACCGCCCGACAAGAGCAGCCGCCCTTTTCTCCGCGTCCTACTGCCCCGTGTCGCCGACCGCGCATCGCATCCCCAGATCAGCCAGCGCTCCCTTGAGCAGACCGCGTTGGGCAGACCGCGATAAGGGCGGCCAATGACGGCGATGCAGCGCCCAATACCATCGGACATGGTCGCCCCTGCACGCTCCCACGCCCTCCTACGATGTGAGAATGGCGCTTTCTGCCGGCCAACTCCCAGGCCGAGATGCAGGACAAGCGCCGCGCAAATGCTCGCCCATGGCGGCGTTGTTCTGGTC
>NZ_JAGMXV010000261.1 GCF_018006725.1 Rhizorhabdus sp.
CAATACCAGCGCACCGCCCACAGGATCACATCACCCTGGAAATGGCGCCACTTGAAATCCGTCATCGTTCCGTCCGTCCAATCTCCGCCAAGCATGCTCAAGCTTCACGATTTTTGCAACAGAGCCTCCGCGCGCGATACTGGGTCGGCGCGGTGCCGAAGCGGCGACTGAAGGCGCGGGTGAAGCTGGCATTGTTGAGATAGCCGCAGCGATAGCCGACCGATGCGACCGGCAGGTCGGTCGACAGGAGCAGCATCTTCGCACCCTCGAGCCGTTTCTCGGCCAGCGCATCGGCGATCGAACAGTCGAACATGTCGCGGAAACCGCGGGTCAGCTTGGCGCGGTTGAGACCGCAGGCGCCCGACAGCGTGTCGAGCGTCAGCTTCTCCGCCCAGCGCTCGTCGATCATCGACCTTGCATTGAGGATGCGGCGGCTGTCCTCCTGTGACAAATGGCTCTCCCCCAGCACCGGAACCAGCGCGCTGTCCCCGATCAGGCGCAGCGTATCGCACAGCAATTCGATGCTCTTGGCGAGACGGTAGGGCTCGCGCGCGCCTTCGGGCATGTCGCAGTCGCGGATGGCCAGGGCGATCTCGCGCAGTTCGCGGGTGATGTGGAAGGCGCCGTCGCGCCCCTCGGGCAGCGCGCCGAACAGCCGCTCGATCGCCGAGGCGGAGACGATCAGGAGAAGCTGGTCGTCGCCGAGCGTCGCGGCGGAGGGATCGGCATGCCAGCGGACCGTGGCAGGGGTACCGACGCAGCCGAGCGTGTAGCTGAGCGCAACCGGTTCGGCCGGCCAGGGGCGTTGCGGCAACGCGCCCGCGCCTACCATTGCCGCCATCTCGTGGGAGACCTGTACCCAGTCCCGCTCGACCATCCAGCGCATCCTCTCATCCTATCGAGGAAAAGCTAGACCTTCCTGATAGGTTTGTCGAGACCTATCAGAAAGGTAAAGGTCATGTGGCGAGCGAGGTCGAATCGCGCGGCGCGTGGCGCATCGCCAGGGGGAAGGCGAGCGAGGCGATCGCCGTGATCACGACGCCGACGATCGCGAGCGCGGTGCCCAGATGGCTCTCCCCGCCCAGCAGGCCGCTGACCAGCGTGATCAGCGGCGGCGCCACGCCGAAGCCGAGGACGCCGGCCAGCGCCACGAACAGCCCAATGCAGAATCCGCGCAGCTCGTTGGGCAGCAGGACCGTGATGGTGACGCCGACGATCAGCCCGGCGGCTGTGCCGCAGAACAGGAAGAGCCCGAGCATCAGCGCGAAACTGGGCACGTCGGGGGCGAGCGGGAAAAGTGACATCGGCACCGACAGGGTCGTCGCCGCGATCGCGCCGATCAGGATGCCGCCACGGCGCGGAAGGCGATGGCCCCAGTCGGCGACAAGACCGCCCAGGATCGATCCGATCACGCCGGCGGCGAAGACGACCAGGCCCATCCACTGGGCGAACTGATCGGGCTGGAGCCCATAGCTGCGGCTCAGCACCGGCGCGGCCCAGATGCCGGCGGCGGTATCGATCATCGCGACCGAGAGCTGGCCGGCGAACAAGGGAAGGATGAAGGCACGCCGGTCCCAAAGTTCGCGCATCGCGACCGAGAAGGGAGCATCGGCGCCCGCGACCGTCTCGCGCCGGGCCGGCTCGCGGACGAACAGCAGCGGCAGGCACACGATCACGCCGATCGCGGCCACGGCGAGATGGACCCCGCGCCAAGGCGCGACCGGGCCGATCCATGCGGGAAGCACCATCGTGCCGAGCATGCCGAACAGCCAGCCGCCCAGCGCGAACGCACCCGCGCTGCCGCCCCATTTGCCGAGCGTCAGGACCAGCATCGCGCTGCCGCGCTGGGTCGGCGGGCACATGTCGGCCGCGATCGAGATAGCGGCGGTGACCGAACAGAAGCCGCCCACCGCGACGAACATCCGGGCGATGAACAGCCCGGTGACGCTGTCGGCGAAGGCGGTCAGCACCAGCCCGATCGTCCAGCCGAGCACCAGCAGGAGCAGGAGCCGCATCCGGTTGCTGCTGTCGACCAGTCGTCCGATCGGCACCGCCAGCACGGCGAGCGGCGCCGCCGCGCCCACGCCCTGGATGAAGCCGAGCTGGTTGTCTGTCAGGCCCAGTTCGGCCTTGGCGGCCTCCTGGACGATGCTGAAAAGGAAGATCGACATCGTGCCGATGGCCAGCGCCAGCGCCAGGGCGAACAGCGCGGGCAGCGCGGCGGACAGGCGCGGTTCGGCGCGCGTTGGGTCAGGTGCGAGGGGCAAGGAACCTCCTGAGGGCCGACTGGCTGAGCTGCCGCGCCTGCCGGCTGACATAGGCGTCGGCCTGCAGTTCGAAGGCGTGGAAGGCTCCGGGAAAAAGATGGAATTCGATCGGCACGCCTGCGCGGGCGAGGCGGCGCGCATAATCGAGATTCTCCTCCAGGAAGAGATCGAGCGCTCCGGCGTAGAGGAAGGTCGGCGGCAGGCCTGACAGGTCGGTCGCGCGGGCGGGCGCCGCATAGGGCGAAACGTCGGCGCCGCCGGGCGCATGGCCGAGCAGGGCTTCCCAGCCGAAGCGGTTCTTTTCCGGCGTCCAGACATATTCGCCGACGAAGGGATGGGGTTCGGCGCCGCTGCCGTTGCGATCGTCGAGCATCGGATAGATGAGCTGCTGGAAGGCGAGGGGATATTCGCCGCGGTCGCGCGCCAGCAGCGCCAGCGCCGCGGCAAGGCCGCCGCCCGCGCTTTCGCCCATCACGCCGATCCGGGCCGTATCGAAACCCTGTTCGGCGGCGTTGGCGAAGACCCAGGCAAGGCCGGCATAGCAGTCCTCGATCGAGCCGGGAAACACGGTCTCGGGCGCGAGCCGATAGTCGACCGAGACGATCGCGCAGTTCAGCTCGATCGCCAGCGGCCCGTTGGACATGTCCCCCTGATCCGCGGTGCCGGCGACAAAGCCGCCGCCATGGATGTGATAGATGACGGGAAGCGGGGCGGCGGCCGCGTCCTTCGGTCGCAGGACGCGCAGCTGGATGTCGGGGCCCCCCGCAGGGCCGGCGACGGTCTTCACCTCGATCGCCGCGTCGGTCTGCGCCGGCGGCAGCATCGCCCTCAACTGCTCGCGCAGCGCAGGCAGGCTTTCGCGGCTGAGCTCGCTGTCCGGAAACTGCTCCAGAACGGGCAGGAGTTCGGGGTCGACGAGGTGGCGGCTGTTCACGGGCAGATCCTTTCCAGCGGACATGACGGAGGCCCGGACGGAACCGGGCCTTCGTTCAAAGCTGGAATATCTTGCCGGGGTTGAACAGGTCCTTCGGGTCGATCGCACGCTTGATCAGCCGCATCATTTCGACCGCGTCACCCAGTTCGTCGACGAGGAACTGCTGCTTGCCCAGACCGATGCCATGTTCGCCGGTACAGGTGCCGTCCATGGCGAGCGCGCGGGCGACGATCCGGTCGTTGAGTGCCTCGACCTCGATCATCTCCTCCGGCCTTTTGGGATCGATCGCGAAGATCACGTGGAAATTGCCGTCGCCGACATGGCCGAGGATCGTCGAGGGTACCGACGACGTCGCAAGATCTTCCTTGGTCTCGACGATGCATTCGGCGAGGCGGCTGATCGGCACGCAGACGTCGGTGGTCCAGCCGACCGCGCCGGGGCGCTGGTTGACCGCGGCGTAATAGGCCTCGTGCCGCGCTTTCCACAGCCGGTTGCGTTCTTCGGGCAGGTTCGACCAGAGGAACTCGCCGCCGCCATTATAGCCGGCGATCTCGCTCGCGCACCGTCTCGACCTGCTCCTCGACATAGCGTTCGGAGCCGTGGAATTCGAACAGCAGGGTCGTCTTTTCGGGATAGTCGAGCTTCGAATAGGCGTTGCAGGCCCGAACCTGCGCATCGTCGAGGATCTCGATCCGCGCGACCGGCACGCCGATCTGGATCGACTGGACGACGGTGTCGACCGCGCCCTTGAGGGTCTCGAAGGAGCAGACCGCCGAGGAGATCGCCTCGGGAATGCCGTGCAGGCGCAGGGTGATCTCGGTGATGATGCCCAGCGTGCCTTCGGCGCCGATCATCAGACGGGTCAGGTCGTAGCCCGCCGCCGACTTGCGCGCCCGGCGCGCGGTACGGATCACCTTGCCGTCGGGGGTGACGACGCGCAGCGACAGGATCGCCTCGCGCATCGTACCGTAGCGCACCGCGTTGGTGCCGGACGCACGGGTCGACGCCATGCCGCCGATGGTGGCGTTGGCCCCGGGATCGATCGGGAAGAACAGCCCCTGGTCGCGCAGATGTTCGTTGAGCTGTTCGCGCCGCACCCCCGCCTGGACGGTGCAGTCGAAATCCTCCTGGTTCACCTCGAGGATCGCGTTCATCTCCGACAGGTCGATCGTGAGGCCGCCCTTGACCGGGGTGACGTTGCCCTCGAGCGAGGTGCCGGCGCCGAAGGCTATGATCGGTACCTCGGCGGCGACGCACAGCCTGACCAGCGCCGCCACCTCTTCGGTCGAGCGAACGAAGGCGACCGCATCGGGCAGCACCGGATCGAAATGGGTCTCGCTCGACCCATGCTGGAGGCGGATCGCCTCCCCGGTGCCGAGCCGGTCGCCGACCACCGCACGAACCTCGTCGAGGAAGCCCGTGGGCAGCGGCTTGCGGTCGAAATTGGGCAGGGGCGCGGTCATGGCCTGTCTCAATATTTGAAGGAGGCGCGGACGCCGTAGCGACGACGATCCCCGATGATGCCCAGGTCGGAAGCCGGCAGGCCCGCGAGCAGGAGCGCCGTCTTCTCGATGTAGCTCTCGAAATACTTCTTGTTGAGCAGGTTGTTGCCGAAGATCGCCAGCTCGAACGGACCGGTCTTGTAGGTGATCGAGCCGTTGACCAGCGCATAGCCCTTCAGGAAGGTCGGCGTGGTCTCGTTGAGCGTCCCGGCGAGGCGCTTGCCCTTGCCCTGCACGCCGGCGCTGAAGGTCAGCGTGTCGTCGCCGATCGGCACGGCATAGTCGCTCGACAGGCTGAACATGATGTCCGGCTGGAAGGTGAGGCGGTCGCTCGAAAGCGTGCGGCCGGTGACGGCGGTATAAGGCGAACTGTCCGTCAGGCGGGCGTGCATGTAGGTGAGGCTACCGCTGATCGTCCATTGCTGGGTCGGCCGCACCAGCCCTTCGAGTTCGACGCCGTAGCTTTCGACATCGCCGCTGTTCAGGTCGACCGTGACGAGGCCGGAGGGGAGAGCCGGCGCGACCGAGTTGGGGCCGATATAATCCTTATAGTCGTTGTAGAAGACTGCGGCCGACAGCGAGAGCGCGCGGGTCGAATATTTGGTCCCGGCCTCGTACGTCCAGGCGGAGTCGCCCTTGTAGGTCCGGAATGGCGCGTTGGGGGCGTTGAAGCCACCGCCACGATAACCGCGCGCCACCGAGGCGTAGCTCATCATGCTGGTGTTCCAGTGACGGGTCACGGTCAGCTTGGGCTGGACCTGATCCGATTTGAGGCTGGCATCGGGGAGCGCCGCCCCATTGACGGTGCCCGAAGCCTTGCGGCTTTCATGGTCGTACCGCAGGCCGAGGGCCACTTCCCAATCGATGTTGGGCTTCCAGAATAGCGTGCCGAACGCGGCGTAGGTATTTCCCACGCGCTTGTCGGTCTGCCGTACCACGGCATTTCCGGCGATGACGATAGTGCGCGCCAGCGAGGCCGAGGTCGTTTCGCGGCTGTAGAACAGGCCGAACAAGGTCGAGATCTGGTCGCTCAAGTCGCTGTCGAGGCGAAGCTCGGTCGTTGTCGTGCGCAGGCGGTCGCGGCTGTTGTCGCGGACCGCGTTCAGCGGGCCGAAGTCGGCGTCCGAGTCCGGCGAAACGGTGTTGCGCAGGTCATAGGCTGCCTGAAGGG
>NZ_JAGMXV010000262.1 GCF_018006725.1 Rhizorhabdus sp.
GCCGCAACCATCTGGTCGATCAGGCGATCGAGCCGGGCTTCGACTGCATTTCCGAATTCTGGGTCGGATCGCTCGAGAAGATCAGCGAACTGATGGCGGGCGAGGTCGGCGACATAATGCGCGCCGACGAGCGCAACTTCCTCGATCAACCGAACATCCTCGCCGTGCGCGCCGATCCCGTGGCGACAGGCAGCGACAGCGCCGGAACGCTGGCATTGCTGGTCTCGGATGGAGGCGACACAGCGGCGCTTGCCAATGCGGCCCGCGCGGCGGATGCCGGTCTCGACCTGCTCTCGCCGCTCGACGCGCGCCCTTCGCCCTGCGACGCGATCCTGCGCTTCGACGGCGCCCTGCCCGCTCTCCCCGAGGGGTGGCGCGTGGATCGCCTGATCGAGGTCATCCCGTGCGAAACCGACCCGGCCCAGCTGCAAGGCTGAGCCGGTTCCGGTTCAGATGGCGGTCTGACCGCCGTCGACGGCCAGCGTCGTGCCAGTAATGAAACACGCGTCGCGCGACAGCAGGAAGGCCACGGCAGCGGCGACATCCTCGGGCTGGGCGACCGGCCCGATCAGCGGCGTCATCCGCCCGAACAGATCCATGTCCACGCCCTCGATCGCGTCGAAGCCGCCGGCGATCAGGGGGGTGTCGACCGCGCCCGGACAGATCGCGTTCACGCGAACGCCGCGCCGCGCATATTCCGCAGCGACCGATCGCGTCAGCCCGACCACACCGCTCTTCGACGCGGAATAGGCCGCCGCATAGGGCGTCGCCACCAGACCCGCCGCACTGGCGATGTTCACGATCGCCCCGCCCTGCACCTCGATCGCCGGCAAGGCAGCACGCGTCAGCTGGAACACGCCCGTCAGGTTGATGCCGATGACCCGCTGCCATTCGGCATCGCTCGTCGCCGCCGCATGACCGAAGCTGCCCACGCCCGCGACATTGGCGAGGCCATCGAGCCGCCCGAAGCGCGCCCTGGCTTCCGCCACGGCTGCGTCGCAAGCGGCGGGATCCGAAACGTCGACCTGCATCGAAGCGGCGTTGCCGCAGGTCTCGGCCGTGGCGGCCGCCCCGGCAGCATTGATGTCGACGCAGAGCAGGCTGGCGCCCTCTTCGGACAAGCGCAGCGCCGTCGCCTTGCCGATACCCGAGGCGGCGCCGGTCACGAGCACCACCAGACCTTCGAAACGCTTCATCATCCTCTCCTCATGTCAGCGTGGTGAGAGCCGCGAGATCGAGCGCACGAAGCGCTCCATCGCGGCCATCCCGCACCTTGTTCACCCATTGCGGATCGGCGAGCAGCGAGCGCCCCACCGATAGCAGATCGAATTCGCCATGCCCCAGCATCGCCGCAACCTCGTCGAGACGCGCGAGCGACACGCCCGGCAGGGCCGCGCCGGGCGTGGCGGCCTCCTCTTCGGTGAACAGCCCCGCCAGCCCGACCGAACCGACCGCGATCGTCGGCAACCCCGTCAGCTGTCTGGCCCACCCGGCCAGATTGAGCGGGCTGCCCTCGAAAGCAGGCTCCCAGGCTTCGCGTTGCGAGCAGTGCAGGATGTCGGCGCCGGCCGCCGCCAGCGGCCGCAACAGGTCGCCAAGTTCCTCGGGTGTCTCGGCGATCTGCGCTTCATAAGCATCGATCTTGAACTGCGAGATGCGGACGAGGATCGGAAAATCGGGGCCGGTGGCTGCGCGGCAGGCGGCGATCACCTCGGCCGGAAAGCGCGCGCGGTTGGCGGCGCTGCCACCATAGTCGTCGCGGCGGCGGTTGGTACCGGACCACAGGAACTGGTCGAGCAGAAAGCCATGGCCGGCATGAACCTCGACCCCGTCGAAACCACGCGCCTTGGCCGCTGACGCCGCATCGGCAAAGGCCCGCGCTACCGCCGCCATGTCGGCCTCGGTCATGGCCGCGGCGCTCGGTCCGCGCCCTGCATCGAGATCCGCTATCGTATAGCCCGACGGCCCCATGGCGGATTTGTCGGGGAAGGCATCGACATGACGCGCAGCCCCCGTGTGCCACAGCTGGGGCATCAGCTTGCCGCCGGCTTCATGAACCGCCGCCAGCACATGCGCCCAACCGTCCAGCGGGTCATCGCCATGGAAGAGCGGACCGGTGCCGTCATAGTCGGCCAGGTCATGCCCGACCGCCGCCGCGCCGGTGATCGCAAGCGACACGCCGCCTTCGATCCGCCGGCGGAAATAGCCGGCATAGTCTGCATGAGGGCGCCCGCCTTCGGCATGCGCCCGCCCCATCGGCGACATGACGATCCGGTTCGGGAGCGACAGGGTGCGCGAGACGAAGGGCTGGAACAGCGCGGCGCGCGCGGGCATGTCAGCAGAAATAGCTGCCTCCATTGGCCGCAACGACCGAGCCGGTCACGAAGCTCGCATCATCGCTGGCGAGAAAGGCGACAGCCGCCGCGATCTCCTCGGGCTGCGCCATGCGTCCGAGCGGCACGGCCCGCGCCAGATCCGCGCGCACCGAGTCGGGCACATTGGCCATGATCGGCGTGTCGGTCGGGCCGGGGTGGACCGCGTTGACGCGGATGTTGCGGCTGGCGACCTCGCGCGCGAGGCCCCGCGCGAGCCCGACGACCGCGGCCTTGCTGGTGACATAGTGGATCGGCCCCTCGCCCGATGCGGCGGAGGTCGAGGCGATCAGCACGATCGATCCGGGCGCGTTGCGCGCGGCCATGTCGCGCAGCGCGGCGCGGCAGCAAAAGAAGGCGCCGTTGATGTTGACCCCCGTCACCGCCAGCCAACCCGCATCGGACATGTGGATGCTCTGGTCGGGATGCGCGGTCGGCGTCTCGCCGCGCGCAATCTGGCCCGCGCGCTCGGCAGCTCCGGCATACATCTGCTCGCTGCCGTCGTCGGGCCCCCGCCCGATGCCCGCGTTGCACACCAGGATATCGATCCCGCCCAGCCGCCGGGCGACTTCGGCCATCGCCGCGTCGACCGAGGCGCTGTCGGACACGTCGCAGGCCAGCCCGATATGGCCGTCGGCATCGCCAAAGACGGCCGCAGCGGCAGCCTGCTCACGATCGATCACGGCAACCACGGCACCTTCGCTGGCCAGCCGCTCGGCTATCGCCCGGCCGATGCCCTGGGCTCCGCCCGTGACCACGGCCCGGCGCCCATGGAGCCGCTTCATGTCCCCCTCGCGCACATTCGTCATCCTCTCAAAACTTTACGCAGATACACATATTCTCATAATTCATATTACCATATGCGGAGTTACACCGCCCGCACAAGAAACTAAAATGCGGGTTCCGAGGGGAGGATTTCATCATGCGTCGAACCATCGCCCTGGCCCTGCTCGCATATGCGCAGTGGCCCGTCACGGCCTCCGCCCAGACCGCCGCAGACAGCGCCGCATCGACCCCGGCGGACAATGACGGCGACACGATCGTCGTCACCGCCCGTCGCCGCGAGGAAAGCGCGCAGGATGTCCCCATCGCATTGACCGCTCTCGCCGGAGCGCAGGTCGCGGTGCCGGGTACGATCGGCCTGGCCCAGGTGCAGCAACTCGCCCCCAGTCTGCAGCTGACCGCGACCAACCCGCGCAACACCAACATCAACATCCGCGGGCTCGGCGCGACACCGGCCTTTGCCAGCCTCGGCCTCGAATATGGCGCCGGCGTCTATGTCGATCAGGTCTATTATAGCCGCCCCGCCCAGACCGCCTTCGATCTCTACGATCTGGCGCAGGTCGAGGTGCTACGCGGCCCGCAGGGCACGCTGTTCGGCAAGAACACGACGGCCGGCGCGATCAGCCTGACCACCGAGGCGCCGAGCTTCGACCCCGCCTTTCGCGGCGAAGTCAGCTTCGGCAATTATCAGACGCTGCAGATGCGCGCGACCGGCAGCACGCCGCTGTCGGACACGGTCGCGATCCGCCTCACCGTCACTGACGCCAGCCGCAACCATGGCTTTCAGCGCATCCCCGCACAGGGCAACCGCCGTGTCCACGATCTGCACAGCTTCGGCACGCGCGGGCAGTTGCTGTTCGATAATCACAACGGGCTGCGGCTGCGCCTGATCGCTGATTACTCTTCGCTGCGGCAGGACTGCTGCACCGGGGTCACCACCACCATACGGACGACACGGATCGACGGCTCGACGCTGCCGAACAACTTCCTCGTCCGCACTGCCCGCGCCGGCTACACGCCGCTGCCGATCGATCCCTATGCCAGGCGGCTCGAGACCAACCGTCCGTTCACCGTGGACATGAAGACCTATGGTGGTAGCGGCATCCTCGACTGGGACCTGGGTGCCGCAACGCTGACCTCCGTGACTGGCTGGCGGAAGCTCGACTACAAGCCGGCCACCGATGGCGACGTGATCGGCCTCGACATCTTCGAAAATGCCGGGGTGCGCGAGAAGCAGGAGCAGTTCAGCCAGGAGCTGCGGATCGCGAGCGATGGTAGCAACCGCGTCGATTATGTCGCCGGCCTCTATTATTTCTGGCAGCGGATCGACGACCGCTTCTTCACCATCTACGGCCGCGACGCCGCGCTGTGGATATTAGGGCCGGGCACCCCCGGCGGCAGCGCGCCATCGGCGGGCGGCCTCGCCGCGCTCAACGGCCTGTTCGCCGACGGAACCGCCTTCGCCCGCACGAAGAGCTATGCCGGCTTCGGTGAGGCGACCTGGAATGCGAGCGACACGCTCAGCCTGACCGGCGGCCTGCGCTATACCCATGAGGAAAAGGACGGCGCCTTCGGCCAGGTCCAGCGCGGCCCCGCGCTGACCGCCGGCGAGGTCGCCCTCGGCGCCCAGGCGATCCGCAACGCCTTCGCCGCGACCATCCCGACCTTTCTCGTCGATACCAAGGAAAACAACCTGTCGGGCCGGGCAACGCTGTCGTGGAAGCCGACGGAGGGCGTGCTCGCCTACGCCACCTATGCGCGCGGCTTCAAGTCGGGCGGTCTCAATCTGAACGCGACCGCCGCGCCCAAGGTCATCGACCCGGAGAAGGTCACCAACTGGGAAGCTGGCCTCAAGACCAGCTTCCTCGACGGCAAGGCGACGCTCAACCTCGCCGCCTTCACCCAGACGGTGCGCAACTATCAGAGCCAGCAGATCGATACGCGCATCGCGCAGACCGCCTATATCGCCAATGTTGGCACCGTGCGCTCGCGCGGCTTCGAGGTCGACGCCACGATCCGGCCGAGCCGCCACCTGCGCCTGTTCGCCTCGGGCTCCTACACCGATGCCAGCTATCGCAGCTTCACCAACGCGCCCTGCCCGGTCGAATATCTCGGCCTGGCCGTCACCTGCGACCTGAGCGGGCGGCGCCTGCCGGGTGTGTCCAAATGGGCGGCGGCGGTCGGGGGCGACTATGCGGTTGATATCGGCAGCGACCAGCAGCTCTACCTGAATGCCGACCACAGCTACCGCTCTTCCTTCTACACCACCTATAATCTCGCGGCGGACTCGCTCGCGGGCGGCTATCATCTAACCAACGCCCGCATCGGCCTGCGCCGCGCCGGCGGGGCGTGGGACGTGGCGCTGTTCGCGCGCAACCTGTTCGACACCCACTATGTCAGCATCATCAACCCATCGGCGTTCAACACCGGCCAGTCGACCGCGATCCTCGGCGATCCGCGCACCTATGGCCTGACATTGAAGGCAGCGCTATGAGCCAGCGGCCCAATGTCCTGCTGATCGTCGCCGACGATCTGGGCTTCTCCGATCTCGGCTGCTTTGGCGGCGAGATCGCGACGCCCCGCCTCGATGCACTGGCGCGGGCGGGGATGCGCTTCACCGACTTCCACTCGGCGCCCGCCTGCTCGCCGACGCGGGCGATGCTGATGACCGGCACCGATCCCCATATCGCAGGGATCGGGACGATGCTGGAGGTCGC
>NZ_JAGMXV010000051.1 GCF_018006725.1 Rhizorhabdus sp.
AATGCCCTCAGGCCTCAGGCCATAACCTGAATCCCTGATACCTCATTGGCGCGGGGTGGAGCAGCCCGGTAGCTCGTCAGGCTCATAACCTGAAGGCCGCAGGTTCAAATCCTGCCCCCGCAACCAACGACCCATTCACGATAACGAAAAAGCCCCGAAAGCATCGCTTCCGGGGCTATAGCCATGTCGCCGATCCGCCGGTCGCGTC
This sequence comes from Rhizorhabdus sp., assembly GCF_018006725.1. Classification (GTDB taxonomy): domain Bacteria; phylum Pseudomonadota; class Alphaproteobacteria; order Sphingomonadales; family Sphingomonadaceae; genus Rhizorhabdus. The sequence continues at coordinate 209 of NZ_JAGMXV010000051.1, forward strand.
CTACCGAAGCAGTTCGCCCGCGATGATCACCTTGCGGATCTCGGTCGTGCCTGCGCCGATCTCGAGCAGTTTCGAGGCGCGATAGAGGCGGTTGATCTCGGATTCGCGCATATAACCGGTGCCGCCGAAAATCTGGACGGCGTCGGACACGACGCGGGTGCATTGTTCGGCAGCGTACATGATGGCAGCGGCGGTCAGCTTGTGGATCTCGCCGCGCCCGCCCGCGCCATGGTCCAGCGCATTGGCCTCGGCGAGTGTGCGGTAGCAGAAGGTCTTCATCGTCTCGACGGCGACATACATCTCGGCCAGCTTGCCCTGGACGAGCTGGAAATCGCCGATCAGCCTGTTGAACTGGGTCCGCGTCTTCGCATAGTCGATCGCGAGGTCGAGCGCGCGTTCGGCCATGCCGACGTTGATCATCGCGACGATCGCGCGTTCCAGGTCGAGGCCGCTCATCACGACGCCGACGCCCTTATTCTCGGCGCCGACCAGATTGGCGGCCGGTACGACGCAATCGTCGAACAGCAGCTCCGCCGTGGTCGATCCGCGAAAGCCCATCTTGTCGAGCTTCTGGGCAACCTTGAAGCCGGGGAAATCCTTTTCGACGACGAAAGCCGATATGCCCTTCGCGCCGGCTGCCCGGTCGGTCTTGGCATAGACAAGGATAACATCGGCGACGGGGCCGTTGGTGATGTAGAGCTTGCGCCCATTGAGGACATAGCTCTCGCCTTCGCGGCGCGCGGTGGTCGCCATGGAGCCGAGCGCATCCGATCCGGCTCCTGGCTCGGTAAGACCCAGACATCCGATCATGCTGCCGTCGCACAGGCCCGGCAGATAGCGCGCGCGGATCTCCGGCGACGCGTTGCGGGCGATATTGTTGAGGCACAGATTTTCATGCGCGACATAGCTGAGCGCGATCGAGTGGTTCCACCGCGCCAGGCCTTGGGCAATCAGGCCCGAGGTAAAGAAATCGCTGCCGGCACCGCCCTCTTCCGGCGAGACGGTCACGCCCAGAAAGCCCATCTTGCCGAGCAGCGGCATGACATGGTCGGGCCACCATTCCTCATCGTCCATGCGCGACTGAAGCGGCCCAAGCTCGTCCCGTGCGAAGCCGCTGGCGAGATCGAGGATCTCCTGCTGCTCGGGCGTCAGGCCGAAGCTCGGGTGAGGGGCGTTGGGGAGGGCGGGGGCATTCATGACGATGTGCATCCTTGCTGAAAGGAAGACAGTGAACGATCGAAGAAGGTCGACCGGGTTCGGGCGGCGGCGATCATGCGCCCTTCCAGTCGGGCTTGCGCTTCTCGGCAAAGGCACGGGGCCCTTCCTGCGCATCCTGGCTTCGATAGGCGGTTTCCCACGCATGGCGAGCCGCCCGCAACGCCGCCGTCTTGCCCATCTCGGTCGCCAAATGGACGGTTTCCTTGGCGGCCAGGACCGACAAGGGAGCGTTGGCCACTATGGTGCGGGCAAGCGCCAGCGCTTCCTCGATCAGCCGGTCGGGTTCGGCGAGCCGGTTGACCAGACCCACCTCATAGGCGCGCTGCGCGCTGATCGGGTCGCCCGTCAGCACGATCTCCATGAAGATACGCTGCGGGATCATGTGGATCAACGGCGCGGCCCAGGGCGAGCCGCGGCCGACCTTCGCTTCGGTTATCGCGAAGCGCGCATTGGTCGACGCGACGCACAGGTCGCAGGCCTGCGCGATCAGCCATCCGCCCGCATAGGCGACGCCATTGACGGCGGCGATAGTCGGCTTGGTCACGGTCAGATTGTCGCCCGGCACGGGAAACATCGAGGGCGGCGGAACCACCAGCTTGAGTTCGGCCATTTCCTTGAGGTCGCCACCGGCGCAAAACGCCTTGTCGCCGGTCGCGGTCAGGATCGCGACCTTCAACGCCGGGTCGCGCTCGAAGCGTTCCCAGCCCGCGAACAGCCCCTCGCGCACTTCGCGGCCCAGCGCGTTGCGCGCCTCGGGCCGATCGATGGTGAGGATCGCGATGCCGGGTTCGGGCACGTCGAAGCGAACGGCGTCGGTCATTCAATATCCTCGCGTCAGAAGGCCATGCGCATCGCGTTCGAGGCCTTCCCGGAAATCGGGATGCGCGATCGCGATCAGGCGCCGCGCGCGTTCGGCGAGCGAGGCGCCCTTCAGCTCGGCGGCGCCATGTTCGGTGACGATGATGTCGGCTTCGCTCCGTGCGGTGGTGACCGGCCCCGACAAGGCCATGACGATCCGGCTCGCGGCACCGCCCTGCGCGGTCGACGGCAAGGCGATGATCGACCGGCCGCCGCGCGACCGGCTCGCGCCGCGCACATAATCGACCTGCCCGCCGGTGCCGCCCATATAGGCGCCGCCGATCGCCTCGGCGTTGATCTGCCCGGTCAGGTCGACCTCGATCGCGGAGTTGATCGAGACGAGCTTGGGGAGCGCGCTCAATATCGCATCGCCATGCGTGATCTCGGATCCGCAGAGCCGGACGGCCGGATTCTCATGGACGAAATCATAGAGCCGGGGGCTGCCGATGAACGCGCCGGTGATCGATATCCCCCGGTCGACCGTCTTGGTGGCGTTGGTAACCGCGCCGGCCTCGACAAGATCGACGAAGGCGTCGCCGATCATCCCGGTGTGGATGCCCAGATCCCGGCGATCGATGAGGAGTTGCGCGATAACGTCTGGCACGGCGCCGATCCCGAACTGCAGGATCGAGCCATCCTCGATATAGCCGGCGCACAGGGCGGCCGTCGCGCGATCGGCCTCGCCGATGCGGGCCGGCGGCACGCTGACCAGCGGTCGGTCGCTGGGCACGACATAGTCGATCTCGGACGCATGGAGCATGTGGTCGCACGGCACATTGGGCACCTGGACGTTGACTTCGGCGATGACGACCCGCGCCTCCGCCACCGCCTTGCGGACATAGTCGTTGATGACGCCATAGCTGTGCCAACCCTTGGCGTCGGCCGGGCTGACCTGGACCAAAGCGACGTCGCAGCCGATCAGGCCCTGGCTGATCATGGCGCCGATCTGGCCGACATGGCAGGGTATGATGTCGAGCACGCCGGCCTTCGCCAGGCCGCGCAACGAGCCGAGCGCGCCCATGCTCGAAAAGCGGATATGGTCGGCATGGTCGGGCTTCAGCATGTTCGAGAAGCTCGACCCCACAAAGGCGGACAGAGGACCGAGCGCGGCGCGCTGGTCGAGCAATGCCTCGATCAGCGTCAGCGGCTCGCCGCAGGCCTGCCCCCAGACGATCGCATCGCCGGGCTTGATGATGCCGCCGAAATCCAGCGCGCCGGGTTCGATCGTGCGGCTCATGCTATTGCTCGTCGATCTTGAAATAATCGGGTTTCGCGATCGTCCACTGGTCGCCCCAGATCTGGTTGCCGCCGTCGACATGGACGACTTCGCCGGTCATGAAGGCCCCGCCCTGGCCGCCGACCATACAGACCGCATCGGCGATCTCCTCGGCCTGTCCGAAGCGCTTCATGACGTTGGTCTGGATCATCGCCTTGACCGCCGCCGGATCATAGGCGTTCATCCCGCTCGTCGAGATCAGCCCCGGCGCCACGCAATTGACCCGGATGTTCAGCGGCGCCCATTCGATCGCGACGGTCTTCGACAAAGCGATCACGCCCGCCCGCGCCGCCGCCGTATGCGCGACACCGGGCATGCCGCGCCCGGCGACCGCTACGACATTGACGATCGATCCCGGCCTGCCCGCAGCGCGCCACTGGAGGGCGGCTGCCTGCATCATGTGCCATGTACCCATCAGGTTGGTGTCGATGACGGCGTTGAAGCCCTTGGGCGCAATGTCGATGGCCGGGCTGGGAAATTGCCCGCCCGCATTGTTCACCAGCAGATCCAGATCGCCGAAGCGCTTCTCGATCGCTGCGAAGAGCTGCGCGACGGCTTCGGGGTCGCGGATGTTGACCGGATGCACCAGAAGCTCCGCCTCATATCGCGCGAGCGACGCGGCGGCTTCCTCAAGCTTGTCCTGCTTGCGGCCACACAGGACAACGCGGCCGCCGAGGCGCGCAACCCAATGCGCGATCGCACGGCCGAGTCCTGAGCCCGCGCCCGACACGACCACCGTCTGTCCGTCGAAATAGCCGTCGCGGAGAGCCGGCGTTGCCGCCGCGAGCTGGTCGTCGGTTCTTCCGTAGGCCGTCATATCTTGCGGTCCCGCCCTTCCCAGTAAGGGCGCCGCAATTCGCGCTTCAATATCTTGTTCGCGGGCGTCAGCGGGAAATCCCCCTCCCAGAAAGTGATGCTGCGCGGCACCTTGTAGCGTGCGATCAGGCTGCGACAGTGCTCGATCAGCCCCTCTTCGGTCGCCTCGACCTCGTCGTGCAGGCGGACGATAGCGTGGACCGCTTCGCCCCATTTCTCGCTGGGGATGCCGATGACGGCGCATTGCCGGACGGCGGGGTGCAGCGCGAGGGCATTTTCGACCTCCTGCGAATAGACATTCTCCCCGCCCGAGATGATCATGTCCTTCACGCGATCGACGACATAGACGAAGCCTTCCTCGTCCATGCGCCCGCCGTCGCCGGTGTGCATCCAGCCGCCGCGCAGCGCCGCTGCCGTCTCCTCCGGGCGACGCCAATAGCCCAGCATCATATTCTCGCCCCGGACGGCGATCTCGCCGACCTCGCCGCGCGGAACTTCGTTGTCCTCCTCGTCGACGATCCGGATCTGGACACCGACGGCGGCGCGGCCCGCTGCGCGATAGACGCCCCGCCTCCTATAGTCGCCGCGCAGGGCATAATCCGGCAGGATCGCGCACATCGGCGACAGCTCGGTCATGCCATAGGCCTGGATGAACCGCGCACCCGGAAAGGCCTTCACGGCGCGGTCGAGCAGGGTCTCGGTGATGGGCGACGCGCCATAAAGGAGCGTGGTGAAGCTCGATGTGTCGGTCTTGGCGAAGTCCGGATGCTCGATCAGCATCTGGATCACGGCGGGCACCAGCAGGCTTTCGGTCGCCCGGTGCGTCTCGATCAGGCGCAGCGCCTCAGCCGGCTCGAACTGCGGCATGACTATCGCGGTGCCGCCGCTGCCCATCAGGGACAGGCTGGGCCAGGTGCCGGCGGCGTGGAACATCGGGCCGTTGAGCAGATAACGGGCGCTCTCGCCGAAAAGGCCTTCGGCCCAGCACATCATCGCGTCGCTGATGACGTTGCGATGGCTCAGCATCGCCGCCTTGGAGCGGCCGGTCGTACCGCCGGTATAGCCGAGCTGGTAGAGATCGTCGCCGCCCCGCCCCGCATCCTCGCCGGGTGCATGCTCGGCGATCAGCGCTTCATAATGGGGCAGGCCATATTCGCTGTCCCCGATCGCGATCATCCGGAGCGACGGCCGTCCGGCGTGGAGCTGGCGCGCGGTGTCGAACATGCGGTCGTCGACGAACAACAGGGCGGGTTCGCAATCCTCTATCCCGTCGGCCAGCTCGGCGACCGACCAGCGCCAGTTCAGCGGCACCACGACCCCGCCCGCGCGCGGGATCGCCGCGAGCAGTTCGAAATAGCGATCGTTGGTCAGGGCGAGGACGGCGATGCGGTCGCCATTCTGCACCCCCATGGCCCGTATCGCCGAAGCCATGCGCGCGACGCGATCCGACAGTTCGCCCCAGTTGCGGTGCCGATCGCCGTTGATGGTTGCGGGATGGCGCGGGCGGACCTGCGCGGTCCGCGCCAGCATCGCGCTGATGCCGATCGACGGGCGTGGCGGGAGGCCGTGGTCAAAATCCGACATGATCGCCCCCCTTCAGCGCGAGCATCTCGCGCGCCTCGGCCGCCGTCGCGACCTCCAGCCCCAGCCCTTCGAGGATCTGACGGACCTTGATGACCTGGCTGGCGTTCGATTCCGCCAGCTTGCCCGGGCCGATCCAGAGATTGTCTTCCAGCCCCACCCGTACATTGCCGCCCATCGCCGCCGCCATCGCCGCGATCGGCATCTGCGACCGTCCGGCGCCCAGCACCGACCAGCGATACTGATCGCCGAACAGCCGGTCGGCGGTGCGCTTCATGTGCATCACGTCGTCGGCATGACTGCCGATGCCGCCGAGCAGGCCGAAGCAGGTCTGGATGAACAGCGGCGCCTTTACGAGGCCGCGCTTCCAGAAATGGTGGAGATTATAGAGGTGGCTGGTGTCGTAACATTCGAACTCATAGCGCGCGCCGGTCTGGTTGATGGCGCGCAGCGCATATTCGATATCCTTGAAGCTGTTGCGGAACACCAGGTCGCGCGAGTTTTCGAGCATCTCCCGCTCCCAGTCATGTTCGAAGCGGTCGAACCGGTCGAGCATCGGGAAGAGGCCGAAGTTCATCGAACCCATGTTGAGCGACGCGATCTCCGGCGCCCAGCGCACGGCCGGCGCGATGCGCTCCTCGATCGGCATGAAGGGGGAGCCGCCGGTCGTCAGGTTCACCACCACGTCGCAGCGTTGCTTGATGACCCGCAGAAAGGGCTCGAACGCCTCCGGGCTCTGATCCGGTCGCCCGTCGCGCTCGTTGCGGGCATGAAGGTGGACGATGGAGGCGCCGGCTTCGGCTGCGCCGATCGCAGCCTCGGCGATCTCCTCCGCCGTCACCGGAAGATGGGGCGACATCGAGGGCGTGTGGATCGAACCCGTGACGGCGCATGTGACGATCACCTTGCGCGCCTGAGAGCCTGGCACTGCTTCTCTCCCCACTACCGATATCGTTTCCGGTTGACGCAAAGATGAACGACATTCATTATAGTGTCAACGCGCTTCACGAGAATGGCGCAGGCCCGGGGGAGAGTGCCGCACATGCCCAGAATCGCTGCGGAGAAGATGGAAGCGAGGCGCGAGTCGATCGTGCTCGCCGCGCGCTCCGTGTTCGTGGCGAAGGGCTATATCGCCGCCACCGTGACCGACATCGCCCAGGCGGCGGGCATCTCCGACGGGCTGCTCTACCGCTATTTCGGCGGCAAGCGCGAACTGCTGATGGAGGTGCTGGAACTCTTCTACACCGAGATCATCACGGGTACCGAGCGGGCGATCGGCGAGGAGCCGACCTTCCAGCGCAAGCTCGAGGTGCTGGTGCGCCGACATTTGCAGGCCTTCGCCGACGACCCCGATCTGTGTCGGCTGTTCATCAGCGAGGTCCGGACGCTCGACGACTATGTCGGCTCGACGACGCAGGAACTGAACCGCCGCTACACGCATATCCTGACCAACCTCATCATCTGGGGACAGGAGCGCGGCTTCATCGCCCCCGACACCGACCCGCGGCTCGCCCGCGACTTCCTGTTCGGTGGGATCGAGCATCTGGCCTGGCGGGAGATCGCCAATGGCAGGGCGATCGACGTCGCCCACCGCACCAACCAGGTCGTCCGGTTGCTGATGGCAGGTCTCAAGGGGGGAGAATTCGCATGACGGCGCGGCCCTTCACGTCGGTGCTGGTCGCCAATCGCGGCGAGATCGCCGTGCGCATTCTCCGGACCGTGCAGGCGCTGGGGATGGAGGGGCTGGTGGTCTATCATGCGGCCGATGCGGGCTCACCGGCGGTGCGGATGGCCGACCGGGCGATCGAGATCGACGGCAGCACGCCGGTGGCAGCCTATCTCGACGCGGCCCAGATCGTCGCCAAGGCCAGCGCGGCGGGGGCGCAGGCCATCCACCCCGGCTATGGTTTCCTCTCGGAGAATGCCGAATTCGCCAGAGCGGTCGCGGCAGCTGGCATGGTCTTCGTCGGCCCGACGCCCGATGCGATCGAACTGATGGGCGACAAGGTGCGGGCGCGCAACTTCGTCGAGGCGCGGGGCTTTCCGGTGGCGCCCTCGGCGATCGAGGACGATGATCCCGACAGCTTCGTCGAGCGGGCAAGAGCGGTCGGGGCACCGCTGCTGATCAAGCCGTCGGCCGGCGGCGGCGGCAAGGGCATGCGGATCGTGCGCGATCTTGCCCTGCTCGACGAGGAAATCGAGCGGGCGCGCTCGGAAGGGAAGCGCTATTTCGGCGACGGTCGGCTCTACGCCGAACGCTATGTCGAGCGTCCCCGGCACATAGAGGTCCAGGTTCTGGGCGACGCCCATGGCAATGTCGTCCACCTGTTCGAGCGCGAATGCTCGATCCAGCGGCGCTTCCAGAAGGTGGTCGAGGAAAGCCCTTCACCCGGACTGACGCCGGCAGAGCGCGCGCGGATCTGCGAGGTCGCCGCCGGGATCGCGCGGGCGGCCGACTATCGCAATGCCGGAACGGTCGAGTTCATCTACGGCGCCGGGGAGTTCTACTTCCTCGAAATGAACACCCGGCTTCAGGTCGAGCATCCGGTGACCGAGGAGGTGACGGGCATCGACCTCGTCGCCGAACAGCTGCGCATCGCGATGGGCGCGCCGCTCGGCTACGCGCAGGACGACGTCCATGTGAGCGGTCACGCGATCGAACTTCGCCTGTACGCCGAAGACCCGGCGCGCGACTTCTCGCCCACGACCGGCCCAATCCTCGCTTACCGGCCGCCCGAGGTCATTCGTGTCGATTCCGGCATCGCCGAGGGGGGCGTGGTGACCGCCAATTTCGATCCGATGCTCGCCAAGGTTATTGTGCATGGCGACAGCCGCGCGCACGCGATCGAGCGGGCGAAACAGGCACTGGCCGATTTCGTCCTGCTCGGCTGCAAGACCAATGCGGGCTTCCTGCAGCGACTGCTGGCCGATCCCGATTTTGCGGCGGGCGACATGCACACCGGCTCGATCGCCGAGAAGCCCTGGCTCGCGCAGGAGCCCGAACTCGACGAGCAGCGGCTGGTCGAATTGCTGGGCGCGGCATCACTGCTGCTCGTCCCGGTGCGCACGGCGGCCGACGCGGTTCCGCTTCAGCATGCGACGATGGGGGCCTGGCGGAACTGACATGCAGCACCATGTTTCGGTCAACGACATTCCCTATCGCCTGTGGCTCGGCCGCTCGGCGGACGGCTATGTTCTGCACGTCGGAGACGCGGTCGCGCCCGTCGCGCTGCGGCAGGATGGCGGGGGGCAGATCATCCTCGAAGCCAACGGGCGGCAGGTGTCGATGGTCGTCGCGGTCGATGGCGACGTCATCCATATCCATCTCGGCGGCGAAGCCTATCGTCTCGTCTACACCGATGCCGTCACCTTCCATGCTGCGGAAGCCGGCGGGGCGGCCGGCGACGTCGTTCGCGCGCCGATGCCCGGCGTGGTCATTGCCAGTCCGGTGGCGGTGGGCGATGAGGTCGCGGCCGGCGACACGCTGATCGTCATCGAGAGCATGAAGCTGGAAACGGCGATAAAATCGCCCCGTGCCGGTGTGGTCGAGAGCGTGTCCTTCGCGCTCGGGCAAACATTCGATCGCGATGCCATCCTGGTCAAGCTGGTGTCGGAGGGAGAATAAAGTGGCGCGAATCCAGTCCACGATCGACACGTCTTCCGAGACGTTTCGCGCCAATAGCGCGCATAACAAGGGTTTGGCCGAAGAGCTGCGCCAGCGCCAGCATGCGGTGCGCCGCGAGCGGCCGCAGCGGGACATCGACCGGCTCGCGCGGCAGAACAAGATGTTCCCGCGCGACCGTCTCGAGGCGCTGCTCGACCCCGGCACGCCTTTTCTCGAATTCTCCACGCTGGCGGCCAACATGGCCTATGACGGCGAAGCGCCCGGTGCCGCCCAGATCTCCGGCATCGGCATCGTCGCGGGCCAGGAAGTCGTCATCCACGCCGACGATTCCTCGATCAAGGGCGGCGCCTGGTATCCGCTGTCGGTCAAGAAGATCGTCCGCGCGCTCGACATCGCGATCGAGAACCGCCTGCCGATGATCCACCTCTGCGACAGCGCCGGGGGCTATCTCCAGCTGCAGCGCGAACTGTTCGCCGACCGCTATTATGCGGGCCGCATCTTCCGCAACCAGTCGATCCTGTCGAAGATGGGCGTGCCGCAGCTGGCGGTCGTGCTGGGTCATTGTACCGCAGGTGGCGCCTATATCCCGGCGCTCAGCGACTATAGCGTCATCGTCCGTGGCACGGGCGCGATCTTCCTGGGCGGTCCGCCGCTGGTGAAGGCCGCGACCGGCGAGATCGTCACCGTCGAGGAGTTGGGTGGCGCCGACATGCACACCACCGTCTCGGGCACCGCCGATTATCCGGCGGCGAGCGAAGCCCATGCGCTGGCGATCGCGCGGGAGATCGTCGGCAGCTGGACGCCGGCGGCAAAGACCGAGATCGACCGGATCGCCCCCGAAGAGCCGCATTATGATCCGAGCGAACTCTACGGCATATTGCCGCGCGACAGCCGCACCGCCTTCGACATGCGCGAGCTGATCGCTCGGATCGTCGATGGCAGCCGCTTTCACGAATATCAGCCGGCCTATGGCACGACATTGATCTGCGGCTACGCCTGGATCTGGGGCTACAAGGTCGGGATCCTCGCCAACAACGGCGTGCTGTTCAACGACAGCTCGCTCAAGGGTGCGCATTTCATCCAGCTGTGCGACAAGAACCGGACGCCGCTGCTGTTCCTTCAGAACATCACCGGCTTCATGGTCGGCAAGGAGTATGAGCGGCGCGGCATTTCGAAGGATGGCGCGAAGCTGATCATGGCGGTCTCGGGCGCCAGCGTTCCCAAGTTCACGATCAACTGCAACGGAGCCTTCGGCGCCGGCGTCTATGGCATGTCGGGCCGGGCCTTCGACCCGCGCTTCCTGTTCAGCTGGCCCGGCAGCGGTACATCCGTGATGGGAGCGGAACAGGCCGCCAATGTCCTGTCGGAGATAAAGATCCGCCAGCTGGAACGCGAGGGGCAGACATTGTCCGAAGAGGAGGTCGCCGCGATCCGCGACCCGGTGCTGGAAGACTATAAGCGCGAGCAGAGCGCCTATTATGCGACGTCGGAGCTTTGGGACGACGGCATTCTTGATCCGGTCGACACCCGCAATGCGCTCGGCATGTGCATTTCGGCCTCGCTCAATGCCCCGATCGACCCGCCCCATTATGGCGTCTTCAGGCTTTAAGGAGCGGCTTATGTCCGAGGATTTTCGACTGCTGCCGAGCGACGAGTTCGCCCATGAGCCGGACGCCGCCACCAACTATAATGAAAGCATCTACACCAACGCCTTCGACCGCAAGACCGGTGTGGGCGGATGGATGCGCGTCGGCAATCGCGTCAACGAGGGCTATGCCGAAAAATCGGTCGTGCTCTATCTGCCCGACGGCCGGATCGCCTGCGCCTTCGGTCGGCCGAGCATCTCGACCAATGCGGTGTTCGACGCGGACGGCCTGAAGGTCGATATCGTCGAGCCCTTCCGCCATTTGCGGCACAGCTATGTCGGCGAGATCATGGTGCTGCGCGATCGCAACATGCTTCGTGACCCATCGACCCTGTTCGAGAAGGCCGATCGGGTGCAAGCCGACATCGTCTGGGATCACAAGTCCTCCTGGCCGCTCCATGGCGGCGAACCGACCCGCGATGACGTCCGCACCATGTACGGACGCGATTTCTCGCGCGGCCATTTCAACCAGCACAGCGTCGTGACCGGCCATGTCGCGATCGGCGACGAGCGCTGGGAGATGGATGGCTTTGGCTGGCGCGACCATAGCTGGGGGCCGCGCTACTGGCAGAACCTGTTCATCCACCGGCTGTTCATGGCGACCTGGCCAAGCGGCAAGGGGGCGAGCCTGCTCAAGATCTTCTCGCCCGATGGCATCGGCCGATCGGAAGGCGCGCTGCTGATCGACGGCGAATATCACGACGTCATGGACCTGTCGGTCGTCACCGACTGGGACGACAACAAGGAGCCGACCAGGATCGGCATCGCGGTGCGGACGGCAACCCGCTCCGAACGCATAGATGTCGAGATCATCACCGCGGCACCGCTGCGCAACCGTCGCAAAGACGGCGACGTCACCCTGATGTCGCGCATCGTCGAGGCCAATGCCCGCTACCGCTGGGATGGCGAGGAGTGCTGGGGGATGGTCGAATATATCGAGCGGGTCGACGATGGCCGGCTGGTCGGCTGGCCGATCTGATGAACGCCCAAGCGACCGAGCCTGTTGCGGACCATGCCGACCTGATCGCGGCGGTGCGGCGCAGGCTCGGCAGTGGCGTCGCGGTCGAGAATTTCGCTGTCCCCACGCTGGGCGGGATAAACCGGACGATCCTGTTCGACGTGGTCGATCGGGGCCATGTCCGGCGTTATGTGTCGCGACAGGAAACCTATGTCGATCCCGACAGCCCCTTCCTGTCGACCGGCGATCAGTTCCGGGCGATGCGGATCGCCTTCGACCACGGGCTTCCGGTGCCCGAGCCGATCTTCGAATATGACGCGGCGGACGACATGGGCAACGGCTTCGTCACCGCCTTCGCAGCGGGCGAGACCATGCCCAAGCGCATCCAGAACGGATCCGCGTTCGACGCGGTACGGCCGAGGCTCGTAGGAGAGGCCGCCGACATACTGGCGCGGATTCATGCCCTGCCGCTGGCCAGCTTCGACTTTCTGCGCCAGCGGCCTGACAGTCTCGACACGTTATCCGCGCATCGCGATCTGTACGATGGCTATCGCCAGCCCCGTCCCGCGATCGAGGCCGGCTTTCGATGGCTGGAGCGTCATCGCCCGCCTGCCGCCGACCGCGCTTTCCTGCATGGCGACTTCCGCCTCGGCAATCTGATGGTCGACGCAGCGCAGGGCATATCGGGGGTACTCGACTGGGAGTGCGCGCATCTCGGCTCGCCAGCGGAAGATCTGGGCTGGTTCTGCACGCGCTCCTGGCGCTTCGCAGGCCCCGGTCGTCCCGCCGCAGGACTGGCGTCGCGGCAGGATCTGCTCGATGCCTATCAGGCTGCGGGCGGCCGGTGCTATGATGCCGACGAAATCCGCTACTGGGAAATCTTCGGCCTCGTGCGCTTCGCGGTGCTCAACATGATGCAGAATCACGGCCATGTTTCGGGGCAGCGGCGCGGTCTCGTCTATGCGGCCTGCGGGCGGAACACCGCCTTGGTGGAATATGATCTGCTTATGACCCTGGCGGGCCACTATGACTGACGCATTGCGGCCCCAATCGCCGGACATCGGCGACATCCTGCGAACGGTGCAGGCTTTCCTCAAGGACTGCGAGCCGCAGCTGACGCCCGAGGATCGCTACAAGGCGCAGGTCGCCTCCTATCTGCTCGGAATCTGCGAGCGCGAGATCGCGCATGGCCCCGCGCGCCGGGACGGGGCGGCAGAGCTATGTGGCGATATTCGCGCGGGTCGCCGCGACGGCGACTGGGATGCGCTGCTCGATCAATTGCTGGACGAGGCGCGTGCGGCCGTGCGGGTGACCAAGCCCGGCCATATGGGAGAGACGGCATGAGCGGCGTTCACCTGAACCTCGACCAAGGGATCGCCCGGATCCGCTTCGAGGATGTAGTAGGCCGCAATGCCGTTACCCTCGACTTCTGCCGCGCCTTCGCACGCGTCACGCGGCAGGCCGTCACCGATCCGGACGTGAAAGCGATCCTGCTTTCCGCGAAGGGCCGCTTCTTCTCGGTCGGCGGCGATCTCGCCGACATGCTGGCCCATGTCGACACGGTGCGCGATCATGTCCAGGAGATGACCGACCTGTTCCACGTCGGCATCCGCCATCTGCATCATGCACCGGTCCCGGTCGTGGTTGCGCTGCATGGCATGGCGGCGGGCGGAGGCATGAGCATCGCGCTGGCCGGCGACCTGATCGTCGCGGGGAAGTCGGGCAAGTTCAACAGCGGCTATACGCGCTCGGGCCTCACCCCCGATGGCGGGCTCAGCTGGCTGCTGCCCCGTCTGGTGGGGCAGGTCCAGGCGTTCCGCATCATGGCGCTCAACCCGACGATCGGATCGGAGGAGGCGCTGCGGCTTGGCCTGGTCAGCAAGGTGGTCGAGGATGCGGATCTCGACGAGGAGATCGAGGCGATGCTCGCGGTCCTCCGTGCCATGCCCACCGGCGTGCTGGGAACGCTCAAGCGATTGATGCACGAAGGGGCGGGACGGAGCTTCGAGGCGCAGCTCGACATCGAGGGCGAGATGATCGCTCGGCGCGCCGAAAATCCGGAGACGCTGGCGATCCTGCGGTCCTTCCTGTCGGGCGGCTGATCGCCTAGTTTCCGTCTGACTGGCCGATATGCGCGGCGAATCCCGTGCCGGCCCTTATGTCGGGACGCAGGACCTGCCGCTCGTCATAGTCACCGCCATTCTCGCTGCGATAGCCTATCGGGGGCGTGTCGAAGATCGACAGCAGCCGCTGGACATAATCGTCGGCCAGATCGTCGGCCGCCTGCTCCGTCAGGCGCGTCGACTGGAAGGCGACCCAGGGGGCGACGACCTCCAGCCCGACATAATGCAGGATGCCGTGGTTGATCGGGAACAGCAGATCGTCGATCGGCCCATGGATGCCCCGCGCGCCGAATTGCGCTTCTCGGCCGCCGGTCGTCACCGCCAGCATCGCACGCCGGCCCGCAAGCAGCCCCTCGCCATAGCGCAGCCACTGGCCGGTGCCGTCCTTGGGAACGCCGATCGCGAAGCCGGTGGCGAACACCCGATCGACCCAGCCCTTCAGGATCGCGGGCATCGAGAACCACCAGAGCGGGAATTGCAGGATGATCGCGTCGGCGGCGAGCAGCCGGGCCTGTTCGGTCGCGATATCCTCTCTTTGCTTGCCTTCGGCCTGCGCCACGCCGGACTCGCGATGATAGATCAGCCGCTCGTCGGTTAAATCGCGCGACGGGAAGTCCTCCCCATCTGCGGTCGCCTTGAAGCGCGTCGCATAAAGGTCTGACTGGGTGACGACATGCCCCTGCTCCTGCAGACCGGCGATCGCGCGATCCCTGAGGAAGCCGTTCAGCGACCTGGGCTCGGGATGGGCAAAGACGATATGATAGCGCTTCGGCATCGGTGGCTCTGCCGGGGCGGGGGTGGCGGTCGTCGACATGATCGGAGCCCCAATGCTGCTCCGCGCCGGATTGCAGGCGCGATGACGCCACTCTGCCTCGCATGGTGAGCCACGACCAGAGCCGACATGCGATCACGCGGATCGATCACGAGGCTGCGCACAAGTCTCATCTTTGCAAGATTTGCAAAGGTCATGTTCCGAGTTTCGACTTCTCGAACGACGGGTGACGCCGCATAGTTCGGATGCGCCGGGCAAGGCGTCGCCACCAAGGCGGGAGAGGAATCGCGCGATGAAGCGGGATGATTATGCGGAGTTCCTGCGTCCGGACGCCGGCAAGCGGCCCGTCAGCCGGGCCTATCTGGAAGAGCTGGGCGTCGATCTCGAAGCCGATTTCCCGGGATCCACGCCCGAGGATTTTCTGGAATATCCCGTGCTGGGCGAAGGCGGCTGGTTCATCGTCGTCAAACATCAGCGCACCCTCGCGACGGTGAGCAGGAAGCCCTGGCGCCTGCTGGGCCCGATCACCTTGCTGTCCGATGGCCTGGACTTCGACTGACGACAGGAGGTGAGCCCGCAAAGGGCCGCTGCTCCGGGGGAGGATGCATATGTTGATCGGTGTTGATGTTGGCGGCACGTTCACGGACGTCGTGGCGATCAGGGACGGCGACATCCGGACCGTGAAGGTCTCGACCGACGTCCGCAACACGGAGCTGGGGGTACTGGCCGGCGCCCGAGAAATGGGCGTCGAGAACGCGGACATCTTCAGCCATGCGAGCACGCACGGGCTGAATGCGATCATCACCCGCCGGCTGCCCAAGATCGGCTTTCTGGCGACCGAAGGGCATCGCGACATATTGGACGCCGGGCGCACCTGGCGGCCGACGGCGGACCTGACCAACCCGCACTGGCGCCGTCCGTTCGGCGACGCCGCCAAGCCGCTGGTGCCGCGCTATCTGCGACGCGGGATCACCGAGCGCATCACCGCCGACGGATCGGTGCTGATCCCACTCGACGAGGCGCAGGCGCGCGAACAGCTGGCGGTGCTGCGCAAGTGCGAGGTGACGGCGGTCGCGATCTGCCTGCTCAACTCCTATGTGAATCCGCAGCACGAACTGCGGCTGAAGGAAATCGTCCGCGAAGAGCTGGGCGACATCCCCTGTTCGGTGTCGAGCCAGGTCTCCCCGCTGGCCAAGGAATATGCGCGGGCGTCGACCACCGTGATCGACGTCTTCATGCAGCTGATCTACGGCGATTATACCGTCCGCCTCGACGACGGTCTGCGCGCCCTGGGCTTCAAGGGCGAACTCAATTACGCGAACTGTGCGGCCCAGCTGGTCGCCGCCGACGTCGCGATGCAGCGCCCGTTCGAGATCGTCTTCGCAGGCCCGGCCGCAGGCACCATCGCCAGCGCACATTTCGGAAAGCTCATTGGCGCCAGCAACCTGCTATGCGCGGACATCGGCGGCACGTCGTGCGACATCAGCCTGGTCAGCGATTTCCGGCCCTATGTGAACACCACCTTCGAGCTCGAACATGACCTGATCGTCAACGCACTGTCGGTCGAGGTGTCGAGCATCGGCGCAGGCGGCGGCAGCCTCGTCACGATCAGCCCGGCGGGCGAACTGCTGGTCGGTCCGGGCAGCGCGGGCGCCGATCCGGGGCCGGCCTGCTATGGCAAGGGCGGCCGGCAGCCGGCGGCGACGGACACCTGCCTGCTGATGGGGATCATCGATCCCGACAAGTTCGCGGGCGGACGGATGCGGCTCGACAAATCGCTGTCGCTCAAGGCGTTCGAGGCGCTCGACACAACCCTGTCGCTGAACGATCGCATTCGCTACGCCTTCTATGTCGGCATCAACAACATCGCCGAGGGGCTGACCAACGTCGCCATCCAGCACGGCATCGACCCGCGCGACTACAGCATCGTGGCTTTCGGTGCGGCCGGGCCGATGCTGCTCCCGGCGGTGCTCGACCGGGTCAACGCCGCCGAGGTGATCGTGCCGCCGCACCCCGGCCTGTTCTCGGCGCTGGGTCTGGTCAGTTCGGAGCAGACCTACAGCGACAGCCGCAGCGCCTATACCGTGCTGACGCCCGAAGCGGCCGAGGAGATCGAGCGGGTCTATGCCGAGATGGAGGCGCAGATGCGCGAGCGCTTCAAGGACCGCCATCCCGATCCCGTCTTCGTCCGCGCCTTCGACGGCCGCCTGCTGGGACAGAGCTGGGAAACCCCGTTCATTCCCATTCCGCCGGGCGCGATCACCGCCGAGACGATCGATACGATGATCTCCAATTTCCACGACACCTATGAGATGCGCTCGGGCAACCGCTTCCCCGGCCTGCCCGTGCAGGGCGTGACCTATCGGATCGAGACGCTCGTCCCCACCGCCAAGGTCGACTATCCGAAGCTGCCGAAGCGCGAGAGCGGGCAGCCGACCCCCAGTCGCACGGTCGAGCTTCACTATCTCGATAGTCAGCCGATCCCGGCCCACGAATATCAGCGCGCGGACCTGCGCTTCGGAGACGAGATCATGGGGCCGGCGATCATACGCGAGGAATCGTCGACGACCTTCATGCTGCCGGGGCAGCGGATGCGCGTCGGCGAATATGGCGAACTGCACATCAGCAGGATCGAGAGAGACTGAGCGAAGACCGACCATCCGCAGGGCTTGCATCGAAGGACAACAGCATGGCTTCTCCTCTCACGGAAACCCTCGCGACGCACAGCGATCTGAACGAACCGTCGGTGCAGGCACCCGCCGCGCTGTCCTTCGACGATCTGCCGCTGCGCGCGCTGACCGACGAGCAGTTCCTGGCGCGCTACAAGACCGACCGCTTCACCGCGTCGATCCTCGCCAGCCGCATGCGCTATGTCGTCAAGCATATGAGCACGGTGCTGCTCACCACCGCCTTCTCGATGATCCTGCGCGACTGGTATGATTTCGCCGCGACCATCTCCGGTCCGCGCGACATGAACTATCCGATGAGCACGGGGTCGGACAGCCTGTCGATCTTCATGTTCACCATGCCCGAGGGGATCCGCAACACGATCGAGGAATTCGGCCCCGAAAATCTCCGCGCCGGCGACGTCATCATCGCCAACGACCCCTATCGCACGGGGCTTCACGTCAACGACGTCAGCTTCATCCGTCCGGTCTTCTATCGCGGCAAGGCGGTGGCGTTCGTGACGATCCGCGCTCACCAGCTCGACATGGGCGGCGTCGTCGCGGGCGGGTTCAGCGGCAACAAGAAGAATGTCTACGAGAACGGCCTCGTGATCTCGCCGACGCTGCTCTACCGCGACGACAAGCCGGTGCGGTCGGCGTTCAACTTCATCTTCGACAATGCGCGCTATGGCGAGCTGCTGCTGCCCGACATCCGCTCGCTCTATCAGAGCCTGCTGCTCGGCGAACGGCTGCTGCTCGAAAGCATCGAACGCTATGGCATCGACGCCTATCTCGGTGCGATCCGCTACAGCTGCGACGTCTCGGCGGACTCGATGCGCGAGGCGATCCGGACCAAGATCCCCGACGGGGTCTATGAGGCGGAGGACGGCATCGATGCGGACGGCGTCGACGATAGCCGCGACTATCGGCTGAAGCTCAAGCTCACCAAATATGGCGACAATATCGAGCTGGACTTCACCGGTACCTCGCCCCAGGCCCGCGCCAGCATCAATTGCGGCCCGCTCGACGTGAAGGCGGCGGCGGGCGTTGCGCTGAAGATGCTGATCGAACAGCAGAGCCCGCTCTCGTCTGGCTGCTTCCGCAACATCGACGTCGTCATCCCGCCCGGTACATTCTGCAGCGCGACGCCCCCCGGCGGGCCGATCTTCATGTATTGGGAAGCCTCGATCACGGTCCTGCTCGCCATCTACAAGGCGCTCGCACCGGTGCTGGGCGAGGATGCGATCGGCGGGGATTACGGCTCGCTGATGCTCCACAATGGCAGCGGGCTGACCAAGTCCGGGCAGCCCTGGCTGACGGTCGGCAATTGCGGCGGCGAACATGGCCCCTGGGGCGGGACCAAGGCCGGCGACGGCGACAGCTACACCGTCTTCCACGTCAGCAACAATCTCGACCCGGCGACCGAAGCAGTCGAGTCCGACGTGCCGGTGGTCGTGATGCGCAAGGAATATGTCGCCGACACCGCCGGCCCCGGCGAAAATCGCGGCGGTGCGGCGGTCCGGCGCGATACGCTGTGGCTGGCCGATGGCGAGCATCTGTCGATCGCGCTGCACGCGAAGGAGCCGAGCGGCATCGGCGTCTATGGCGGCCGCCCCGGCACGACCCAGGCCTGCTGGCTGTTCCCCGGCGAAGAGGAGGGAGGCGCCGATCTCGGCCCGCTTCTGCCGGCCGACGACTCCATCCTCGCCCAGTCGGTGCCGGTGGTCGGGCTGCTCGATCCGGAAACCAAGCGCGTCGATCCGAACGGGCACTATTATTACTACGCCTCGCGCAAATCCTGGTCGGTCAAGGCCGGCGGGGCGTTCCGTTTCCAGACCGGTGGGGGCGGCGGCTGGGGCAATCCGCTGGCGCGCGATCCGGAGCGGGTGAAATGCGACGTTCGCGACGAATATGTCACGATCGAGGGGGCCTATCGCGATTATGGCGTGGTGATCGAGGGTGACCCCATCCATGCGCCGGAGCAACTGACCGTCAATGTCGAGGCGACGGCGCGGCGACGCCGGGAAATGGCCGCCGCCTGAGCCGGTGCCGAGACCTGTGGAGGCTGTCGAACGCGGGCCTTCGGCGTCGGCCCGGACATGCTATAGAACTGCGGCAGGCGAACCGCCGCGGGAGAGAGCATGGACACGCTAGAGGGAATGCGAACCTTCGTCCGCGCGGTTCAGCTGGGCAGCCTGTCTGCGGCCGGACGCGAGGTAGGCCTGTCGCCGGGCTCGGTGTCGCGTAAGATCAGCCAGCTCGAACATGCGTTCAGGGCGCGCCTGCTCAACCGGACCAGCCGAAAGCTCGCGCTGACGACCGCCGGGCGGCTCTATTTCGACCAGGCCTGCAAGATATTGAACCAGATCGACGCGCTTTCGCAGTCGATGGCCGAGCAGCAATCGGCGCCGCGCGGCCTGCTGACGGTCCACACCCGCGCCAGCATCGCCGAGAAATTCCTGTCCAACGCGCTGCCCAATTTCCTGCTTGCCTATCCCGACATCACGCTGCGCCTCACCCTGTCCGAGGACGATCTCGACCTGTTCGCGAACAAGATCGACCTGAGCATCCGCGTTGGTACGCCCGAGGACCAGAATCTGACGATGCGCCGCCTGTCGCAGGGGCTCGAGCGCATCCTCTACGCAAGCCCGCTCTACCTTGCGAGTCATCCGGAGATCCGCGCGCCCGAGGATCTGTTGCAGCATAATTGCCTGTCCTTTCCGCAGCCGGGCCTGGGCGAGAAGGGCGAGGCGGTCTGGCACTGTCGATCGCCTGCCGGGGCAAAGGAGGTAAGGGTGTCGGGCAATCTGCAGGTCAACGACGCCGCTATCCTGCACAATGCGGTGGTCATGGGCGTGGGGATCGGCCTGCTTCCCGCATGGCTCGTCGCCGACGATCTGAGCTTCGGCCGGGTCAAGCGCGTTCTGCCCCACTATGAGTTCGCGCCCAACCTGCTCGACCATGGCCTCTATGCCGTGTTCCCGACGACCGAACTGATGCTGCCCAAGGTGCGGGTGTTCCTCGATTTCCTGATCGCCACCTTTCGCACCTTCGAGCCCGAAATCGGGCGCATGGCGGTGGACGCCAAGCGCCACTCGGCCGACAGCGGGCGTCATCCTCCGGATGCGCTGCGCTGGGTCCGGCCGAGCATCGAGAACCGCCGGATCAGCCAGCGGTCGGGCTGAGGATGGCCGAAAGCCGACCCGAGACATGTAACGCAGATAGATACAGTGGAGAGAGGAAATGACGGATATGACAGGCACCAGCACCATGCGGCGCTTCGCCGGACAGTCGGTGCTGGTGACGGGCGGCGGTGCCGGCATCGGGCGCGCGGTCGCGTTGGAGTTCGCGAAGGAAGGCGCCAGTCTGATCGTCGCCGACGTC
This sequence comes from Rhizorhabdus sp., assembly GCF_018006725.1. Classification (GTDB taxonomy): domain Bacteria; phylum Pseudomonadota; class Alphaproteobacteria; order Sphingomonadales; family Sphingomonadaceae; genus Rhizorhabdus. Next base: position 21,131 of record NZ_JAGMXV010000051.1, read on the forward strand.
GATGAGGCGGCGGGCGCCGAATGCGTCGATCTCATCCGGCAGGCGGGTGCGCAGGGCCAGTTCATCCGGGCGGACGTTGCCAGCCCCGACGACGTCTCGGCGCTGTTCGCCACGATCGCGCAGAGCGGCACGCCGCTCGACATCGCGATCAACAATGCGGGGATTGAGGGCCATGTGGCGCTGGTCGAGGATCAGCCCGACGCCAATTTCGACCGCGTCTTCGCCGTCAACGTGCAGGGCACCTTCCAGTGCATGCGCGAGGAAGTGAAGCTGATGAAGCCGCGCGGATCGGGCGTGATCATCAACTTCGCCTCGATCGCGGCGCATGTCGGCTTTGCCGGGCTGTCGGTCTACACCGCGTCCAAGGCGGCGGTGCTGGCGATGACCAAGTCGGTCGCGCTCGAACTCGCGCAGAGCGGAGTGCGCGTCGCCTCGGTCAGTCCCGGTCTGGTGCAGACGGCGATGCTCGAACGCTTCTTCGGGGCCGATGCCAATGCCAGGCAGCAGATGACCGCCAGCCTTCCGCTCGGTCGGCCCTGCGATGCCTATGAGGTCGCGCGCGGGGTGCTGTTCCTGGCGTCGGACGATGCCAGCCTCGTGGTCGGGCAGACGCTGAACCTCGACGGCGGCTGGGCCTATGTGAAATCCTGACCGGGCAGGGTATCGCGTCGAAAAGGGATTGAAGGGGAGATCATGACGTCATCGTTCGAAGCGGCGCGGCGCGCCCGGTCCTGGCTGTTCGCCCCCGGCGACAGCGAGAAGAAGATGGACAAGGCGCGGGCGTCCGAGGCCGACATCGTCATCATCGACCTCGAGGATGCGGTCGCCGAGGGCGAGAAGCCGGCGGCCCGCCTGCTGGTGCGCGCCTTTCTCGAAGCGCATCCCGCCGAACGTCATCGCCTGTGGGTCCGCATCAACCCGATCCAGACGCCCCATGCGCTGCTCGATCTGGCCGCGATCATGCCGGGCCGGCCGGGCGGGCTGATGCTGCCCAAGCCGCGCGGCCGCGCCGATGTCGAACGGCTCGACCATTATCTGACGGCGTTTGAAGCGAGCAATGGCGACATGGAGCGCCAGACCGCCGTGATCATCGTCGCGACCGAGACCCCCGAGGGGCTGCTCGCGACCGGCAGCTATGCCGACATGCCCCGCCTCGCCGCGATGACCTGGGGCGCGGAGGACATCGCGACCGCGCTCGGCGCGACCACCAACCGCGAGGCCGACGGCCGCTATGGCTTCACCTATGAACTGGCGCGGACCTTCTGCCTCACCGGCGCCGCCATCGCCGGGGTGCCGGCGGTCGAGACGATCCACGGCGACTTCCGCGACGAAGCCGGCCTCGCGGCGCTGGCCGCCAAGGTGCGGCAGGACGGCTTCCGCAGCATGCTCGCCATCCACCCCGCGCAGATCCCCGTCATCAACGCCGCCTTCACCCCCACGGCCGAGGAATGCGCAGCCGCGCAGGAGGTCGTCGACCTGTTCGCGGCGAACCCGACCCTCGGGACGATCGGCCACAAGGGCGCGATGCTCGACCGCCCGCATCTGGTGCGGGCCCAGGCGGTGCTGGCGCGCGCACGGGGCTGAGCGCAGCACGGGGGGGCATCGGCGCCGCCGATCAGTGCTTGAAGCAATGCTTGCGGTGCCAGGCAAGGAAGGCGGGATGCGGACGTTCCAGCGGACGCTGCGGAGGGATTGCAAAGCCGGTCTTGTTGATCAGAGATCGGATGCTGTCGGGGTCATTCGCTTGCCGGCTGACGAGGATTTCGAGATCGTCGGACAGGCCGATCAGGCCGCGATCGAACATCCAGTGCACCGTTCCCGAAAGTGCGATGCCGTTGGTGACAATGTCGGGCCCGCCACGATCGACAGGACGGATATGCGCGGCCTCGACCTCGGCCCGGCCTCCGCCATTGATGAGTTTCAGTCCGGTCACCGCGCATCGCGAGTCATAGGCCGCGACCACGCGGCGGCGGAACAGCCGATCTCGAACAAGACGCGACCCCAAATTAGCCAAACGGTCTCGTTCGATTTCGAACGCGAATGGCGCGCGTTCGTCCAGCAGGATGGCGTCGGGCGTATCGCCAATCCTGGGCAGGAAACTCGCATCTTCTGCAAGACCGACGTCGATAATGCGGTTGAAGTCGTCAGTCGATAGGGGCCGGACCGCCGCCTGCGCTCGCCCCGAAACCTTGCCATGGTCGTTAAGAACGCCTCTTTCGACGAGCCCCAACGGCCCGTTGAACGGGACGGGATTGGCGAAGTCGAGATAGGTGCCGGGTTCAATCAGGGCGACATACATGTTTGTCGCAGTCGGGTCGGGCACCACATGAGCAACCCTCGCCACGGCAAAATAGCCGCGCGTGTCCCGGATCTTGCGGGGCTCATAGTAGATTATCCAGTCGCCAATGCAGGCACTGACCCGACCAAGATATTGCTTGGGAAACTGATAGCGCTCAGCCGGGCTGTCATCATAGATCGAGTCCGTCCGATGAACGAAAATGCCTTTCGTCATTCGCTGAAGAAGTCCTCGTCGATCCGTTTGACCTCGATCGATCTGTAGCGCCGGACGCCAACGTCGAACTCGATCATCAGATCGCACAGTCGCTCGCCATCGATCAGGATGATCCGCTGCTGCAATCCGCGAGCATAGTCCTGCGCCTGCTTGCTGAAAGACGAGGTCGTGACGAACACCCCCTTGCTAGCACCGAGCCCGACGAGGCTGCCCACGAACCCCTGTATCTCCGGCCGTCCAACGCCCGAACCGGGGGCATAGCGCTTCGCCTGAACATAAATGCGATCAAGGCCGAGCCGGTCTTCGTCGATAATCCCATCGATGCCGCCGTCGCCCGATTTGCCCAGGCGACGAGCGGCGTCTTCGTGGGAGCCGCCATAGCCCATCGCGACCAGCAACTCGACGATCAGCCGTTCGAAGAAGGCCGGAGACTGCTCGATAATCCGCGCGAGAAGCTCAGCCTTCAGTGCCGATGTCAGGAGCCCGCTGGCGGCGTCGATCTGTTCTTCCGGCGTTGCTTCCGAAGCGGTTGCTTCTGTCACTGCTGCAACCTGATCGGTTGGCTGTGATCTTCCCGTCTGGTCGTAAAATGCGCTGAAAGCGGGGTAGGCCTTCAGCCGTTCAACGTCGATCCTAGTAGGCTTCTGTGCAAGCAAGGCTCTTCCCGCTTCGGTGGCGGTAAACAGACCGCGCTGCGGGCTGGTAACAAGCCCGGCCTTGGTCATATAAAATTTCGCCCAGTGAATCCGGTTATGCAGGACGCGCTGCCGACCGCTGGGAAGCATTTCCTCCCGCTCCTCATCGGACAGGCGCAGTTGGTCAGCGACCTTCTCAGCCACCGCCGGTACG
>NZ_JAGMXV010000052.1 GCF_018006725.1 Rhizorhabdus sp.
AGCATAGACCTCGCACGTCATGCCAAGGCTTGCGGCTTCGACGGCATATTGCTGACCCCTCCCCCTTATATCCGGCCCTCGGACGACGAGATCGTCGGCTTCTACCGGATGGTGTCGGACGCCAATGTCCTGCCGATCTGCGTTTACAACTGGCCGCCGGGCACGGGCATCGACATGTCGCCGGAATTGCTGGCCCGCCTCACCGACCTCGATGGCGTCGTCGCGATCAAGCAGTCGACCGGCCGGCTCGACCAGTTCGTGCGGACCTTCTTCGCGCTGCGCGACAAGGTTCGCGTGTTCGGATTCTCGATGGACGAACATGGCCTGACGCTGCTTCATGCCCATGACGGCGACGGGACCATGGGCGCCGGCGGCGTCCTCGGCCGCGACCAGCCCGATTTCTACAATCATCTGTGGCGGGGCGATCTCGATGCCGCACGGGCGTGCGGCGCAAAGGATCGGCTGATCCTCGACCAATGGTATACCCCCGACCTGGTCGGCCGCTTCGGCTCCGGCCCGGCGGCGCTCAAGGCGGGCTTCCGGCTGCTCGGTCAGCCGCTGGGCGGCGTCCGCCTGCCGCTGCGCGACGTCGACGCCGACGGCCTTGCCGCGATCGGCGAGACGCTGCGCCAGGCGGGCAAGCTCTCCCGCCAGCTCGAACGGGTCGCCTGATTCCCGCCTATCGCCGCTGCACGACCTCGGCAGCGGCGATAGCCGTCAGGTTCAATATGCCGCGTGACGTGACCCCTGGGGTCAACACATGGATCGGCTGTGCCAGGCCCATAAGCATCGGCCCCACCGTCGGCGACCGCGACGAGGCCGCAAGCGCGGTAAGCGTAATGTTGGCGGCATCGAGATTGGGCATGACGAGCAGGTTCGCCGATCCTTCGAAGCGCGAATCGGGAATCAGCCGCTCGCGCAGCGGCTGCGACAGTGCCGCGTCGGCGTGCATTTCGCCGTCGACCGACATGTCGGGCGCCATGGCCCTCACCAGCTTGAACGCCTCGCGCATCTTGCGGGCGCTGGGGCTGTGCGAGGCGCCGAAGTTGGAGTGCGACAGCAGCGCGACCTTCGGCTCGATGCCGAAGCGACGCACCGCACGCTCCGCCAGAATCGTCATCTCGGCGATTTGTGCGGGGCTCGGGTCAGGCACCATGTGCGTGTCGGTCAGGAACAGGACACCGGCGTCAAGGATCAGGCCCGACAGCGCATAGACGCGCTGGGCGTCGGCCGAGCGCTCGATCGTGCGCAGCACATGCTCGACCTGCCCCCAATATTCCGAATTGCCCCCGACCAACGCCGCATCGACCTGACCGGTGCGCAGCAGCATCGCGGCGGTTACGGTCGGTCGGCGATAGACATGTCGGACGATCTCAGCCGATGGCACACCGCGCCGCGCCGCGAGGCGGCGATAAGCCTCGACCAGCGGCTCGATCCTGTCATGATCGGTTTCCGGATCGACCACCTCGACATCGCGGTCGAGTTCAAAGCGCAGGCCGAGTTGCGGCAGCTTTTCCGCGAGGATGCGCCGACGCGCGACGATCACTGGGCGGACCAGCCCTTCGTCGAGCGCGTCCTGCACCGCGCGCAGAACGCGGTCGTCCTCGCCCTCGCCATAGGCCATGCGCGCATGGGTGCCCCGCGCGGCCTCGAAGACGGGCATCATCAATTGGCCTGAACGCGCGCTCTGCTGCTGGAGCGAGCGACGATAGGTCTCGATGTCGATCGGCCGGCGCGCCACGCCGGAGGCGATCGCCGCCTGGGCGACGGCGGGTGCGATCTCGCCGATCAGACGCGGATCGAAGGGCGTCGGGATGATATAATCGGGCCCGAAGCTGAGCTTGCTGCCGCCATAGGCCTGCGCCACGCTCTCATGCGCAGGCAGGCGGGCGAGCGCGGCAATCGCTTCGGCCGCCGCGACCTTCATGTCCTCGTTGATCGTGGTCGCACCGACGTCGAGCGCCCCCCGGAAGATATAGGGGAAGCACAGGACGTTGTTGACCTGGTTGGGATAGTCCGACCGGCCGGTCGCCACGATGGCATCGGGCCGCGCCGCGCGGGCTATCTCGGGCAGGATCTCCGGCTCGGGATTGGCCAGCGCGAAGATCAGCGGCCGTTCCGACAACAGCGGCAGCCATTCGGGCTTCAGCACGCCCGGCGCCGACAGACCGAGAAAGACATTGGCTCCCGGGAGCACCTCGGGCAGCGTCCGTGCGTCGGTATTGCGCGCATAGCGCGCCATGTTCGGCGCCATGCCCTGCCGCCCCGCATGAACCACACCATCCTTGTCGGTGAGCGTCACATTCTCGACCGGAAGCCCCATCGAGACGAGCAGGTCGACGCAGGCCAAAGCGGCGGCACCGGCGCCCGACGTCACCAGCCGGGCCTCCGCCAAACCGATATTCTGCAGAACGAGCGCGTTGCGAACGGCGGCCGCCACGACGATGGCCGTGCCATGCTGGTCGTCGTGGAAGACCGGGATGTTCATCCGCTTCTTGAGCGCGGCCTCGATCTCGAAGCATTCGGGGGCGCGGATGTCCTCGAGGTTGATCCCGCCGAAGGTCGGCTCCAGCAGCGCCACCGCCTCTACGAAGCGTTCGGGGTCGGTCGTGTCGACTTCGATGTCGAACACATCGATATCGGCGAACTTCTTGAAGAGGACAGCCTTGCCCTCCATCACCGGCTTCGACGCCAACGCCCCGATCGCGCCGAGGCCGAGTACGGCCGTCCCGTTGGAGATCACCGCGACGAGATTGCCGCGCGCGGTGTAATCGAGCGCCTTGTCCGGATCGGCAGCGATCTCCTCACAGGGCGCCGCCACGCCGGGTGAATAGGCTAGCGCCAGGTCACGCTGGTTCACCATCCGCTTGGTCGGCTCGATCCGCATCTTACCCGGCTGGGGATAGCGGTGATAATCGAGGGCGGCGCGGCGAAGCGTCTCTTCCACGGCGGATGACTCCAGTTTTTCGGGGCGGGGCGAACGCCCAGCGCTCTAGCAGGGCCGCCATTTTCTTCAACCGGCACCCCCGGCGGCAATTAGCCCTGCGGGCATTGGTGCATTCCGCTTGCTTCAAGCTTAAATCAAACATACATATATGAAAACGAATATGAGTTTGACGGGAGCTTGGCTCGAAACATCCTGCAACGAAGGGGGTTGGAATGAACGGGAAGATCGGGATTTTGGTATCCACCGCGTCGCTGTTCGCGATCGCGACAACGGCCACACCGGTTTGGGCGCAGAGCACGCCAGCCGCCGATACACTCAGCTCCGACATCGTGGTAACCGCCCGCAAGCGCGGCGAGGAGCGGCTTCAGGACATTCCCGCCTCGATCACCGCGATCGGATCGGCTGAACTGGAACGGCGCGGCGTCACCAATTTCGAGAGCTTCGCATACACCGTCCCCGGCCTGACCTTCACCGATCAGGGCCCCGGCCTGAAGCGCTACACGCTGCGCGGCATCCAGTCCGCGGGCCAGGAACAGGTCGCAGTCTATTATGACGAAGTGCCTGTCCCCGGCATCCAGAGCTCGAGCGGCGACAGCGGCTCGCAGATCGGCGATCTGCAGGTCTACGACATGTCGCGGATCGAAGTGCTCAAGGGCCCGCAGAGCACCACCTTCGGCGCCAACTCACAGACCGGCGCCGTCCGCTTCATCACCAACAAGCCCAAGCTGAATGCAGTCGAGGGATCGGTCCGGGCCGGCGCAAACATGGTTTCGGGCGGTGACGAGGGCGCCAACATCTACGGCATGATCAACATGCCGATCGTCGAGAACACGCTCGGCATCCGCGTCGTCGGCTATTATGACCGCACCCCGGGCTATGTGGACAATGTCCGGCTCGGCCTCAAGGACATCAACTCGGACGCGACCTCGGGCGTGCGCGGCATCCTGCGCTGGGAGCCCGCGCCGGGCATCGAGATCGACGCCATGGCCTGGTATCAGCGCCGCAACACGAAGGGCGCCAGCGAATATAGCCCGTTCGACAGCTTCCGCGAGCGCGGCAACAGCAGCGATCCGGGCTGGAACGACCTCGTCCCCCGCTTCGCCTACTTCCAGACCGGACAGTATAATTCGGGCAGCTACGTCAAGTCGCCACGCCCGGACCGGCAGCAGATCTACTCGCTGAGCGGAACTGGCGATCTCGGCTTTGCCTCGCTGACGGTCACCGGCTCGATCTACAAGCGCAAGCTCCAGTTCTACCGTGACAATTTCGTCTGGTCGCTGGGCGTCGGTCCGGCAGGCGAAACCTGCCCCAATGGGCGGCCCTGCACCCGCCCCGACCTGATCCCGCAGCTGACCGACCAGACACAGGATCTCAACCAGAAAACCTTCGAGGCGCGTCTGAACTCGACCGGCGACGGCCCGTTCCAGTGGGTCGCAGGCGTTTTCTATCGCGACCGCCAGTCAAATTTCCGCAGCTTCTCGCCGCTGGTCGACGCCAATGGCGACATCATCGTCGCCAGCACGCCGCCGACCGGTTTCTCGACGGCGGTGGGTGCCGGCATTGCCGGCTGTAATCCCTGCGCCTTCGCCCGCGTGAACACGCGCGGCATCAAGGAAAAAGCAGTCTTCGGCGAAGCGACCTTCGACATCACCGACAGCTTGGAACTGATGGGCGGCCTGCGCTGGTTCGAGGCGAAACAGACGGACTTCGGTACTACCCTGTTTCAGTTCCCCACCTTCGGCAGCACGCTGCCGGCGCCGTACAACCGTCGCTTTACCGAAGATCAGTATATTCCGAAGGCGCAGATCTCGTTCAAGCCTTCCGAGGACGTGTCGGTCTATGCGCTCGCGTCGAAGGGGTTCCGCCTCGGTGGCACCAACCAGTCGGCGGCAGTGGTCATCCCCGACGGCTATGAATCGGACTCGCTGTGGAATTACGAACTCGGATTCAAGTCGACCTGGTTTAACCGTCGTCTCGTGTTCAACGCGGCGGTCTATCAAATCGACTGGAACAACATCCAGGTGTCCGGCCGCGATCCCACCAACTCCTTCGCCTTTATCGGCAATGCGGGTGCGGCGCGCATCCAGGGCCTCGAAGTCGAAGTGCAGACGCGTCCGATGGACGGGCTAGAGCTGCTGGCCGGCCTGAACTGGCTGCCGAAGCGCGAACTGACCGAGGACCAGATCAGCAACAGCATCGCCGCCGCTGGACGCAAGGGCGACAAAATCCCGCGCATCCCGGCGCTCACCGCGACCTTCTCGGGCCAGTACAATATGGACCTGCCGGTCGATGGCTGGAATGGCTGGCTGCGCGGCGAATATAGCTACAAGGGCAAGTCCGGCACCGAACTCCGCCCGACCGCAAGCACCTATCGCCAGCAGGATGCCTTCAGCATCGTGAACCTGCGCATCGGCGCCGACAACCGCGACGACGGGCTGGGCTTCGCGCTGTTCCTGAACAATGTGTTCGACGTACAGGGGGACGTGTTCCTGGCGGCAGCAGCCTTCGTGCCGACGACCAAGATCACCAACCGTCCGCGGACGATCGGCTTCGAGATAACGAAGAGCTTTTGATAGACCCAAGGGGAGAGGAGCGCGCTTCTCTCCCCATTCGAGACCAGACATGACCGAGCATGATTGCGCCACGACCTGCCCGCTGATTGCGAGCCGCAAACCCTATTACAAGGAACTCACCGCCGGCCGGACCTATCTCTGGTGTTCCTGCGGCCGGTCGAAGCGTCAGCCTTTGTGCGACGGTCGCTCGCATGAAGGCACCGGTCTGGAGCCGGTTCGCTACACCGCTCAGCGCGATGGCGAGGAAGTGCTCTTCTGCGGCTGCAAGCACACGGCCACTGCCCCCTTTTGCGACGGCGCGCACAGCAACCTCCCCGGCGGCTACAAGGATGCAGGAGCGGACGCCGACGCGCCGCGTCCGGCCATCGTCGAGCCGGATGCCGAAGGCATTGCCCGGGTCGACGGTCGCTGCTTCGTCATCTCGCCCGGCGATGCAGGAGAAGAACGCTATCGCCTGCGCAAGCTGGTCGCCCCGTCGACCGGCGCCGAGCATCAGTCGCAATTCCACCTGTCACTCCGCGACGGCTCGTCGCCGGTGCTTCAGGCGAGCGGCACCGACGCCATATTGTGGGTGACGACCGGCCAAGGGACGATCGAGATCGGCAATCGCTCCTTTGCCTTGCAATCGCCCTGCGGCGTCTATGTGCGCAATGGAGAGGCGTTCCGCCTGACCGCGACGACGCCGGTGATCGCCTATATCTCTGCCTGCCCTGCGGTCGAAGAACTCGACACGCCCTCCGAATTGCCGGGGCTTTTCGACGATGCCTGGCCCGACCGGATGGTCGCGATCGACGAGGCAAACCGGACGGCGATGGGACCGCGCTGGTTCCAGATGCTCGTCGACAAGCGCATCGGATCGACCACCGCCGCGCAGTTCATCGGCCATATTCCGACGTCCCGCGCCGAGATGCACCGCCACCTCTACGAGGAAGCGCTGATCATCATGTCGGGCCATGGTATCATCTGGAACGAGACCAGTGCAGCGCGCGTGGCTGCGGGAGACGTAATCTTCTTCCCTCGCAAGCATCTCCACTCGCTCGAATGCACCGCGCCGGAGGGGATGGACGTTGTCGGCATCATTCATCCCGGCGACAATCCGGGGGTGAACTACTGATCGCAGCCGAGGGGGGGCATCTGCCCCCCTCTTGCCGTTCGGCGGGCTCTCAGCCCAGCAGCTCTCGGCGTTTTGCAAGAGCCGCCACCAGTCGCTCCACATCGTCTTCGTCATTGTAGAAGTGAAACCCGGCGCGGATCTTCCCGTCGCGGCACGAGGTAATCACCTTGTCCTCGGCGAGTGCCGCCACCAGCGCCGCATCGTCGCGCGACGGAAGCGCGAGCAGCGGCCCCCGCCGTTCATCGTCATCGGGCGTGAAGATCGCAATCTGCTCGGCGGCCAGCCGGGTGATCGCATGACGGGTGATGCTGCGCACATGCGCTCCGATTGCATCGAGGCCGATGCCCAGAACGATATCAAGCCCCGCCTGCGTGCCGTAGAGGCTCGGCACCGGCGGAGTGCCGGCCTCGAACCGGCGTGCCGTAGGGCTCGGCCGGTTGGCGAAGATGTCCATCGCTCCCGGATCGACCTGGGCGAACCAGCCACTGTTTCGGGGGGACAGCGTCTCGATCAGGTCCCGGCGAACATAGAGGAAGCCGATCCCGGCAGTCCCCAGCAGATATTTTAGCATGCCGCCAACCGCCAGATCGACACCCAGGCTTCGCGGGTCGATCGGCTGCGACCCGACCGACTGGTAGCAGTCGAGCAGAACAATGGCGCCCGCATCATGGGCGATCCGGCAAATCTCCCGGATATCGGCATCGGGCAGCCGCCCGCCATGCCGATAGCAGACATGGGACAGCGCGACGATCGCGGTACGCTCGTCGATCGCGGTACGAAAACCCTCGATATCGACGATGCCCTGGCCGGTTTCGGCGACATGAACGACCTCCGCCCCTGCCTGTTCCTGGCCGTGCCAGATCTGTGCACCGGTCGGAAATTCGAAGTTCGACAGGACGATCCGGTTGCGCTCACCGCTGAAGTCCAGCGCACTCGCAATCGCGTTGATCCCGGCCGAGGCCGATCCGGTGATCGCGATCTCGTCGGGGTCGACTGCGAAGACACGCGCCATCTGCTCCCTGACCAATTCCAGCCGTTCGACCCAGCCGCCCCAGTCGGCGCCCTTCGCCACCCGGTCGTCGAGATAGCGGTTGAAGGCCGCGCGCACGCCGTCGGCAAGCAGGCCGTAGGAGCCGCTGCTGAAATAGGCGAGTTCCGGCAGGGAGGCGAACTGCGCCCGGACGGCTTTCAGATCGGGAAGAAGAGACACGACGGCAACTCCAACAGAACCAAGAGGATCAGGCGAGAATGTGGATCATCAGGCCGATGATCGCAGCAGGCGAAACGAAGGCGAGCAGGACGTGCCACAGCCGAAACCCGCCATCCTTGAGATCGGTCACCTCGGGCGTCATCGTCCGGCGGATCGCCCAGCCGGCGAAGACCGCGATCAGCAGCGCGTTGAGCGGCAGCAGCAGATCGGCGATGCCGAAGTCGAGTATCTCGAAGAAGGTCTTGCCTGCGAAGGGTGGCAGGGCGTTCAACGGATGAACGTCCTTGAGCAGGTTGAACGACAGCAACGACGGCAAGCCGACCGCATAGATCGCCAAAGCCGTGCCGAGGGCCACAGGGGCTCGTTTCCAGCCGGTCCGCTCCATCAGCCAGGCGACCACCGGTTCGAGCATGCCGACCGCCGTCGTAAAAGCGCCTAGCGCGATCAGACCGAAGAAGGCGATACTGACGAGGCGCCCGCCCGGCATGCCGCCAAAGGCGACCGGGAGGGTGACGAAGATCAGATTGGGGCCCTCGGTCGGCGCAAGGCCATAGAACAGCACCGCCGGGAAGATGGCGAGCCCCGCCATCATCGCGATGAAGATCACCGAGCCCGAGACGATCATCGCCGATTGCGGCAACGAAACGCCGCGCGGCAGATAGGCGGCATAGGTCATCAGTACGCCGACCCCGATAGCGGTGGAGAAGAGCGCCTGGCCCAGAGCGGTGAGGACGCCGGTGCCGGTCATCGCCGAGAAATCGGGGTAGAAGAGGAAACGCAGCGCGGGGCTGAGCCCGATCGTGACGGCGTTGTAGCCGACGAGGCCGATCAGGACGACGAACAGCGCGACCATCTTGACCTTCGACACCACCTCGATGCCGCGCCGCACGCCGAGTGCCACCACGACCGCCACGGCGGCGATGAACGCAAACTGCAGAAAGGCCTGACGACCCGGCGAGCCGATCGCCCCCTCGAACACGGCCCTAGAACCCGCTGCATCGAGCCCGCCAAAACCCTGGACGATCGCGAGCCGCGCATAGTCCACGCCCCAGCCCGCCACGACGCTGTAATAGCTCAGCCCGAAAAAAGGGATGGCGAGGCTCAGCCAGCCGATCGCCCGCCATGCTGGTGACGCGCCTTCGGCCTTCACGAGCCGTTCCATCGTTCCGATCACGCTGCCATGGCCCCGCCGGCCCATCGCCATTTCGGCAATCATCAGGGGGACGCAGATCAGCAACACGAAGACGATATAGAGGATGACGAAGGCGCCACCGCCGTTCGCCCCGGCGACATAGGGGAAGCGCCACAGGCTGCCGAGCCCGATTGCCGCTGCTGCTGCTGCAAGAACGAAGGCCAGCTTGGAGGTCCAGACCTCGCCGCCTGCGTGGTTGCTATCTGCTTCGGCCATGCGCCCCACGCTCCTCTGCCCACTCGAACGATCTTCTTATATTCAAAAATATATCCTTTTGCATATAGATTTTGTTGCGTGCGCGGGTGGCAGGCTTTTAGATGCAAGCATCAGTTGGGGATCGATCCAGTATGAGCAGCAAAGAACATCGAGAGGACAAGATCGTCGACCTGGAAAAGGGCGACCGCTGGCTGGACGATTATCTTCCATATCAGCTTTACCGCGTCACAAATCGGCTGAACGTCCGCCTGCAGGGCCGTATGCGTGCGCTCGACATCAACCTCTCGCAATGGCGCATTCTGAGCGTGCTCCATTCGAGTGGCACGCTGAGCATCAGCGGTATCGTCGAGCAGACGCTGATGGAGCAGCCCACCGTCAGCCGTGTGGTCGTCCAGTTGGAAAAGGACGGCATGGTGGAGCGACGCGTGTCGTCGGGAGACTCGCGGATGATCGACATCACGCTGACACCCAAGGGAGCGGAGACCTTCACCTCCATCCGCCAGTCGGCCTATGCGCATGAACGGATCGCGCTGGAGGGCCTGTCGGATGAGACGCTCGATCTGTTTCGCGAAACATTGCGACGCATCGAAAGCAACATCGACATCTATGATTGAGCGCGCTCTTGCCGTTAGATGATTGCATGTCGACGGCCAGCCCCACGCCGCCATCCATCCCCAAGGTGGATGGCGTCCTGACCATGTTCTACTATGCCGACCTCGCTGCGGCCGAGCGCTGGTATGAGGAGGTTATAGGCTTCGAGAAGATCCTGCGGCTCGACGGTCTCGCATTGTTCCGCGTTCATGCGAGCAGCCATCTGGCCCTCGTCGGCGACGGCGCCGGGAGCCAGCAGCCCATCGTCGGCAGCAACAAGGGCGCGATCCTGTCGATCCAGACGAGCGAACTGCAGCAATGGCATCAGCGACTTTTCGCGCATCAGGCTCCGGGTACCGGACATGGCCTGCACATCGGCTGCGACGGCCTGACGATCGAGTTCAAGGTCCGCGACCCGGAAGGCTATACCGTCGAATTTTTCGAGTGGATCGATTGACCGGCCGCTGACCGATCCACAGCGTTTTAATATGTATTTTCATATTTCATTATCAGCAATATCGCGTTAGCCTCTTCCCATCGCCGAACAGGGGGGATGGAATGAAAAGATTTCTAGGCTGTGCAGCCGCGCTGGGCCTGGTCTGGGCCGCGCCCGCGCTTGCGGAAACCACACCGGTCCCCGGCACGCCGGCCCATCCGTCTGCTCCGGCGGCGCTGCCGACGATCCTCCATGCGGGCAAGCTGCTGGCCGTGCCCGGCGAGAAGGTCGTCGAACAGGCGACCGTCGTAACGCGCGACGGCAAGATCCTGGCGGTACGCAGCGGCTATCTCGACGCTGCGGCACTGGGGCTGCCTGCCGACACGGCCGTGGTCGACCTCAAGGACCGCTTCGTCCTGCCCGGCTTCATGGACATGCACGTCCATCTCAGTTCGGGCGGCTCGGCACGCAACCCGATGACCCGCCTCAAGGAAGGCCCCGAATATTTTGCGATCAACGCCTATGCCAATGGCTACCGGACGCTGATGGCGGGCTTCACCACGGTGCGCGACCTCGGTTCGCCCGGAGACTCGCTGTTCGCGCTGCGCGACGCGATCCGCGACGGGATCGTCGCCGGACCGAAGATCATCGCCGCCGGTGAGGGTATCAGCCCGACCAACGGCCATGCCGACGCCCATGGCCTTCGCCGCGACCTGATGGAGGCGCAGATCCGTCCCGGCGTGTGCGATGGTGCCGATGACTGCCGCCGCGCCGTCCGCAACGCGATCAAATATGGCGCCGATGTCATCAAGGTTCATGTGACCGGCGGCGTCCTCGACGAATCCGACGCGGGGACCGGACAGCAGTTCACCGACGAGGAACTGCGCGCGATCGTCGATGCGGGCCACGCCATGGGCCGCAAGGTCACCACCCACGCCCATGGCAAGAGCGGCATCGATGCGGCGGTGCGTGCCGGTTACGACTCGATCGAGCATGCGATGTGGGCCGACGAGGAAAGCCTCAAGCTGATGAAGCAGAAGGGCACCTGGCTGATCCCCACCGTCTGGCCGATCAGTTGGGTCGGCGACACGCCCGAAAAGGTGCGGCAGGGGCCGTTCAAGAATCTCGCGCCCAACTCGCTCGCCAAGCTCTACCAGCTCGGCGACCAGCCCAAGAAGATGGTGCGCGCCGCAATCCGCCTGGGCGTGCCGATCGCGCTGGGCACCGACAATGGCATAGCGCCGCACGGCACCAACGGGTACGAAATGCTCGAATATGTCGAGGCGGGCATGACGCCGATGGAGGCGCTGAAGACCGGCACGGTGAACGCAGCCAAGGCCGGTGGCGTCAATGATCGGGGCAGCATTGCGCCGGGTCTCGCCGCCGACATCATCGCGCTCGAAGGGGATCCGCTGACCGATATCCGGGCGGTGCTGTCGGTCGATTTCGTCATGCGCGACGGCATCATTTTCAAGAAGGACGGCAAGGCCGGGGAGACGGGGCTGTGACGATGAAGACGCTTATCCGGGGCTTTCTGTTCGCAGGCTCGATGCTCGTCGCAGGCACCATCGCACAGGCCGAGGCGATCATCTTCGACCATGTCACGCTCGTCGATGGCACCGGCGGCGCGCCGCAACCAGACATGAGCGTCGCCATCGACGACGGCAAGTTCATCGCCGTCACCCCGACCGTTGCGGCTGCAAAGCTGAAGGGGCGCCGGGTCGATGCGACAGGACGCTGGATGATCCCGGGGCTCATGGACGTTCACATCCATCTCGGCGGACCGTACAACCCCGAGAAGAAGCATGACCAGGGCGTCCAGGCGCTCGCCAGCTTCCTCTATTCGGGCGTCACCACCGTCTATGACGCGGGCAACGACGCGCGCTTCATCCTGACGCTGCGCGACGAGGAGCGGGCGGGCAAGATCCTGTCGCCGCGTATCCTCGCGACCGGAAATCTCGTCACCTATCCTGGCAGCCACGGCTCGGCGATGGGCGTCGAGGTCGACAGCTGGCCGCAGGCCAAGCCCGCGCTCGACAAGCACATCGCCGAACAGAAGCCCGACATCGTCAAGCTCACCCTGGAAGAACATGGCTGGGGCTCGCGGCCGATGATCTCGCTGCTGCCGCTCGATCTGATGCAGAACATCATCCAATATTATAACGAGCGCGGCATCCGCACGACCGCGCACACGTCGAGCGAATTGCGCGCGATCGAGGCGATCTATGCTGGTGTCGACAGCCTCGCCCACCCCGTCATCCAGGGCCCCGTCAGCGACGGCTTCGTCAGGCTGATGGGGGCGAAGAAGACGCCGATGGCGACCACGCTGACGATCGGCGAGGGGTATAGCCGGCTGGTCGAGCATCCCGAATATCTCGACCAGCCGCTCTATGCGGCCAGCTACAGCAAGCAGCAGATCGCCGAGCTGAAGTCCAAGACGCGCGCCGAATGGAAGGAGCGCAGCTGGACCTGGTGGATGAAGCTGATGACCCCGATCGCGCAGGAGAACCTCCGCAGGATCGATGCGGCTGGCGGGGTGATCGCGATCGGCACCGACCAGTCGGTAGGTCCGGCCGTCCACCGCGAGATGGAGCTGATGCAGGCGGCTGGCGTGAAGCCGGGCGAGATCATCCGCATGGCGACGCTCAACAGCGCCCGCCATCTGGGCCGCGAGGACGAGCTCGGCTCGATCGCACCCGGCAAGATCGCCGACGCTGTATTGCTGAGCGCCGACCCCACCGCCGACATCAACAATGCCAAGGCGATCGTCGTGGTGATCAAGGCCGGTGCGCTGGTCGACGAGGACAAGCTGCCGATGGCCGGCGGACCGCAGAAGCGCCGCCGCGACTTTTGATCCTGCCGGGCGGCGGGGCGGCGGCTCAGGCCGCTACCCGCCCCCGCCCATGCGCCTTGGCCCGGTAGAGCGAAATGTCGGCGCGGTGCAGCGCGGCGTCGAAGTCGCTCTCGCCCAGCTGAACTGCCGCAAGCCCCATGCTGACGCTCCAGTCGTGCGCGATCGCCGTCTTGCGAGACAGCTGCGCGCGCAACCCTTCGGCAAATCCCAGCGCGTCGTCGCAGGCGGCCGGCAGCAATATGGCGAATTCGTCCCCGCCCAGCCGGGCCAGTTCGCCACCTTTCTCCAGCGCGAACACCGCTGCTTCCCGCCCGATCAGCGCGAGAATCGCATCTCCGGCGGCATGGCCGTGGCGGTCGTTGATCGCCTTGAAATGGTCGATGTCGAGAACGAGCACCGATGCCCCAGGCTCGATCAACCGGACCATCTGCTCGCGTAGCCCTGCCCTGTTCCAAGCGCCTGTGAGCGCGTCACGCAACGCCACCTGCCGCAAATCGCGCTGTGCACGCTCGATCGGGATCGACAGCAGACCCATGTTCAATATGCCGAGCAGCAACTGATCGGACAGCATTCCGAGAAGGGCGAGCAGTTCGATGCCGTGCAACGCTCCGAACTCTCCCGCCACGGACAGTGCATAAGCCGGGACATAGGCGAGCTGGGCGCAGCCGACGATCCGGTGACCTGCGGTGCGATAGGCCGTCCGTCCGAACAGAAAGGCACAGC
This sequence comes from Rhizorhabdus sp., assembly GCF_018006725.1. Lineage (GTDB taxonomy): Bacteria > Pseudomonadota > Alphaproteobacteria > Sphingomonadales > Sphingomonadaceae > Rhizorhabdus. The sequence goes on from NZ_JAGMXV010000052.1 coordinate 13,857, forward strand.
CGACCAGGGCCATCGACAGCGACAGGCCCACGGCGTCGCCGACCTGGGGCAGCACGCTGCCCGGCGGGAGATGCCCCGTCGCGACAGCAAGGCGCGGCAGGCCGTGGAGGATGGGCGCGGCTACCAGCGGAATGATCATCCACGGTCGGAACGGGCTGCGCCCCTCCAGGCTGAGCACACCGCTCACGCCCAGCACATTGGAAAGAACGAGACCGGCGAACAGAAGACTTGTCAGCCCGAACGCTTCTTGTCCCGCTATGCCGAACCCGATGATGGTCAGCGCATAGAGAAAGGAACTGGCCGCCCAGTAGAGCATGTGGCCAGCGCCACGGTCGCGCCACCACAGCAGGGCGAAGGCCAGCCCGAACGCGGTCGAGGCGAGCATGCTGCAAAGACGCAGCGTTTCGACGTCTGGAAGCGTGGACATGATGATGCGAACCTGCGCCGGCCATCGCATGCGGCCATTAACAAGCTGTGACCATGCTGGAATTCCGCTCACGGCGATAGACCAAAGCGCACATCTTTAGTCGCATTTCACGGATTGCAGACCGGACAATGAGCGGGATCGGCTGTCCGATCGGGGTCGATTGGCTCGACGCGTTCGAGCCCGCAATTTCGGCAGCGATAGAGCCGGTCGACGCTGTCGAGTGTCGCCGTCCCGCACCAGCTGCAGGGCCGGCCGGCCCTTGGAACGCCCCGCCAGTCGGGAAAAGCGCAATCGGGGCAGCGCTGGTCGAGCCGAAGCGCAAGATCGGAGACGGCGCGCGCAATCGAGCGCCGACGCCTGGGATTTCGATGTGCGCGCATGTCGGTGCGAAGATGCACGGCGCCATGCTCCGCCAGCAGGGCTGCCGCCGTCGCACCCAACGCATCGAAGCCGTCGATATCCTTTGCAAAGGGTCCGCTGCCCCCCGGCGGGGCGAGCAACAGGCCATGGTCGGGGAAGCCGATACGCTCCGCAAACTCCCGCACTTCGGTCGCTACATGGGCTTCGCAGCTTGCGAAATTGGTATCGAGCGTCAGATCTTCGCCGATGACGTGCAGGCCGCTCGCCCGGCAGAGCAGGACGACCATCTCCCGGCCACCAGGTACGAAGCCATAAGCGGGGTGCGGGCCGAAGGCGCCCTCGCTGGCGAGCGCGAAATCAGCGTGCGGAGCCGCATCCAATCCCGCCCGTGCCTTGGCGAGCAGCGCGTCCAGCTGCGACCCTGCCCTCGGGATTTCGCCGCTGAACGTGCCGAAGCGGTCGGTGTCGATTTCAGGCGGCGAAAGGAAGCGCAACCCGCTGCCGGCAAGCCCTGCCGCGATCAGGCCTTCCTTGCCGTGCATGGTGACGATGACCGCCGTTCGGCCCGCAATGTCCATGGCTGCCTCCAGCCTGCCCGCTAGACAAAAGCGCAACCATGTCAAAATGAAATGGTCTCATCAATAACATTGGGAATACCAATGGTGTGTCAAAAACCCCTGTTCAGGCGCCGCGCTCCAGCGCTTCGACGATATGCTGGCTCAGCTTATGCGCGGTGTCGGAGATGCCGGCTGCTTCCAGCAATGCGATCTCGGTATCGGCCAAGGCGGGCAGGCCTGCCTCCGGCCCCACAGGCAGCAACGTGTCGGGCACCATCTCGCGCGGCAGCACCGTCACGCCCAGCCCGGCGCGGACCGCCGCTTGGGCGCCGGCGAGGCTGGTCGAGGTATAGGCGATCCGCCAGGGTCGCCCCTGCGCCTCCAGCGCATCGATCGCACGCTTGCGATAGACGCAGGGCTGGGGCGACACGATCAGCGGCAGCGTCTCCTTGCCGTCCGCCGCACTGCGGTCGCGCGCGACCCAAACAAGCGGCTCACGCCACACCCGCATACCGCCGACCGTCGTGGTAGCGAGCGTCGGCTCGCGCTTCACCAGCACCAGATCGAAAGCCCCGCTGTGAAAGCGCTCGAGCAGATTGAGCGTCAGATCGCAGGTGACTTCCAGTTCGACCAGCGGATGCGCCTCGGTGAATTGCGCCAGCACGGCCGGCAGATGTGCCGTTGCGAAATCCTCCGGCACCCCCAGCCGAACCGCTCCTGCGATGTCGGGTTCGAAAATCTCGGCCACCGCCTTGTCGTTGAGCAGCAGCAGCTTGCGCGCGGTGCCGAGCAATCGCTGCCCCTCCGACGTCAGTTGCAGCGAGCGCGACGTGCGACGAATCAGGCTGCGGCCGAGCAGATCCTCCAACCGCTTCACCTGCAGGCTGATCGTAGATTGCGTCCGTCCCAGCCGCTCTCCGGCGCGGGTGAAGCTGCCGGCATCGGCGATGGTGACGAAACAGCGGAGGAGGTCGAGATCGAGATTTCTGAACATCTGCGAGCATCCATGTCCATACTCAATGAATGGGATTTCAATAACTCATTTTACCAATGCAGGTCCAGAACTCATATCGGCCGCGAAAGGAGCATCATCCCATGCGTTCCACGCCCGCCTCGGCCCCCGCCCAGAAACAGTCGCCGGCCCAGCCCCTTCTGATCCTCGCTGCCCTATTCCTTCTCGCCGTCATGACGGTGGTCGACCACGCCGTTCCGCTCTTCGCGCTCGACGGCCTGACGGCGGCCATGGGGGCCCTCGTGCTCCTCGTCGCAGCCTCGATCGTTACCTATTCGCGCCGCCACATGCGGGCATCGGACGCTTCGCGCTATTTCGGTAACATGGTCGGACTGCTTAGCGCGACTACCGCCTTCCTCACCACCAACCATGTCCTGATATTTGCCGCCGGCTGGATCGCCAGCGGCGTCTTCCTCGCCAGGCTGATCGGTCATGTGCAGGGCTGGTCCTCCGCCCGGCGGTCGGCACGCCTCGCCGCCGACTGCTTCATGGCGACCGACGCCGCCTTGGTCCTCGGCCTTGGCCTGCTGAGCTGGCGCTTCGGCACGGCGTCGATCGCCGAAATCGTCGCCCGGGTGTCGCAGATGCCCAGCTTCTCGGCAGAACTGGCCGCAGCCCTGCTGGCGGTCGCCGCCCTCGCCCGCTGCGCCATCCCGCCGCTGTCGCGCTGGCTGCTCGCATCTATGACCGCACCTACCCCGGTGTCCGCACTGATGCATGCAGGCATGGTCAACGCCGGCGGCTTCCTGCTGCTGCGCTTTGCGCCACTGCTCGAAGCGGCCCCGGTTATCCGCCTCTCGCTGGTCGGCATCGGTGCGATCGGCGCACTCTACGGCATCGGCGTTATGATCGTCCGCCCGGACATCAAGCGGTCGCTCGCCGGCTCGACCGTGTCGCAGATGAGCTTCATGATCCTGACCTGCGGCCTCGGCGCCTATGCCGCCGCCCTGTGGCACATCGTCGCCCACGGCCTGTTCAAGGCCTGGCTGTTCCTGGGCACCGGCATGACCATCCGCGCGCCGCAGGTCGAGCGGGTCCGCCCGCCGGTCCTTGCAGCCCTGGGGGTCAGCGTCCTCGTGCTGGGCGCAGGCTTCGCTGCCGGGATCGTCGATCCGCAGGCACCGGCGTTCCTGCCGATGGCCTTCGCGCTGACGACCGCGATCCTCACCTTCCTGACGCTTCCGCAGAGCGGCGGCCGCACCAGGCAGATCGCCGGAACCGGCGCGATGGTCGCGATGCTGATCGCCGTCCACATGCTCGGCCTGTTCGCTGCCGAGAGCCTCTACCAGCGCAGTGCGCCGGCAATCCTGCCCGCCAGCGCCCAGCTGATCCTCGCGCTGCTCTTCTCGCTGGCGCTGCTGTGGCAGTTCAAGCCCTCGGCTGCGGCCCGGCAACTGCCGCGCTGGCTCTACGTCCGCCTGCTCAACGCCGGCGCGATCCGCGCCTGATCCGCTCCTCCTCTCTTTCCAAGGAAACCCGCATGTCGCTCATCCTGAAAGAACGCCCCAAGCAGAAGACGCTGTCCACCGGCGACGTCCATGATCTGGTCCAGATCGCATCGCAGGTCGTGGCGCCACTGTGGCCACTCGAAAGTCCGATTGCGGTCAATCCGCTCGCCGGTTTCGAGGATCTTCCGTTCGCCGACGCGATCAGCCGCGCGGGCGGCCTGTTCGGTGCGCGCGCAGGGATGGCGCTCGCCAAATGGCGCCGTCTGGTCGAGCAAGGCAAGGTCGATCGCGTCCTGCTCCTGCAGATCGCTGTGGAGCATCTGGGCGGCCCGGATATGGCCTTTCGCAAGGTTCTGCCAGGCATCAATGCGCTCGACCTTCTGTCGGCCCGGTTGCTGGAGATCGACGAGCGCGTCGACCCGCACGCCGAGGCCCCTCGCAACTCGGGTCCGGGCGAAGCCTTTCTCGCCAAATGGTGCGCCGTGTTCTTCGACCAGGGCGTCGCGGCAATGCCGATGCCAGGCCGCGAGCGCGGTCTTTACGCCGCGATCCTCGACATGGCGCTGGACGATCCCGATTTCGCGGCGCTGGCAGGCCAACAGGCCGAAGCGCTGGTGGACGCAATGCCGTCCGATCCGATCGAGGCGATCCGCCTTGCCCTGCTCGACCAGCCCGACCACTCGGAAGCACGCCTCCACTGGCTCCGCACCATGTTGACCCGCCTGCCGGGCTGGGCCGGACATATCAGGTGGCGGAGCGAAAAGGCCGACCCCGATGTCTCGCGCGGGGCGCCGGCAACGCTGACCGACCTGCTCGGCCTGTGGACGCTGATCGACCGGCTGGATCCGCTGCCCAAGGCGGCGCCCGCCTTCGCCAACGATGCGCGCGACGATATCGCACGCCACTTCTCGATCGATCTCCTGACGCTGGACCGGCTGGAAGGCGACGCCAGGGCGATCGTGCGGCATATCGCGGGGCTGTCCTACGCCGATCTCGCCTATCTCTTCATGACCACCGCGGAGCGGCAGCTGGAAAGCCAGGTCGTTGCCGGCCTGCGCAGGCACATTCGTGCCAGCGAGGCAGGCAAGGGCCGACCGGCAGCGCAGATGATCTTCTGCATCGACGTGCGCTCGGAACCGCTGCGGCGGGCTATCGAACGGCGCGGCGATTATGAGACGCTTGGCTATGCCGGCTTCTTCGGACTGCCGATCGCGCTGCGCTCGCCGCTCGACAGCCGGCGCAAGCGGCAACTGCCCGTGCTGCTCGAACCGCAGCATGACGTCGAAACACGCCCGGTCGCCGGCGCCGAGGACGAGGCGCACCGTCTGATCGAGCGCATCCGGGGCGCGACCAGCCTCAACAGCCTGGCAGGATCGGCCAAACAGGGCGTCATGACCAGCTTCGCGACCGCCGAGGCCGCCGGGCCGCTGGCGGCAGCCATGCTCGCGATCCGCAACTGGGCCCCGAAACTCGCGCAGAAGCTGGTTCCGCCGGGCCGCGAAGCGCTCGATCCGCTGATGCGTCCGTGCATGGCAGGCCACGATCACGATCACGATCACGATCACGATCACAGCGCGGCCGATGGGATGACGCTGGCGAACAAGTGCGACTATGCGCGCGGCATGTTTGCGCTGACGGGCCTCAAGCCCGAGACCCTCGGGCGCATCGTGATGCTCGTCGGCCATGGCGCCAGCGCGGTGAACAATGCCTTCGTCGGCTCGCTCGACTGCGGCGCCTGCGGCGGTCGCTCGGGCGGACCAAACGCCCGCGCTCTGGCGGCAATCCTCAACGACGAGCGGGTGCGCAGCCGCCTGCGGACCGAGGGCATTACGATCCCCGAGGACAGCTATTTCCTCGCGGCCCAGCACAACACCAGCACCGACGAGATCCTGTTCTACGAGAGCTGGAACATCCCCGCCTCGCACAAGGAGGATTTCGAGCTGCTGCGCATGGACATCGAGGATGCGGCCAATGAGACCTGCGGCTGGCGCGCCGCTCGCCTCGGCCGGACGGTCGAGGGGCAGCGCACCGCCGCCTTGCACTGGGGCGAGGTGCGGCCCGAATGGGGCCTGTCGCGCAACGCCGCCTTCATCGTCGGTCCGCGCTCGATCAGCCGCGACATCGACCTCGACGGGCGCGCCTTCCTGCACAGCTATGACTGGCGGCAGGACCAGGACGGATCGGCACTGAAGACGATCCTGACGGCACCGATGATCGTCGCGCAGTGGATCAACTGCCAGTATCTTTTCTCGACGATCGACAATGCCGCTTATGGCGCGGGCGACAAGGCGACGCACAACATCATCGGCGGCTTCGGCGTCCTGCAGGGCAATGAGGGCGATCTGTGTGTCGGCTTGCCGCGCCAGTCGCTCTTCAACGACGATGGCACCCCCTATCATGTGCCGCAGCGGCTGCTGACCGTGGTCCACGCCCCGCTCGACCGGGTTGATCGGATCGTCATGGAGACGCCGATCCTCAGCCGCCTGTTCGGCAATGGCTGGGTCAAGCTGGTGGTGATCGACCCGCTCGACAAAGCGGCGCACCGCTGGGTATCGAGCGACGGCATCATGCCGCTATCGTCGGCGCCCAATGGCTGGGCGCAGGGCCACTACAGCGTCTGACCAAAACGGGCCGGGCGGCGCTCAGGCGCCGCCCGGCCAACCGTTCAGAGCGTGCGACGCCAGCCGAACTGGTCGTTGGTTTCGCCGCGCTGGATCGCGACCAGCCGGTCGCGCAGGTCCTGCGTCACCGCCCCGGCCTCGCCGCCGCCGATCAGGAACTCGCCGCCGCTGTGGAGGATGCGGCCGACGCTGACGATCGTCGCGGCGGTGCCGCAGACGAACACCTCGCGCAGGCGGCCGCTCTGCGCATCTGCCTGCCACTGGTCGAAGCCATAGCGGGCCTCCTCGACCGAAATTCCCTTGTCGCGGGCGAGCGCGATCACCGAGGCGCGGGTGATGCCGGGCAGGATCGTGCCGAGCGGCGGGGTCTTCACCGTGCCGTCGTCGAACACGAAGAAGATGTTCATGCCACCCAGTTCCTCGACCCAGCGATGCTCGGCGGCATCGAGGAAGACGACCTGGTCGCAGCCATGTTCGATCGCCTCGGCCTGCGCGATCAGGCTTCCGGCATAGTTGCCGCCGCACTTGGCAGCCCCGGTACCGCCCGCAGCGGCGCGGCTGTAATTGTCCGAAACCCAGACGCTGATCGGCTTGGCGCCGCCCTTGAAATAGGCGCCCACCGGCGATGCGATGACGCAGAAGACATAGCGCTTGGCCGGGCGCACGCCCAGGAACACGTCATTGGCGAACATGAAGGGGCGCAGATAGAGACTGCCCTCCCCCGCCGGGATCCACGCCGCATCGATCGCGACCAGACGCTCGATCGCCTCGAGGAACAACGCCTCCGGCAGCTCGGGCATAGCCATGCGGTGCGCGGACTGGTTGAACCGCCGCGCATTTTCCTCGGGCCGGAACAGGGTGATCGCGCCATCGCTGCCGCGATAGGCCTTCATCCCCTCGAAGATCTCCTGCGCATAATGCAGCACCGCGCTGGCCGGATCGATCGAGAAGGGCTCGCGCGCGCGGACGCGGGCGTCGTGCCAGCCGGCTTCCTCGGTCCATTCGATCGTGACCATGTGATCGGTGAAGACCTTGCCGAAGCCCGGCTCCGCGATCAGCTGCGCCCGCGCATCGTCGGAAAGCCGGTTGGGGTTCGGGATCGTCTGGAACTGCACAGAATCTGCCATGGTTCACCTGAAGATGGATTTGCGCGAAGCCCTTAAAGCCTGATCGGGCGCGGTGGAAGCGCTTTGCGCAGCGCGCCCGGCGGATCGCTGGTCAGGCGGCGATCCGCGCGTCGGGCTGCTCGTCGAGCCGGGCGATCAGCGCAGCGCGCTCTTCCGCATAGCGCGCCATAGCCTCCTCCTTCACCGGGCCATAGCCGCGCACCATGTCGGGCAGTGCGACCAGCGCCAGCGCGGTATCGGGCGCAGTCCGGTCGAGCCGGTCGCACAGCATCTCGATCGTCGCGAGATACTCGTCCCGCAAGGCGCGCTCGGCGCGGCGCTCGGCGGTGCGCCCGAAGGGATCGGCCCAGCCGCCCCGCAACGCCTTGCCCTTGGCCAGCATCGCCATTGCCTTGAAGATCCACGGCCCGAACTTGCGCTTGGCCGGGCGGCCCGTGGCGGGGTCGACCCGCGACAGCAGCGGCGGCGCGAGATAGAGGGACAGCCGCCGCGTCGACGCGAACTGCGCCGCCAGCGCCTCGCGGAAGGCCGGCTCGGCATAGAGCCGCGCGACCTCATATTCGTCCTTATAGGCCATCAGCTTATAGGCATTGGCCGCCACCGCACGCAGCAGCGGCTCCCCCGCCTCGCCCATCGCCGCGACGGCGGCGCGGACGCGATCGAGCAACGCAGCATATCGCGCGGCATAGGCGTCGTCCTGATAGGCGACCAGATCGGCGCTGTGCCGGGCGATCAGGGCGTCGGCGTCCTCGATCGCTACCGGTTCGATGGCAACGCCGGCCATGCGCTCGACCGCCGCCAGATCGATTGCGGCCAGCCGACCCCAGGCGAAGGCGCGCTTGTTGAGCGCGACTGCAGCGCCATTGGACTCGATCGCCGCAGCGAAGGCCTCGGCCGAAATCGGCAGCAGCCCCTTCTGCCAAGCATAGCCCACCATCAGCGTGTTGGCGGCGACATTATTGCCGAACAGCCCCTCGGCGATGCGCGTCGCGTTGATAAGGAAGCCGCGATCACCCGCGCGCTTCATCAGCAGGTCGAGCATGGTCGCGGTCGGCAGAGCGGCGTCGCGGTCGAGCACCATGTCGGCGGTCGGGGTCTCGTCGGCGTTGAGGACGATCGCCCCGCGCCCGACCGCGAATTTGCGCAGGGCATCGGGGCTGCTGGCGACCACGGCATCGGTGCCGAGCACGAGGTCGGCATCGCCCTGTCCGATCCGGACGGCATGGATATCGCCACGCGCAATCCGCACCTGGCTGACCACCGCACCGTTTTTCTGGGCGAGGCCGGTGAAGTCGAGAACGGTCGAGGACAGCCCGTCGAGATGCGCCGACATGCCGAGCAGCGCGCCGACCGTCAGCACGCCCAGCCCGCCGATCCCGGCGACATAGACGTTGAACGCGCCGTCGAGCGCAGGGATCACAGGCGTCGGAAGCGTCGGGAAACGCTCCCTCTCCATCGCCTCGATCCGCGCGGCTTCGGGGCGGCGCAGCACCGGGCCGTCGATCTCGACGAAGCTGGGGCAGAAGCCCTTCACGCAGGAGAAATCCTTGTTGCAGGCCGACTGGTCGATCCGGCGCTTCGTGCCCTGTGGCGTCTGCAGCGGCTGCACCGCGATGCAGTTCGACTGGACCGAGCAATCGCCGCAGCCCTCGCAGACGCGCGGGTTGATGAACAGGCGGCGGTCGGGATCGGGGAAGCCGCCCCGCTTGCGGCGGCGGCGCTTCTCGGCGGCGCAGGTCTGTTCATAGACGATCGCGGTGACGCCGGGCATGTCGCGCATCTCGCGCTGGATCGCGTCCATCTCGTCGCGGTGGCCGATGAGTGCCTCCCCGCCGAGCGCGCGCCATTTGGCGGGTTCGTCGCTGACGAGGCGGACTTGCGACACGCCCTCGGCCTTCAGCTGCGCGACGATCCGCGCAGGATCGATCGCGCCCTCGGCCCGCTGTCCGCCGGTCATCGCGACCGCGTCATTATAGAGGATCTTGAAGGTGATGTTGGCCTTCGACGCGACCGCGCTGCGGATCGCGAGCAGGCCGCTATGCTGATAGGTGCCGTCCCCCAGATTCTGGAAGATGTGCTTCGTCTCGGAGAAGGGCGCGGCACCGACCCATTGCATCCCCTCGCCGCCCATCTGGCTGAAGGTCGAGGTCTTCAGCTTGGGCACCGACAGCGCCATGACGTGGCAGCCGATGCCGCCCCCGGAGATCGATCCCTCGGGCGTCTTCGTCGAACTGTTGTGCGGGCAGCCCGAACAGAAGAAGGGCTTGCGCGCCGGGAAGGGCACCACCTCGCCCCCCGCCTTGCGCTGCTGCAACGCGTCGAGCCGCGCCGGCAGGCCGATCGGGTCATGGGCGATCCGCGACACCAGCGCGCGGGCGACCAGCATCGGATCGAATTCCATCACCACTGGCAGCAGCGGCTTGCCCTCGGCATCGGTCTTGCCCGTGACGCGCGGACGCGGCCCCGCCCGGTTGAACAGCGCCGCCTTGATCTGGTTCTCGACGGTCGGCCCCTTCTCCTCGACGACGAAAATCTCGTCCGCGTCTCCGGCCAGATCGAACAGCGGCGCGGTGGCAAGCGGCCAGCTCATCGCGACCTTGTAAATCGATAGGCCCAGCGCCTGCGCCTCATCCTCGCCGATGCCGAGATTGTTCAGCGCCTGCATGAGGTCCTGATGCGCCTTGCCGACCGTGACGATGCAGAGCCGCTTCGCCGGGCTCGCGAAGATCGTCCGGTCGATCCGGTTCGCGGTCGCCCACGCCACGGCGGCCGGCAGCCGCTCCTCGATCATCCGCCGCTCATACTCCGCGCGCTGGGCGGGCCACTGGATCGTCGGGTCCCAGTTGAGCCCATGCGGCGGCACGACATCCGCCGGTGCATGGAACAGCGGATAGGCATGGGGAAACTCGAAGCTGGCGGCGCTCTCGACCACCTCGGCAATCGTCTTCATCGCGACCCACAGGCCGGAGAAGCGCGACAGCGCGAAGCCGGCGAGGCCCAGCGTCAAGATCTCGGAGACATTCGCCGGC
>NZ_JAGMXV010000263.1 GCF_018006725.1 Rhizorhabdus sp.
CGCGTGCCCCGCGCACGTCATTCAATGTCGGCTTCGACTGGGGGACGGATGTCTCGAGCGGAGGTCGTGTGACCGTGTCGGGTAATCTCTACCACAGCTCGCGGGTCTACTTCGATTTCGCGAACAACTTCTCGCAGAAGCCGTACAGCCTGATCAGCAGCGAGATCGCCTGGACGAGTGAGGATGAGGCGCTGAAACTCAGCCTCTGGGCCGCGAATCTCACCAATGAGAAGGTGTTCCGTGAAATCCGCAACGGACCGCTGACGAGCGACGTGTCGTACGAGACGCCGCGACGCATCGGCGTCGGCGCATCCTTCCGCTTCTAACCGCGGAAGTCTGAGGCTCGACCGGCAAGGCGCACGCCTTGCCGGTCCGCCCGTCGGGCAATTGAAGGGGCGGGAATGATCGATCTCACCGGCAAGGTCGCGGTAATTACCGGCGGTGCAGCAGGCATTGGCCAGGCGACCGCACGAAAAATGACGGCGCTCGGCGCCTCGGTCGTGATCGCCGATGTCGACATGGCGAGCGCGGACGCGCTGGTCGACGAGCTGACGGCTGCCGGCTCGGCTGCTGCGGCGGTGCGCGCTGATATTCTTGTCGAAAGCGATATTGAGGCGATGCTGGCTTTTGCCGTTGATCGTTTCGGCGGTCTCGACATCCTACACAACAACGCCGGCATCCCCCGAACCATCGCGCCCGACAGCGAAGTTGCGTTGATGGACGCCACTAACTGGCGGCGCACGCTCGATGGGCATCTGACCAGCGCGATGCTGGGCTGCAAATACGCGATCCCGCACATGATCACGCGAGGTGGCGGATCAATCGTTAACACATCGTCGTCCAGCGCGATCGCCGCCACGATGGATCTCGCCGCCTATAGCTCGGCCAAGGCGGGCCTCCACGCGCTTACCCGCGAAGTCGCCGTCACTTACGGTCGCGATAATATCCGCTGCAATGCGGTTGTGCCGGGTGCTGTGCTTACCGCGCGGGGCCGGGCGACACTGCCACCCGATATCTTCCGCCTGTTCGCGGAGGAAACGCCACTGCCCCGCCTGTCGATGCCGGAGGATATCGCCGACGCGGTCGTCTTCCTGGCTTCCGAGGCATCTCGAATGATCACCGGGCAGGCGCTGGTTGTCGATGGGGGTATGCAGAGCAAGCTTCCCTACTGGCTTCCGAAAATGAAGGCGACGCGCGGCGACCGCTTCGACGAAACGACGTTCGCTTTTCCGGAGGACTAACGGTTTCAGCGAAACAGAGGCGGTTTGCATGACAAATCCGTCATGCTAACATGACAGTTCATTTATTACAGAAATCGGATGGCAAATCCGATGGGGAGTGGGACGATGGCAGGCGTTACGGAGCTCGGTTACCTCGGGATCAACGTGTCCGATGGCGATGCGTGGCGTAAGTTCGGCACCGAAGTCGTTGGCCTAGAGCTCCTCGACGAAGGCGAGGGCGACCGCTTCTACTTCCGTATGGACAGCTGGCATCACCGCTTCGTGGTCCACGTCAACGACAAGGATGACATGGCCTATGCCGGCTGGCGCGTCGCCGATGCCGAAGCGTTGGCTGAAATCCTGGCGCGGCTCGATGGCGCTGGCTTTGCCTATCGGATGGGTACGATGGAGGAAGCGGCCGAACGGCGCGTTCTGGGGCTGGCGAAGCTGACCGACCCCAGCGGCAATCCCCTCGAGCTTTTCTATGGGCCGCTGATCGACGCCCATATGCCGTTCCATCCGGGCCGACGCATGCACGGCAAGTTTGTCACTGGCGCCGAAGGCCTCGGTCACATGCTGATCCACGCCGACGATCCCGTTGAATCGCACCGCTTCTATTCGCTGCTCGGAATGAAGGGCGCCGTCCAATATCATCTGCGCTCACCGAAGGGCACGGTGCAGCCGGTGTTCATGCATTGCAACGACCGGCAGCATTCGCTGGCGTTCGGCGTGAACGGCGACAAGCGCCTCAATCACCTGATGCTTGAATATGCTGAACTGAACGACCTCGGTAAGGCCCATGACATCGTGCGTTCGCAAGGCATCGATGTCGCGCTTCAGCTCGGCAAGCACTCGAATGACGAGGCGCTGACCTTCTATTTCGTCACGCCGTCGGGCTGGCTGCTCGAACTTGGCTGGGGCGCGGCGAAGGCGTTCCTCCAGCAGCAATATCACCTGAACGATGTGTTCGGCCACGGCATCGAAGTGTCGGGCATGCACGACGTCGAGCTTTAAGGTCGATGTCTATCGCCGATCCATCGGCGCGAGCGGCCGTCACACCCGCTCGCGCGTGGGGCGCGCTGACTCTTCTCAGCGCGCTGTACATTGTGTCGTTCGTCGATCGGCTGATCCTTGCGTTGCTTATCGAGCCAATCAAAGCCGACCTTGGGATCAGCGATGTCCAGATGGGCCTGCTCATCGGCACTTCGTTCGCACTCGTATTCTCGATCGCGGGCCTGCCGTTGGCGCGGCTGGCCGACACCGGAAATCGGGTCATGCTGATCTTTGTGGGTGCGGTAGGGTGGGGGATAAGCACCGCGGCTGCGGCCTTTGCCGACAGCTTCGCCGTGCTTTTGCTCCTCAGGATCGGTGTCGCGGTAGGTGAGGCTGCGCTGACGCCTGCTGCCATGTCATTGCTGTCAGACATGTTCCCGCCCGCGAAGCGGGCGCTTCCGATCAGTATCTACGTGATGGTTGGGGTATGCGGCGGCTCGGGCGCGATGCTTGTGGGAGCTGCGGCCATTCAAGCCGCGGCTGGTATGCAGGGTGACGCCGGCATTCTCGGATCGCTGAGCGCGTGGCGGCTGACGCTGCTGTTTGTCGGGCTACCCGCCGTTGTGCTGGCGCTTCTGATCCCCTTCGTGATCCCTCGAGTGCCGCGTGGGGGCGCCGTCGAAGTCCCAAAAGCATCCATGAAGGATGTCATGGCGCACTATCGGGCAAATCGCGTGACCTAAACTGGGTTTTACACTGTTACGGGCATCGTCTCGGCGATCAACTTCAGCATTCTCGCTTGGTTTCCGACCCATCTAATCCGCACGTACGACCTTACGGCAGCATCCGCCGGCTATGCGTTTGGCATCGCGGGGGTGCTGGCAAGCCTGACCGGCGGCGTGCTGTTGCCATGGGTTTCCCGGCGCCTTGCAGCGCGCGGACGCTCCGATGCGCCATTGACCATCGCCTTGTTCGTCGCCTGCATTTCGACGCCGCTCTTGGTGCTTTCGCTTTTGGCATCAACCGTGGAGATCGCGATGGCGGCCGTCGTGGTGCCGCTGGTGCTGCAAATGGGGCTTGGGATCCTGATGGCCGCGTCCGCACCCCTGCTCGCGCCGGCCTCGGTTCGTGCACAAGTCGTTGCCATCTATTACCTGGTACTGACGCTCGTTGGCCTCGGGGCTGGGCCGACCCTCGTTGCCTGGATCGCTGAGAATGTAGCCTTGGCGGGCGGTAGCGTTGGCGTGGCACTGGCCGCTATCACGCTGTTGTTCGCGCCGCTCCAGATACTTGCCATCCTGCGATCGCGAGCCGCGTTCGCTCGAACCTTCGATGTCGCTAGCGTGGCGGGCTGAGCTATGTCGCTTATCCTTTCACGCCGCGATATCGACTTTCTGCTGTTCGATTGGCTCGACGTCGAACAGCTGCTGGTGGCCGAGCGCTACGCCGCGCATGATCGTGCGACCATCGATGCTGTGATCGACCTCGCCGCATCGCTTGCCGAGGAGCAGTTCGCGCCGTTCAACAAGCTGTCAGATCAGCACGAGCCGAAGATGCTTGAAGACGGGCGAGTTAAGATGCCCGCCGAAACCGCGACAGCGCTGAGGCACTTTTGCGAAGCAGGCCTGATGGCAATGTCGCAACCGCACGACGTCGGCGGTATGCAGTTGCCGTTCGTGGTCGAGAAGGCGGCGTTTGCTTGGTTCCAGGCCGCGAATGCAGGGACGTCAGGCTATGCGCTGCTGACCACCGCTGCGGCCAACCTGCTGCTTGAGCATGGCTCGCCTGAGCAGATTGATGCCTACGTTCGGCCGATGCTGGCTGGCCGCTTCTTCGGCACTATGTGCCTTTCCGAGCCGCAGGCGGGATCGTCGCTCGCCGACGTGCGCACTCGCGCGGTCCGCCAGGGTGACGGCAGCTTCCGCCTATTCGGCAACAAGATGTGGATTTCGGGCGGCGAACATGACCTCGCTGAATCGATCGTTCATCTCGTGCTGGCCCGTGTCGAAGGTGCAGTGCCGGGAGTAAAGGGCCTCTCGCTGTTCGTCGTTCCGCGCGATCTGCCTGGCGGCGATCGCAACGACGTAAGCCTTGCCGGGCTCAACCACAAAATGGGTCAGCGCGGCACGGTCAACACGCTGCTGAATTTCGGCGAAGGGCGCCATCAGCCGCAGGGCGCGGCCGGTGCAATCGGTTGGCTCGTCGGCGCCGAAGGCCAGGGTCTCGCCTGCATGTTTACGATGATGAATGAGGCGCGCGTCGCTGTGGGCACCAGTGCCGCGACGCTCGGCTACACGGGATATCTCCACGCGCTCGACTATGCGCGCGGTCGGCCGCAGGGGCGCGTGCCGGGCAACAAGGATCCAAACTCCGGGCAGGTTCCGCTTACCCGGCATGCCGACGTGCGCCGAATGCTGCTGGCACAGAAGGCGTATGCCGAGGGTGCGCTGGCGCTCAATCTCTATTGCGCCCGATTGGTCGATGTTCAGCGAACGAGCGACGGCGACGTGCGCGAAGAAGCTGCCCTGCTGCTCGACATGCTCACGCCGATCGCCAAGAGCTGGCCTTCGCAGTGGTGCCTCGCCGCCAACGATCTCGCGATCCAGGTCCACGGCGGTTACGGCTACACGCGCGACTACAACGTCGAGCAATTCTACCGCGACAACCGACTAAACCCCATCCACGAGGGGACACACGGTATTCAGGGCATCGATCTGCTCGGCCGGAAGGTCGCGATGCAGGAAGGCCGCGCGCTCAAGATTTTCGGCGAGAAGGTCGGAGCGACCTGCCAACTTGCTAGAGAGGCAGGGCTTGGTGAAGACGCGCAGGCTCTCGACGATGCGTTTGTCGAGCTCGAGTACACCAGTTTCCTTCTGCAGGCTGAACCCGACGCGGAAACGCGTCTCGCCAACGCCTCGATTTTTCTCGAAGCGTTCGGTCACGTCACGCTCGCCTGGATCTGGCTCGAGCAGGTCGGCGCCGCTGCCGCAAAGCAAGGCGCCTTCTTCGACGGCAAGCGCGCCGCCGCTCGCTACTTCTTTGCCTACGAACTGCCGAAGGTTGAGCCGATGCTGGCGCTGTTGATCAGCGGCGATCGCACCACGCTCGACCTCGACCCCGACATCCTTTGATCGACAGAAAGGTGCCTCATGGACCTTGGACTTAAAGGCCGTACAGCCATAATTTGCGCGTCAAGCCGCGGCCTTGGCTACGCCTGCGCCGAGACCTTCGCGCAGGAAGGGGCCAACATCGTTCTCAACGGTCGCTCGGTCGACGCGCTAGAGGCAGCGGCCGAGACCCTGCGCTCCAAGTACGGCGTGACCGTCACCACGGTTGCCGGCGACGCGACAACGGACGAAGGATGCGCCGCGCTGGTCGCCGCCTGCCCGGCCCCCGACATCCTAATCAACAATGCCGGCGGGCCGCCGCCGGGCGACTGGCGCAGCTTCGACCGCGAGGTGTGGCAGAAGGCGATCGACGGCAACATGCTCGGCGCGATTTTCCTGATCCGCGCATATGTCGACGGCATGGCGGAGCGTGGCTTTGGGCGCATCGTCAACATTACGTCGGCGATGGTGAAGATGCCGATGGACATCCTAAGCCTGTCGGTCGCCGCGCGGCTTGGCCTGACCGGC
>NZ_JAGMXV010000264.1 GCF_018006725.1 Rhizorhabdus sp.
GTATTGATCTCGCCATTGTGCGCGATGAAGCGATAGGGGTGGGCCAGCTTCCAGCTGGGGAAAGTGTTGGTCGAGAAGCGCTGGTGCACCAGCGCGATCGCCGAGGTCGTCAGCGGATCCGACAGATCCTTGTAGAAGCTGCCAACCTGGCCCGCGAGCAGCAGCCCCTTGTACACAACGGTCCGGCTCGAGAAGGACGGCATGTAGAGGTCGGTAAGCTCGGGCAGGCCGTGCTTCTCGGCCAGCTTCGCAAGCGGATTCTGAGTCTGCTTGCGGATTACGAGCAGTTTGCGCTCGAACGCATCCTGATCGGGGCAGTTGGCGCCACGGCCGACGATCGCCTGACGAATGACGGGCATCTCGTCGAGGACCGCCTGACCAAGACCGGCAGTGTCGACAGGCACGTCGCGCCAGCCGACCAGCGTCTGGCCTTCCTTGGCGATGAACTTCTCGAAATTCGACACGGCAAAATCGCGCGCCGCCGCATCGCGGGGCAGGAAGCACATCGCGACGGCATAGTCGCCGGGCTGGGGCAGTGTGACGCCCGCACCGGCTGCCCAGCCGCGCAGCAGCGCATCGGGTATCTGAATCAGAATCCCGGCGCCGTCGCCCAGCAAGGGGTCCGCGCCCACCGCGCCGCGATGATCGATCTTGAGCAGAATCTCCAGGCCGCGCTGCACGACTTCGTTGGATTTGATGCCACGAATATTCGCGATGAAGCCGACGCCGCACGCGTCGTGCTCGTTGCGGGAATCGTACAAACCCTGGTTCTGCGGATAGCTCATCCGGCGATCTAGCTCCCCCATATGGCCCGGTACCGACCGGCCCTTCGGAAGCGGTGCCTATACAGCGATGCGCCCGTGAAGGAACCCTTCAAAAAGACGGGGGCCTGCAATCTGATCTATCAAAGGGGCGGTTCACCGCGTATTTTAGTTGCAAATGCACCAAAGTACGGCTGCCGTGCTGGAGTCCGTACTTAACCGGATGTCGCCATGACGCCGCCGGGAGCAGTTTCCCTAGCGTCCGACGATGGAGGCCCCTATGAAGAATCTGCTGTTGCTGGTGCATGACGACGATGGCCAGGAGGCCCGGCTGCAAGCGGCGCTCGATCTCGCGCGGGCGTTCGACGGCCATCTCAACTGCGTCGATGTGGCAATTCTTCCGGTGCTCGATACCGATCCCTGGTCGGGTGGCGCAGGCACTGCGATGCTGCTGACCGAGGAAAAAGCGCGCGAAGCCGCCAATCGTACCGAGATCGAGAGGCGCCTGACGCAGGAAGGCGTCGCATGGACCTGGTTCGAGGCAACCGGAGAGATAGCTCCATGCCTCGCGAAAGCCGCTGCGCTGAACGATCTCATCATTCTCAATCGGAGGCTCGATGGGCTGCCGATCCCCGATATGCACGCCGCCACGGCGGAACTGGTGGTGAAAAGCGGCAAGCCCGTCCTTGCGGTACCCGAGAAAATGCGGGGTCTGTCCGTTGCAGGGCGGGCATTGGTTGCCTGGGACGGTTCGACCGAAGCCGAGCGCGCCTTGTGCGCTGCCGTTCCGCTGCTCGCCAAGGCCAGCCATGTGCAGGTGCTGGAAATAGAGGATGGTTCGACGGTGGGGTCGGCGAGCGACGCTGCAACCTATTTGTCGCGCCATGGTATCCATGTCGTCGTCCGTGCGGAAAAGGGGGCGAGCCGGAGCGTGGCGGAAACCCTGCTTGCGGGAATCGCCGCAGATCGAAGCGACTATCTCGTGATGGGGGCCTATGGCCATTCGCGTTTCGCCGAGGCGATCTTCGGCGGGGTGACGAAGCGTCTGCTCGACGAAAGCCCCGTTCCGCTGTTCCTGGTGCACTGAGCTGATGATGGCAGGTAAAAGACCCGCTCCAGCGATAGGCCGCAGGAGGGCGATGGCATGAGCGGCGGGGTCGAGGTCGTCTTTCATGGGGCGGCCGGGACGGTCACCGGCTCCTGCGCGGAACTGCGCTGGGCGGGGCGGCGTCTCCTGGTCGACTGCGGACTTTTTCAGGGATCGCGAAGCCTCGAGAGGATGAATGCCGAGCCATTCGCCTTTCCGCCCAAGGCGATCGATGCCGTGCTGCTTACCCATGCACATATTGACCACAGCGGCCTGCTCCCCCGGCTGGTGGGAGATAGGTTTGCGGGCCCGATCTGCTGTACACCGCCGACGGCTGAACTTCTGTCGTTCATGCTGGCCGATTCTGCTCGACTGCAGGAGGGGGAGGCGATGCGCCGCAACCGCCGCCGCGACCGGGCCGACGAGGAGCCGGTCGAGCCGCTCTACACGCTTCGCGATGCCGAGCGGGCGGCTGCGGCCACGCGAACAAGTGATGTCGGCCAATGGTTCGAGCCCGTGCCGGATGTCCCTGCCCGTTTCTGGAATGCGGGGCACATCCTCGGTTCGGCGTCCATCGAGATCGAGATGGGCGGCGCAAGACTGCTTTTCTCGGGCGATATCGGTCCCGTCGTAACGAATCTCGAACCGCCTGCTGCGGGCCCGTCCGGGGTCGACTTTCTCTTCTGCGAGTCGACCTATGGCGACCGCGACAAGGAGGAGATGAGCGCGGCCGTCCGACGCGAGCGGCTGGGTGCTGAAGTCGTCGAGGCAGGACGCCAGGGCGGCAATCTCGTCATACCCGTCTTCGCGATCGAGCGCGCGCAGGAGATTCTCGCCGATCTTGCTTTGCTCTATGAATCAGGAAGTATTGCCCCGCGGCCGACCTTTCTCGACTCTCCGCTGGCAATCCGCGCAACCGAGCTCTTCGGTCGCCAGCACCTGCCAGGTACGCGCGACGGCGCGTTATTTCGTCATCCGGCCTTCCACTATGTCGAGGACACGGTGGAGTCGATGCGGCTCAACCATGTCAGTGGCGCCGTGATCCTGGCCGGGTCAGGGATGTGCGAAGGGGGACGGATTCGTCACCATCTGCTCCACAATCTCGGACGCTCTGATTCCACCGTGCTGTTCGTCGGCTATCAGGCGCGCGGGACGCTCGGTCGGACCATTGTCGACGGGGCTTCGCGCGTTCGCATCTCGGGCCGCGACGTCGCCGTCCGGGCCAGGGTCGCCAGGATCGAGGCCTATTCCGCCCATGCCGACCGCCGCGATCTGTTGCGCTGGATCGCCAAGCGGGAGCCGGTCAACGGCGCGGTGTTCCTCTGGCATGGCGAGAGCGAAGCGCTGGAGGCACTGCGCAAGGCTACGGAAGCGCGGCATGAGGTCGTGGTGCCGGCCATTGGCGAAAGCTATCTGCTCGACCCTGCCACAGGGGCGCATAGGCTGAAGACCGGCGATCCTGCCGTGGCAGCGATTCTGAGCGGAGACTGGCAGAACGACTATGCCGATCTTGCCGTCAATCTGAAGCGGGATATCCAGCGTATCGAGGGCGAGGCGGCCAGACGCGAGGCGCTGCGACAGATGCGGCACATACTCGACCATTTTGCCCGGCAGCATCCCGGATCAGGGCACGACCGTTCCGATGGCAAGAAAAATGGCTACCGCTCCCGCCACAAGGCCGCTTCCCGCTAGCCAGGCGGCGGTAGATCGGCCGGATCGACCCGCGAGGCTGAGTGTAATGCCCGTCTTGAGCAGCGTGTTGGCAATGACCGGCCCAGCCAGTATTGCGGCCGCCAGCGGCGAGGCGATCGTGTCGCGGGGGACGCCCGACAAGGTCATGATAGCGGCATCCACGTCTGCCAGTCCGGTTAGCAACAGGACGACGGAAAAGCCGAGATTGCCGAAGCTGGCGAGGGCCCATTTGCTGACAAGGATCATGACCGCGACCAGCGCGGCCAGTCCCAGGGCGATGTGGATGTCTAGCGGGTTGCCTGTCTTTGTCTCGACCGCGCTCCCGTGCGCGCGGGCGGCCTTCATCATTCGCAGCGTCGGTAACAGAAGCAGCATGAAGGCCGGTATGAGCACCGCCGCAATCCATGGTGCAACGGGGGTAACGAGTACCGCCGTAAGAAAGATGACACGCGCATACATGACGCCGCCTGCCAGCAGAATGGCCGAAGACAGCGCGCCATGTGCCTCGGGCTCGGTTGACATGCGCCGGGCGCAGGCGGTCGTGACGGCGGTCGAGGATACGAGTGCTCCCAGCAATGCCGTCATCATTATCCCCTGTGCCGGATTGCTCCGCCTGCTCGCGACATAGCCCGCGAAGGACAAGCCGGAGACGAGCACCACCACCAGCCACAGCTTGTGCGGGTTCCAGGCATCGAGCGGGCCCATAGGGCGGTCGGGCAACAGCGGAAGGATCACGAGGGCGATGATCGCAAAGCGGGCGGCTGCGCGCATCTCGGCGCTGGTCATGCCCTTCAGCAGGCCATGAAGGGGTTCGCGGGCAGACAGAAGCGCCGTCACTACGGCGGCCGCAGCGACGGCCTCGGTCGCATGGCCGGTCGTCGCGAGGAAGCCCAGAGCGAAGGTCAGCTGCGCGACGATTGCCCCGGTCGCGCTCAGTCCGCTCGCGCCGGCGCTGCGCCGCCAATAGCCGATGACGAGCAGCATTGCAGTCCCCGCAGCCATCGCGATCGCGAGCGGAACGGGCATGAGCCCGGCGACGCCGCCCGCCAGGCCAAGCAGACCATGCGTGCGCAGCCCAGCCACGCGCGTGCCGGTGGGGGCAGATCGGCTCGTCCAGCCGCGCTGAAGGCCGATGAGAAGTCCTGCCGCGAGCGCCTGACCGAGCGCGATCAGCATCGAAAAGGGGAGAGAGGCCATGATACTCCGATGCTGTCGTCCTGCCGGCTTCCGAGAAGACGGGCGAGGATCAGCTTTGCCGCTGGGCAGCTATTGGGCGATAGGTATAAATACGAATATCATCTCAAATATTGGAGGGGCGCAAGCCCGCTATACTGTTGTAACGGCGGAGCGAGATGGGGCATTGCCCAGATGGAGCAATGCGGCGAATTGTCGGAAGGTCATCCGGGGCGGGGGTGACGCTCGGACGTGGGGGCTTACGCGTTTGACTGGGGCGTATCGAAGATTGTTGCGGGGCATCCTCGCCGGACTGGCGGGGGTGGTCGTCCTTGCGATCGTGGCCTGGATGGGCCGGCTACCGGCGCTCGTCGACGGTGGAAATATCCTGCTTCTGCTCCCCATACTCGTTGCGGCGCTGGTTGGGGGCGTCTTGCCCGCGATCGTCACCAGCCTCTTCGTCGTGCTGCTTGCGGAAGGGGTTGAGGCCTTCTTCGGACCGACGATGTCGGGGGCGCCCGCTTTGCTCAGCATGGTGGCAGGGGCAGCGACGCTCATTTTGCTCGGCCATCTCGCCGACCGCGCAGCCGGTCGGTCGCGGCGGGCCGCCGGCCAGGCAAGCGACGAGCTGAACCTGCTCATCGACGGTGCCGCCGAATATGCGATCTACATGCTCGATCCGGAGGGCCGGGTCACGATCTGGAACAAGGGCGCGGAGCGTCTGAAGGGCTGGCTCGAGTCCGAAGCCGTCGGACGCCATTTCTCCGATTTTTACTCGGCCGATGCGGTCGCTGCAGGCAAGCCGCAAGCCGACCTCGATCGTGCCCGCAGCGAAGGACGTTTCCAGGAAGAGGATATGGCGACCCGCAAGGATGGATCGCAGTTCCTCGCCAATATTTCGCTGACGGCACTCTATGACGACAAGGGCAAGCTGCGCGGCTTCGGGCGGGTGATCCGCGACGTGACAGAGCAGCGCGCTGCGGAGCGCCAACTTCACCCACATTTCCCAAGTAAGGCGCTGATTTCGCTGTCCTGACCATTATATTTCCTATATAAAACATGGTGTTGAAGGCTGCGAGGGGCGCGTTTCATGGATCACCCAGAGGGTGCGGGCTTGCAACG
>NZ_JAGMXV010000265.1 GCF_018006725.1 Rhizorhabdus sp.
AAGGCCTGCCTGCGGGCTGGGGCGCACCGCTTTATGCCAAGCTCGACAGCGAGCTGGCATCGGCCTGCATGTCGATCAACGCAGTCAAGGGAGTCGAGATCGGCGACGGCTTCGAAGCGGCGCGGTTGACCGGCGAAAGCAATGCCGATCCGATGCGCCCCGGCGCCGATGGCCGGCCCGAATTTCTCGCCAACCATGCCGGCGGCGTCGCGGGTGGCATTTCGACGGGGCAGCCGCTGATCGTACGGATCGCGCTCAAGCCCACCTCGTCCATCCTGACCCCGGTCGAGACGATCGGGCGCGATGGTGCTGCCGCCGACATCCGCACCAAGGGGCGGCACGACCCCTGCGTCGGCATCCGCGCTGCGCCGGTGCTCGAGGCGATGGTCGCCCTGGTCCTCGCCGACCAGAAGCTACTCCACCGCGCACAGGTCGGGGCGTGACCGAGACCGAGGCGCGGATCGCGCGGCGCATGCGGATCTGGGGCAAGGTGCAGGGCGTCTGGTTTCGCGCCTGGACGGTCGAGCAGGCGACCGACCTCGGCCTCGATGGCTGGGTTCGCAACCGGCTCGACGGGTCGGTCGAGGCGGTCGTCAGCGGGGCGCCGGCGGTGGTCGAGGCCTTTATCGAGCGCTGCCATGGCGGATCGCCGGCGAGCCGCGTGGACCGGGTGGAGGTCGAGGATACCCCGGGGATCGTCGCTGCCGGCTTCACCCAGAAGCCGACCGTATGAGCGATCGCCCGGTTCCCATCCGCGTATCGGCGCTCGACGGCCTGCCGCACGGCTTTCTCGGCCGCGAGGGCGGCGTGTCGCAGGGCATTCATGCCGGGCTCAATGTCGGCCTGGGTTCGGACGACGATCGCGACGCCATAGTGGAGAATCGCCGCCGTGCGGTCGATGCCGTGGCGCCCGGGCATAAGCTCGTCACGCTGCACCAGGTCCATTCGCCCGACGTGGTGACCGTGACCGAGCCCTTTGCCGACGATGCCCGCCCGCACGCGGATGCGCTGGTGAGCGCGACCCCTGGCCTGCTGCTCGGTATCCTCACCGCCGATTGCGTGCCGGTGCTGTTCGCCGACCGCGATGCGGGCGTTGTCGGCGGCGCCCATGCCGGCTGGAAAGGCGCAATTACGGGCGTGACCGACCGGACTCTCGACGCGATGGTCGCGCTTGGCGCCGATCGGGACAGGATCGTCGCGGCGATCGGCCCGTGTATCGCGCGCGCTTCGTACGAGGTCGACGAGGCGTTCGTCGCCCGCTTCTGCGACGCCGACCCCGAAAATGAGCGCTTTTTCGCCGACGGCCGCCGCGCGGGCCATGCCCAGTTCGACATCGAGGCCTATGTCGCACAGCGTCTGGCGCAGGCCGGAGTAGGGCGGGTAATCGCGCTGGGCGAGGACACCTATGCCCAGCCCGGTCGCTTCTTTAGCTTCCGCCGGGCGACGCATCGCGGCGAGCCCGGCTATGGCCGGCAGATCTCGCTGATCGGCCTGCCCTGATAAGCGAAGCGCCGCCGGGCCGTGTGGCCGGGCGGCGCAAGCCTGTCGAACGTCGCCGTCCTCCTCAGAAGGGCAGGATCTTCGACTTCTTGGTGAAGTTCATATAGCCGACATTGACGCCGAGCCGCCAGCCGAC
Organism: Rhizorhabdus sp.; assembly: GCF_018006725.1. Taxonomy (GTDB): domain Bacteria; phylum Pseudomonadota; class Alphaproteobacteria; order Sphingomonadales; family Sphingomonadaceae; genus Rhizorhabdus. The sequence continues at coordinate 1,637 of NZ_JAGMXV010000265.1, forward strand.
GCCGAGCCTGATCGGGATGAGCACCACGTCGCCGCGCCGCAGATAGGTCGCCGTAAAGCCGCCGATGACATAAGCCGTGCCCTCGACCGCCGGGAAGCGCTCGAAAATGTCGGCGCTGTCATAGAGATTGTAGACGAGGACGAAGCTCTTGGCGCCGTTCGCGCCGAGGTCGAAGCCGAGCGACGGACCGGTCCAGTAGATCGGCTGCTGCCCTTCGACCTTGTGGAACAGCGTGCCCGATCCGTAGCGGACGCCGACGATCACCGCGCCACCGGCCTCGCGCCCTGCAATATAGGCGTTGGGCTTGCCCTGTTCGGCGAAGATCTTTTCGATCAGCTTGGCGAGGCCCTGCGCGCCCTTGCCGAAGGTGCCCTCGGCGGCGCTCAGCACATCGTCCTGGGCATAGGTGCCGCCCTCGACCGCTTCGACCGCCTGCGCGCGGGTGGACATCGGCATGGGGCTGCCCTCCACCCGCAGGGCTTCGTCGGCGGCTGTCGCGGTATCGGTCGAGGCCGGCGCGCCGGCGGGTGCATCAGACGGCGTTGCCGCCGCTGCGGGTGCGCTGACGGTGGTGCCGTAATTGGCTTCGCTGGCCGGCACGGCGGCGAGATCGCTCGCCTGGTTCGGGTCGACCGTCCGCACCTGTGCCTGCGCCACGCCCGACACCGCCATGGCCATCGCCGCGCTGATTCCCAGCGTCATCGTCCTGAACATCGCATCCTCCGGAAAACTGCTTTGGCCGTGCGTCTTAAAGCGCCTTTTGGCTGTCGCTGCAATGAACGCCATCCTGAATATTAATGGCGAAAAAATTGCTGACACAGCCTGTTGATCCCGCCGCACCTGCCCGCTATAGCCCGGCCTCTGCCGACCCGGAGACGTGGGTGAGTGGCTGAAACCAGCGGTTTGCTAAACCGCCGTACCGGTAAATCTGGTACCGAGGGTTCGAATCCCTCCGTCTCCGCCAGAAAACTCTGAAAAATAGAAATTTCCAGAGGTTGGGGCCCCGGTTGCATAATTCCTCTTACAGTGCCCGCCCGACGCCTGCTTGAAGCCGGGCTGCGCCTGCTCAAGCGTTCTGATTTGCAGCGTATCGGCCAAGGTCGCCCGCGCGCCCGGGATCACAAGCTCATCGCCCAGCTCGGTTGCATCAGTGAACCGCAACAGTCCGACGGGATCGACGATCTTGATCATCGGGTTTTGCGGCTCGCGACCGTGCCCACGCGATTGAACCATTTCCGATGGATCCAGGCAATCCGATTGGCATCCGCCGACAACGGCGGCATCCTGCGGTGATCAGAGATGGGTAAAGAGTTTGCGAAGGGTAGAATTGGCAGCATGGGTTTCATCTACCCATGCAGCCAAAGGCGAACTTAAGTCTTCCGGACCCGTGATGGTCTTTCTTGTCTATTTCGACGAACTCGTCGAGAGTTTCGAGCAGTCGCGGGGCGGCGCGGAACCGATGACCGAGGCAAGGGCCGGCGCAGAATCCTTTCGCATCTGGCAGGCGGCGATCGAGGCAGATGATAAAGCGCGGCGGATTGGTCCTGTGTTCCGTGTTCCGCCCATGCGCGACGCTCGGACAACGTCGTGCATTCCGACCGCGAACGGCGGCATGAACCGCATGCAACTATAGCCCGCTCGGCGACGGCGCATCGTCCGATCTACCGGCAGGCAAGCGCGCAACTGAACGCTGCGGCTAAAGTTGTGCGATCTCTGTAAGCATCTCCTGCGCAAGGACATTGCGGTCATATTGAGGTGCCGCCGCCCGACCATTGACGGACATCGCCCGCATGGCATCCGAAGACCGCGACAGTTCAACGATCTTTTCTGCAAGATCCGCAGGATTCTCCTGCTCGAAGATTATTCCAGCTCCCGCTTTCTGGACGATGTCCTGCGATTCCCCTTTCACGCCGTGCAACATCGGTATTCCCATCGCCATCGATTCAAAGATCTTGGACGGTATGACCGTGCGATGGACCGGAAGATCTTTAAGGTGGACCACCGCAAGGTCCAGAAGCGCCCAGTAGCGCGGCACGTCGGCTTTCGGAACGGTGTCGATAAAGGAGACATTTTTCAGATGGCGACACTCCGCCTCACGCTTCAACACGCGTTTCTCAGCGCCGTCTCCGATCATTAGGATGTGAATTTTGCAGGCGTCGGCTCTCTTTGCCAGGAGCGAACACGCGTCGATCAAAGTCATCAATGCGTGGCTCATCCCCTGTGTGCCAATATATCCTACTGTGAACTTGCCCTGTAGGGCATGCTTCCGGATGAGTTCCGGATCCTTCGTTGTGGGGCGAAATCGTGCGAGATCGACTCCATTTGTGATGACCCTGATCTTACTGGCGGAAATGCCACGCCGGACAAGGTCTTTCCGAAAAGCATGAGTGACTGCGACGATCAGGTTCGCCCTGCGATAGAGGAACAACTCAATGGTTTCGATGCAACGAAACAGCACCCTGCTTCTGATCGCTCCGATCGCCCTGATGGCATCTGGCCATAGGTCGCGAAGTTCGAACACCCAAGGCTTCCTTTTGAGCGCTGCAGCCGCGCAGGCTGCACAGGCGGTAAAGAATTGCGGCGATGTGCCGATGATCACGTCCACTTTGCGTACGAACAAACTGGCCAGAACCGCACTTATCATAAAGCTGATGTGATCGATGACCCTGAGCAGAAAGCCTTGGTTTTCGGCCATGTAGGACCAGACTCTGATTACGCGAATCCCTTCCACATACTCGGTCTGCCATGGCAGATTGCGATAACCCGCGAAGGGCTCCCCTTGCGGGAAGTTGGGCGCGCAGGTGATGACGGTGACGCGATAGCCACAAAGAATCCATGCTCGGCAATGCTCGAAAGTTCGGCTCGCCGGAGCATTGACTTCCGGAGGGAAGTTATCGGTCAGAAAAAGAATGTGGCGTGGATCGACGGATTCAGCCGATCGTGAACGGGATTTCTTCCATGCAGTTGCCACGGTCGGTCCACCGTCATGACGAAGTCGCAGAAAGAAAGACTACCCATTTTCCTTACGGAACGCCAACGAAACTACATCTGTAATGGATCGTCATGCCGGCTCGACGTGTGCCGGACGGCGAAAGAGACATCACAGGTCCGCAGAGGCGATCCATCACGGCGCCCTGATGAGTTGGCTTTGCACTACAACCAACGGTCAGCGACTGGCTGCCGTTCAAATGTCATGGCGGTTGAATTGGTGGGCGGACAACATCCGGGGCCGTTATCGCCGAGCAGTTTGATCAGCGAGCGGCCCGGCTTCTTTTCAACCCACCTTGATCAGCACCTTGCCGAGATGCGCTCCCGACTTGAGGTAGCGGCAGGCCTCCAGCGCTTCGTCGAACGCGAAGGTCCTGTCGATCACGGGCGCAAAACCGGTCGCTTCCATCGCGCGGACGAGGCGGGCGAGCATCGCGCGGCTACCTTCGGCGATGCCCTTCAACGTGATGTTCTTGCCGATGATGCTGCCATAATTTGGCAGCGGCCCGTCGGAGCCTGTGACGCCGATGATGACGATGCGGGCGTGGACCGCGCAGGCGTTGATCGACTGGGGCATGCGAGTGCGTCGCAATAACGATCATGTCGGAAAGGTCAACCGGAAGCAAGACGCTGGTCTTGATTTCGCTCAGCTAACATCCGACGGCACGGGGAACTGATCTGGAGTTCGGACGATGGGGTTCATGGATTTTCTGGTGCGGCACCGCCGCCGCCGCTGGGCAAAAGAAATGCTCGCCCTCTATGGCGTGGAGATCGACCCCCATACGCAGATCGGAAGGGATTTCCGGTTGGTTCACCGTGGCTTCGGGACAGTCATCCACGGCAACTGCACGATTGGCGACCGCGTACAGATTTATCACCAGGTAGCGATCGGCCGGGCCGACGGTTATCGCGATCCGTCAATCGTACCGATGGCACGGATCATGATCGGTGACGACGTCGTGCTTTTTCCCGGTGCCAAGCTGCTGGGTGGGCCCGAAGCGCTGCATGTCGGCCGAGGCACCATCGTCGGGGCCAATGCCGTTCTGCTGCAATCGACCGGCGAGTATGAGATATGGGCCGGCATCCCTGCGCGCAGGGCCGGGCTGAGAGAAGCGCTGTAACTATCGCTGGGGAGGGGAATGGTGGACGCACTAGGGCTCGAACCTAGGACCCGCTGATTAAGAGTCAGCTGCTCTACCAACTGAGC
>NZ_JAGMXV010000053.1 GCF_018006725.1 Rhizorhabdus sp.
GTCCAGGTCGCCGCCAGCCGCGAAGAGATTGGCGATATCGACGAACAGCTGGTGATTGCCTTCGTCGCGGCGATCCGTGAGGGTCGTTCTCACGCCAGGGTCGAGGCCTACAAGATAAGGAAAGACATAACGAGCCTTGAGCAGGCCGGCGTTGATCGCGCGCATATGGGCAATGTCGACCGCGCACGGATAATCATGCTCGGCCATCTTGCGCAGGATCGAAGCGACCTTGCCCGCCGAACCCGCTCTTATGATGTATGCCGCGGTGCAGGACGCAAAAATATTCTTGCAGTCGTGGGTGGCGAAGCGGGTGAAGGATGGCGAACGGATATCGCCGACCTGCCGTCGCTGTCGCAACAGCGTGTAGATGGATTTGACGTCGGTGAACGAGATCATTTGGGTCAGGAACAGAACGTCCCAGTCTTCCTGCTCACACCCGGCCAATGCGTGGCCGGCATAGTCGCCAAAGGCTTCCGGAAAGCGAATGTCGTCCTCCAGGATCAGGAAATGCCGGTCATCCCCGATCGACTCGGTGATCGCCTGATGCGACAGGAAGCACCCCAGCTCGTTCCGCGTGATCCCACGTTTCCGGTCATCGCCCTGAAGTGCGGAAAAGCGGCCGACCTTGTCCAACCCGAAGCGGGCGAGGGCATCTTCCATTTTTGCGCGTCGATCGGTCGATCGATCGAGATTGATGAAGAGCCCCGAAACATCCCCCAATTTCATGCGTGCGACAACTTTCTCACCACCCCTGGATGCCCGATCTATACAGGGCCAATCCTGTCAGGCCAGAGCCCGCCTCGCTTTACGCTTCCCGCAGGGCGCCATTTTCCACGGCGATCCACGTCGCATTGCCGATCCCGTCGAACAATCCGCGCTCGGTGCCGGTGAGCCAGATCTGGCCTCCGCTCTGTGCGAGCCGGTCGAACAGCGCGGCGCGGCGGATCGGGTCGAGATGGGCGGCGACTTCGTCCATCAGCAGCAGCGGCCGCTGCCCGCGTTCTTCTGCGACAAGATCGGCATGGGCCAGCACGATCCCCAGCAGCAGCGCCTTCTGCTCGCCGGTCGAGGCGCGGGCGGCCGGTTGTTGCTTGGTGGCATGGCTGACGGCCAGGTCCTGCCGATGCGGTCCGGCCAGCGTCCGGCCGGCGGCCTGGTCGCGTGCGCGACCCAGCCGCAGTTCCTCGGTGAGGGGGCGGCTCCCGGGCACCCAGCCTTCGATGGCGAGCGCGGCCCGCGCGAAGGGGGCTTCCGCTTCGGCGGCGATGCGAAAGCCCAGCGCGACCACGGTGCGTGCGCGCGCCTCGGCGATCGCACCGCCATGCTGGCCCATCTGCAGTTCGAGTGCGTCGAGCCAGGCCGCGTCGGGCGGGCCTTCGGCAGCGAGCAGCTTGTTGCGCGCGCGCATCGCCGCTTCATAGCGGCTGACATGATGGGCGTGGCCAGGCTCGATCGCCAGGACGAGGCGGTCGAGGAAACGGCGGCGGGCCTCTGCGCCCTCGGCGAACAGCCGGTCCATGGCCGGGGTCAGCCACAGCAAGGCGGTCCATTCGCCCAGCGCCGTGGCCGAAGCGGCGGCGCCGTTGATCCGGACCTGACGGCGATCGGGTGCGGCGGCGGTAGTCCCCGTGCCGAGCCGGACGCCGTCCGCCAGTTCGGCCGCCACCGCAAAACCGCCGGGTCCGCTGCTTCGGGCCATTTCGGACAGGGGCGCGCCGCGCAGACCGCGACCGGGGCCGAGCATCGAGACGGCCTCCAATATGTTGGTCTTGCCCGCGCCATTTTCGCCCGTGAGGACGACGAAGCCCGGTGCCGCCGCTATCGTCGCCGATGCATAGGAGCGGAAGTCGGTCAGCATCAGGCGGGCGACGGTCATCCACCCCTGTTGGCGATTTTTGCGTGCGAGGGGAAGCGCATGGACGCGACGATGACCGTGCAGGCGGCAGAGGGCACTCTCGACCTGCCTCCAAAATGGGCTAAGCAACGGGCATGATCGCCGCTGCATCCTTCCGTCGCGCGCTCCTGATGGGCGTTTTTCTGGCCCTGTCGGGCGCCGGCACCACCGCGCAGGCTGGGCTCCGCGCCATTTACGTCGATATCGCCAAGGCGAAGCAGCTGCAGATAGACGTTCACGACAATGGCGACGCCCGCATCGGCGAGGTCGGCAGCGAGGATTATGGCCTGCTCGTCGGCGGCCAGTTCTACATCGTCGACAAGGAGGGCGGCACCACCACCGTCGCGCGGCTCAGGGACGTCGCGGCGGCAATGGACCAGGTGCTGCCCCCCTTGTTCAATGGCCTGTTCGAGCTGGCGCCCGACGCCATGCCTAAGGCGCCGTTGTCCGTCGAACCCGGCGAGGCCGGCAATGCGGGCGGACGCGACGGACGCATCTATCACATCAAGGGACTCGACCATGTCCGGCCCGACAGGCCGAGCGACTTTCTGATCAGTGCGGACGAGGATCTGAAGCCGGTCGGCGCCGCACTGGAGGGTTTCATGAATGCGGCGGTTGTCCCGTCGGCACCGCTGATCGGGGCGATGGCGAAGGACCTGATCGCCGAGACCCGGGCGATCTTCTCGCTCGGAACGCCGATCGATGTGGGCGGGCGCTTCCGGCTCAACGTTGCCAGCAAAGCGGCCTTTCCCTCGGCCTATTTTCGCCTTCCGGCGCAGCCGCAAAGCGTCGGGTCACTGGTCCTGTCGATGAAGGCGGCGATGGCGCAGAAGCCGCAATAACCTCCCTCCCGCACCGAAGCGCGGGAGGGGATGGGATCGTCAGTGGGCGATGCCCGATGCGGCGAGCAACGCCAGCGTCATGATTTCGGACGCGTTGGACGACATGGTCGCGATCTGGACCGGCTTTTCCATGCCGACCAGCATCGGCCCGATCACCGAGCCGCGCCCCAGTTCGCGCAGAAGCTTGGCCGAGATATTGGCCGACTGCAGGCCCGGCATCACCAGCACATTGGCCGGTGCCGACAGGCGGTTGAACGGGTAGAGCTTCATGATCGACGGGTTGAGCGCCGCGTCGGGTGCCATCTCGCCTTCATATTCGAAGCTCACGCCGCGCGCGTCGAGCTCGCTCACGGCGCCGCGAATGGTCTCCAGCCAGTTGCCCGATGGATTGCCGAAGGTCGAATAGCTGAGGAAGGCGACGCGCGGCTCGTGGCCCATGCGGCGCGCGACCGCAGCGGTCGCCTCGGCGATGTCCGCCAGTTCGGTCGCCGAAGGGCGCTCGGTGACGGTCGTGTCTGCGATGAAGGCGGTGTGGTTCTGGCCGACGAACAGGTGGATGCCGAGCGGCTTCTTCCCCTCGACCGGATCGAGCACGCGGCGGATCTGGCGGAAGGTCTGGCTGTAGGTGCGGGTGGTGCCGGTCACCATCGCATCGGCCTCGTCCAGCGCGACGAGCAGCGCGCCGAAGATGTTGCGGTCCTGGTTGACCAGCGCCTGCACTTCCCGGCGCAGCGCCCCGCGACGCTTCAGCCGGTCATACAGATAATCGACCATCTTCTCGACCAGAGGCGAATGGCGGCTGTTGTGCAGTTCGAAGCCGTCGGGATCCTCGACGCCGAGCTCACGCAGCTTGTCGGGCACGTCGTCCCGGCCGACCAGCACCGGGGTGCCATAGCCGAGCGTGCGGAACTGGATCGCCGCGCGCAGCATGACCTCCTCCTCCGCCTCGGCGAAGACGACGCGCTTCGGATGGGCGCGGGCGATGTCCGATGCCAGCGTCAGCACCGATGTGGTGGGGTTCAGGCGCGCCTTCAGGCTGTCGCGATAGGCGGCCATGTCGAGGATCGGCTTGCGCGCGATGCCGGTGTCCATCGCCGCCTGCGCGACTGCGACGGGGACGACCTCCATCAGGCGCGGATCGAAGGGTGCCGGAATGATATAGTCGCGGCCGAAGCGGGGTGCCGCGCCGCCATAAGCTGCGGCGACCTCCTCGGGAACCTGCTCGCGCGCCAGTTCGGCCAGCGCCCGGGCAGCGGCGATCTTCATCTCCTGGTTGATCCCGCTCGCGCGCACGTCGAGCGCGCCGCGGAAGATGAAGGGAAAGCCGAGGACGTTGTTGACCTGGTTCGGATAGTCCGAACGGCCGGTGGCTACGATCGCATCCTCGCGCGCGGCCTTGGCTTCGGGCGGCAGGATTTCAGGATCGGGATTGGCCATCGCGAAGATGATCGGGTGCGGCGCCATGGTCTTGACCATCTCGGGGGTCAGCGCGCCCTTGACCGACAGGCCCAGGAACACGTCGGCGCCCTCGACCGCCTCGGCCAGCGTGCGCTTGGAGGTCGGCGCGGCATGGGCCGACTTCCACTGGTTCATGCCCTCTTGGCGGCCCTGGTAGACGACACCCTTGGAGTCGCACAGCAGCACCTTGTCGGGCGACACGCCGACATCCTTGATCAGCTCGGTGCAGGCGATCGCCGCCGCGCCAGCGCCGTTGACGACGACGGTCATGTCCTTGAGGTTGCGGCCCGTCAGATAGGCCGCGTTGATCAGGCCGGCGGCGGCGATGATCGCGGTGCCGTGCTGGTCGTCATGCATCACTGGGATGTTCATGCGCTCTTTCAGCGCCTGTTCGATGATGAAGCACTCGGGGGCCTTGATGTCCTCGAGGTTGATGCCGCCGAAGGACGGCTCGAGCAGGGCGACCGCGTTGATGAAGGCCTCGGGGTCCTCGGTGTCGAGTTCCAGGTCGATCGAGTCGACATCGGCGAAGCGCTTGAACAGCACTGCCTTGCCTTCCATCACCGGCTTCGACGCCAGCGCGCCGAGATTGCCGAGGCCGAGGATGGCGGTGCCGTTGGAGATGACCGCGACGAGGTTGCCCTTGGCGGTATAGTCATAGGCGGTGGCGGGGTCGGCAGCGATTGCCTTGACCGGAACCGCGACGCCGGGGGAGTAGGCCAGGCTCAGGTCGCGCTGCGTCGCCATCGGCTTGGAAGCGATGATCTCGATCTTGCCCGGACGACCGGTCGAATGGAAGAATAGCGCTTCGCGATCGGAAAATTGAACCTTGCTGCTGGTCATGTGCGGCCCCCCTCGGCGCCAGATGTTTTGCCCGGGCTGCTTGTGGGGCATGGTCGGGAAATCGACAAGCCGCTATCAGCCCGTGCATGGCGCAAAACCCAAAAAACCGCAGCGACAGCCAGGCCCCCGCTCCGACGCCGATGATGGCGCAATATCTGGCGCTGAAGGCGGCGGCCGAGGACTGCCTGCTCTTCTATCGCATGGGCGATTTCTTCGAGCTGTTCTTCGACGATGCCCGCGCCGCGTCCGCCTGCCTCGACATCGCGCTGACCGCGCGGGGCGAGCATCAGGGGCAGCCGATTCCAATGTGCGGGGTGCCCGTCCACGCCGCCGAGGCCTATCTGGCCCGGCTGATCAAGGCGGGGCACCGGGTCGCCATCGCCGAACAGACCGAAAGCCCCGCCGAGGCGCGCAAGCGCGCCGGATCGAAGGCGCTGGTCGAACGGGCGATCGTGCGCGTCGTGACGGCGGGAACGCTGACCGAGGAAGCGCTGCTCGACGCGCGCTCGGCCAATTGGCTCGTTGCCGTCGCCGCGATCGGCCAGGGCAGCGACCGCCGACTGGGCGTTGCCGCCGCCGACATCTCCACCGGCCGGTTCGAGATAGCGGGCCTGCCCGCCAGCGGCCTCGATGCCGAACTGGCAAGGCTCGGCGCGGCCGAGGTCGTCGTGCCGGAGGATCTGGAAGAGCCCGTTGCCGAGGCGGTTCGCTGGCCGCGCGAGCATTTCGATAGTCTGCGCGGCGAGGACCGGCTCAGGACTTTGCTGGGGGTGGCGACGCTCGACGCCTTCGGCCCGTTCGAGCGGGCGGAACTGGCCGCCGCCGGAGCGCTGATCGCCTATCTGGAGCGCGCGGGGCAGGGCAGCCTGCCCTTCCTGCAGCCCCCGCGCCGCCGCGTCGTTGCCGACCATATGATGATCGACGCGGCGACGCGCGAGAGTCTGGAGATCACCCTCAGCCAGTCGGGGCAGCGCAAGGGCAGCCTGCTCGATGCGGTCGACCGCACCGTCACCGGAGCGGGAGCGCGGCTGCTCGGAACAGATCTGTCGGCGCCGCTGACCGACATTGCCGCGATCGAGGCGCGGCTTGACCTCGTCGCCCTGTTCGAAGGGGATGGACTGCTCCGCGATCGGGTCCGGTCGGCGCTGCGGGCGCTGCCCGACATCGGTCGCGCGCTCGGCCGCCTCGTCGCGCGCCGGGGCGGCCCGCGCGATCTCGGCCAGCTGCGCGACGGTCTCGAACAGGCGCATATGCTTCACGACCTGCTGTCCGGCGTGGCGCCGATGCCGCAATTGCTGGAAGCACTGCTACCGCTGCTGTCCGGTCATGAACCGCTGATCCAGCTGTTGCGCCGCGCGCTTGTCGCGAGCCCGCCGATAGACGCTGCCCAGGGCGGCTATATCGCCGAGGGCTATGATCCCGCGCTCGATGCGCTGCGCGGACAGGGTGGCGAGGGGCGCAAGGCGATCGCCGCGCTGGAGGCGCGCTACCGGGCCGAAACCGGCATCGCTTCGCTCAAGATCCGCCATAATGGCGTGCTGGGCTATCATATTGAAGTTCAGGCGAAACATGCCGATCCGCTGATGGCGGCCGATTCAGGCTTCACCCACCGCCAGACGCTGGCGGGCGTCGTGCGCTTCAATGCGCCGGATCTGCACGAGCAGGCGATGAAGGTCGGCCAGTCGGGCGAACATGCCCTGGCCGCCGAGGCCGCGCATCTGGAAGAGCTGATCGGCACGGCGCTGGCGGGGACCTCCGGGATTGCGGCGACTGCCGATGCGCTGGCGCGGCTCGACGTCGCAGCGGCGCTTGCCGACCGCGCGGTCGAGGGCGGCTGGACCCGTCCCCATTTCGAGCCGCACCCCTGCTTCGATATTCGCGGCGGACGCCATCCGGTGGTCGAAGCGGCGGTTCGGGCACAGGGCGGGCGTTTCGTCGCCAATGATTGCAGCCTGTCGGAGCAGGAGCGGCTGTGGCTTGTCACCGGCCCGAACATGGGCGGCAAGTCGACCTTCCTGCGCCAGAACGCCGCAATTGCGATCCTTGCCCAGGCGGGCAGCCCGGTGCCAGCCGCCAGCGCGCGGCTGGGTATCGTCGACCGCCTGTTCAGCCGGGTCGGCGCATCGGACAATCTGGCGCGGGGCCGCTCGACCTTCATGGTCGAGATGGTCGAGACTGCGGCGATCCTCGCGCAGGCGACCGAGCGCAGCTTTGTCATCCTCGACGAGGTCGGGCGCGGCACTTCGACCTATGACGGTCTCGCCATTGCCTGGGCGGTGGTCGAGGCGGTGCACGACATCAACCGCTGTCGCTGCCTGTTCGCGACCCACTATCACGAGCTCACTCGCCTTGCCGAGCGGCTCGACGCGCTGTCGCTCCATCATGTCCGCGCGCGCGAGTGGAAAGGCGAGCTGGTGCTGCTGCACGAAGTGGCGGAAGGCCCGGCCGATCGCAGCTATGGCATCGCCGTGGCGAAACTTGCCGGCCTGGCGCCGGCGGTGCTGGGACGGGCAAGGGAGGTTCTGAAGAAGCTGGAGGCCGGGCGCGCCGCGACCGGCGGGCTGGCGGCGGGTCTCGACGATCTACCGCTGTTCGCCGCTGCCGCGCAGGCGGAGGAAGAGAAGCGCGATCCGCTGCGGCAGGAGATCGAGACGATCGATGTCGACGCGCTCAGTCCGCGCGAGGCACTTGACCTGCTCTATCGGCTGAAGGCGCTGGCACGCGACGGGAGCTGATTGCGGTTTGGGCTGACCGGCTGCCTTCTGCATCGCAAGGCTCCGACGTCGCGGGTGCCTGACGTTCGTCCGGTCATGCCGCATGTTGGTCGAAGGCCGATTGTCCGCGGCGCCAGCTTTTCGATGGTCGGGCGACAGCAGAGGAGCCTTAGCCATGCCGAGAGCAGCCCGGACGATCATCGCACCAGCGGCCTGTGCCCTATTCGTCCTTGTCGCGGGTAGCACCGTCGTGACCGCCCGTGCGCCAACAGCCCCGCATATGGCCCCGATACCGCCCATGCCGCCGATACCGCCGGTCGCTGAAGTCGGGGTTGCCCCGCTCCCACCGGTCCCACCGCGCGCGCTCCCGGTCATCCCGGCACCGCCGACACCTCCCGAAGCGCCGGCCAGCCCGCCATCTGACGAGGCGATTCGTCGGGCCATGGCCGAGGCACAAGCAGCCCGCAGAGGCGCCATCAAGGCGCAGGCCGAAGCTCGAGCCGCTGCGGCCGAGGCCAGGCGTGCGGCCTTTGCGGATCACGAGGCGGCGCGTCGCCGGATGTTCGACGATCCACAGCTTGGGCTTGCGCTGCGTCAGGCGCGTGCTTCGATTGCTGCGGCCGAGGGGATGAAGGATGCAGACCGGCGGTTCGCGTTGGAACGCATCGATCGCGCCCTCGCCCGCATGGGGAAAAATCCACCGGGCTGGTAAGCGGAGCTTGAGGAACGCTCCTGTCGAACTCAGGCGTGCAGCAGCGCGCGCAGTCCCTCGAAGGCGCGGCTGAGGCGCTCATGACCGATGACGCCCCCGATCGAGATGCGGATCGCTCGCTCGGGTGCGCCCGGTTCGACGGTGAAGCGCTCGCCGGCGACGATCGACAGGCCGAGAGGGCCCAGCCGCGCGGCGAGGTCTGCCGGGGCAGGCGCGTCGGCGGGCAGGCGTAGCCAGAGATGATAGCCCTCCGGATGACTGGCATGGTCGAGACCGGCCAGAAGGGGGGCGATGCGGCGCTGTCGCGCAACGCCTTCTGAACGCACGCCCGCCACCAGCTCGGCGAATATGCCCTCGCGCAGCCAGTATGTCGCCAGCGCCGCATTCAGGGGCGGCGCCATCACGCTCGTCTCGTGCAGATCGTCGGCGAGCAGTCGCGCCGCTTCGGCCGTGGGTGCCCGGACATGCGCCACGCGCAGCACCGGTGAGATGATCTTGGACAGGCTCGCAATATGCCAGCTGATCTCGGGGGCGAAGGCGGCGAGTGGCGGCAGGGGCTTTTCGGGGAGCTGACCATAAGCGTCGTCCTCGATGAGGATCAGCCCGTGGCGTCGGGCTATGGCCGCCAGCCACAAGCGCCGTTCGATGTCGAGCGTGGCGGTTGTCGGATTGTCGTTGGTCGGCACGACATAGACCGCCTTTGCCCCGGCGAGCGCAGCCGACTGGACTGCGTCGGGGTCGAGACCGTCCCGATCGCCTGGCAGCGCCCGCAGGATCAGGCGGAAGCGGCGCGCCAATGCGATCAGGCCCGGATAGGTCGATCGTCCTGCGCAGATGATGTCGCCCGGCGCGAACAGCGAGCCGATGATCGCGTGCAGGGCATGCTGTCCGCCGGCGGTGACGATCACCTGGTCTTCCCTGGTCGCCATGCCCCGCGCGGCTAGGGCGCGTGCGGCTTCCTGCCGGTCGCGGGCCGCCCCCCCGCGCGGCTGATATTGCAGCAGCGGGGATTGCCCGCCCGCGTGCAGCAGCCGGGCCATCCCCTCGCGCAGGGCATCGCCCAGACGGGCGAAGCCCGGCTGCGGTGGCATGATCATGCCCGGATCACCGATCAGGTCGGCGGCGGGCAGGCTGGCGGCATTGCGGACGAAGCTGCCGAGCCGGCCCGATCCTTCAATCAGACCAGCGTCGCGCACCAGCCCATAAGCGCGGGTTACGGTGGTGAGATCGACGGCGAGTTCTGCGGCCAGGGCGCGTTGCGGGGGCAGGCGTTCGCCGGGACGCAGCGCGCCGGTCCGGATCGCGTGGTCGATCGCGTCGGCAATCGCCTGATATTTGGGGCCGTTGTGGCTCTCGAGGCCGTCCAGCCAGCTTTGCATGGGTGGGCAGGATCCTTATGTATGGTTGAAGAAGCCATACAATTTTTCCTATTTGGGGCAAGCAGGCTGGAGCCCCCATGACCGACCTTACCCCGATCGCCAGCGACGACGTCGCCTGGCCCCGTCTCGATCCCGTGAAGACCGGCACGCGCGGCCGCTGTCCCCGCTGCGGCGAGGGCGCGCTGTTCGACGGCTTTCTGAAACTGCGGTCGGAATGCGATCGGTGCGGGCTCGATTATGGCTTTGCCGATCCGGCGGATGGACCCGCATTCTTCGTCATCTGCTTCGGCTGCGTGCCGGCGGTGATCTTCGCGCTGATGCTGGAGATCTTCGCCAATGCATCGCTGCTTACACAGGTGCTGCTGACCGGTCCGTTCCTCGTCGCCACCTGCCTGCTGCCGCTGCGGCCGTTGAAGGGCTGGCTGACCTGCAGCCAATATTTCTTCAAGGCGGGCGAGGGGCGACTGAGCCGGCCCTGGTATCCTTATGGCGCAGACGGCCCCGCCGTGCTGCCGCCCAAGCGGCGATGAACGCCGCGATCGATCTCGCTGCTGCGCGCGAAGCGGCCGCGCGCCATCTGGATGTATCGGGCTATCCCGGCGAAGCGGCGCTCGTGCGGGCCGGCAAGGGCGACGATTTTGCCGAGGTCCGTATCGCCCTGTCGCTGCTGACGATCCTGTCCGAAGGACGGGGAACGACCGAGCCGGTGGGCCCGCCCGTGCGGCGCGACCGCAATGGGCACCGGGTCGGCGGGGAAGAGTGCTGATCGGCGCCCATTCCCTCGCGGTCGCCTAGCTCTTTTAACCAATCCTCCCTATGTGGCTGGCATGGCCACGAAGTTCGATATCCTGCCGCAACGCCGCGCGATCATCGATCGCCGTGCCGTGGCCGATGCCCTGTCCGCGCTCCTGCCCGGCTCCACCGACGCGACCGCGCTGCGCAATGCGGGAACGACGATCCTGAAGGCCGCACTCGATATCGGTCGCGCGGAAATCGCCCGGCGCCTCGCTGCCGCTCCGACCCGCGGGTCGGAGACAGCATCCGCTTATGCCTTCCTGACCGACCAGATATTGCGCCTGATCTACGATTTCACGACCGAGCGGCTCTACCCGATCAGCAATCGTTCCTCGGCCGAGCGGCTGACGCTGATCGCGGTTGGCGGCTATGGCCGGGGTGAGATGGCGCTCCATTCCGACGTCGATATCGCTTTCCTGACCCCCTGGAAGCAGACCAGCTGGTCCGAACAGGTCATCGAGTCGATGCTCTATTCGATGTGGGATCTCGGCCTGAAGGTCGGGCATTCGAGCCGGTCGCTCGACGACATGATCCGCATGGCCAAGAGCGACCTGACGATTCGGACCGCCCTGCTCGAAGGACGTTTCGTATGGGGCGACATCGCGCTCTATGACGAGGCCGCCGCCCTGTTCCGCCGCGATGTCGTCACCGGAACGGCGCGGACCTTCGTGTCCGAAAAGCTCCAGGAACGTGACGACAGGCATAAGCGGATGGGCGACAGCCGCTATGTCGTAGAACCCAATCTGAAGGAGGGCAAGGGCGGTCTGCGCGACCTCCACACGCTCTTCTGGATCGGCAAATATGTCTATCTGGTCCAGTCGGTGCCCGAACTGGTCGAGAAGGGGCTGCTGACCCGGGCCGAGTTGCGCCAGTTCCAGAAGGCCGAGAATTTCCTGTGGGCGGTGCGTTGCCACCTCCACATCGTCGCGGGGCGGCCCGAAGACCGGCTGACTTTCGACGTCCAGCCCGAGATTGCCCGCCGGATGCGCTATGCCGAACGGCCGGGCAAGTCGGCTGTCGAGCGTTTCATGCAGCATTATTTCCTGATGGCGAAGCGCGTCGGAGACCTGACCGCCATCTTCCTCGCGCATATCGACGAGACCTTCGCGGCGCGTGGACGGCGCTTCGGTTTTCCCTCGCTGCGTCGGCGCCCGTCCAAGCTCGACGGTTTCGTGCTCGATCGCGGACGGCTGGCAATCCCCGCGGACGACTTCTTCGCGCAGGATCCGGTGCGGCTCGTCCAGATGTTCGCGATCGCCGACCGCCATGGGCTGGAAATCCATCCGCTTGCGATGCGCGCGGCCGGTCGGGACGCAAAGCTGATCGACAATGGGGTACGCCGCGATCCGCGCGCCAACGCCTATTTCATGGACGTTCTGACCTCGCACAACACGCCGGAGACGGTGCTGCGGTGGATGAACGAGGCCGGGGTGTTCGGCCGCTTCGTACCGGACTTCGGCCGCGTCGTCGCGCAGATGCAGTTCGACATGTACCACCATTACACGGTCGACGAGCATTCCATCCGCGCCATCGGCCTGCTCAATCAGATCGAAAAGGGTGTGCTGGGCGACGATCACCCGCTCGCGTCGAAGATTCTGCCCGGGATCGTCCAGCGCCGCGTGCTCTATGCCGCCGTGCTTCTGCACGATATCGCCAAGGGGCGGGGGGGCGACCATAGCGTGCTGGGCGCCGAGGTGGCCGAGAAGCTGTGCCCGCGCTTCGGCCTGAGTCCGGCCGAGACCGAGACCGTCGCCTGGCTCGTCCGCCACCATCTCGCCATGTCGGACACCGCGTTCAAGCGCGACCTGTCCGACTTCAAGACGATCCTCGACTTCGCCGAGAAGGTGCAGAGCCCGGAACGCCTGCGCCTGCTGTTCTGCCTGACCATCGTCGACATCAGGGCGGTCGGTCCGGGCGTCTGGAACAGCTGGAAGCGACAGTTGCTCGGCGACCTTTATGAGGCGGCCGAGGAAGTGTTGCGGCTTGGGCACAAGCAGACCGGCCGGCGCGAGCGGATCGCCGCGAAACATGCGCAGTTGCAACTACGCCTCGGCTGGGACGATGCTCGCTTCGCAGCCTATGTGGCGCGCTTCCCGGAGGCCTATTGGGTTGCCGAAAGCGTCGACATATTGGAGGGCAATGCGCGCCTGATCGAGGCGGCCGACGGCGAGGGCAAGCCGCTCTCGATCGTCTCCTCGCCCGACGCCGATCGTGGCGCGACGCTGGTGAGCATCTATGCGGGCGACCATCCGGGGCTTTTCTACCGTATCGCGGGCGCGATCCATCTCGCGGGTGCCAGCGTCATCGATGCCCGCATCCACACCACCCGCGACGGCATGGCGATCGACAATCTGCTCGTGCAGGATCCGTTCGGCCAGCCTTTCGAGGGGGACGACCGGATGACGCGGCTCAGCATCGCGATCGAGGATGCGCTTGCCAACCGTACGCGCATGGCCGACCGGCTCGCCGCCAAGCCGCTGACGCGCCCGCGCGCCGACGCCTTTTCGATCGAGCCGGCCGCACTGATCGATAACCGCGCTTCGAACCGCTACACGGTGATCGAGGTCAACGCCCGCGACCGTCCGG
The DNA here is from genome assembly GCF_018006725.1 of Rhizorhabdus sp. Taxonomy (GTDB): domain Bacteria; phylum Pseudomonadota; class Alphaproteobacteria; order Sphingomonadales; family Sphingomonadaceae; genus Rhizorhabdus. The sequence goes on from NZ_JAGMXV010000053.1 coordinate 13,224, forward strand.
CGCTGCTCCACGCGCTCGCCCATGCGCTGTTCCAGGCCAAGGTGATGATCCATTCCGCACATATCGCGACCTATGGCGAGCGTGCGGTCGACGTCTTCTATGTGGCGGACCTGACCGGGGACAAGATCACCAGCGCGGCGCGGCTCAAGACGCTCGAACGGCTGGTCCTCGATGCGGCGGCCGGTGGAATCAGCCGCAAGGCGGCCTGATCGACCCTGCGCGCCTCAGTCGAGCAGGCGCCGCATGAACAGCGAAGCCGGCCCATAAGGCCGGTCTGGACCGTCGGTGGCGGCCCGAAAGCCTTGCGCGTTCCAAAAGGATACCGAGTTGCCAACGGCAATGAGGCTGATGTCCGCGAACGCGGTGCGCTTCGCCTGCGCCACGATCATCTCGACGGCAGCCCTCCCGGCGCCGATCCCGCGCGCTTCGGGCAGGAGCGCCAGGTCGTGCAGATAATAGGTGTCGGCATTTTCGGGGATCGCGCCAAGCGGATGATCGAGCTTGGGCGGCGTGGTCCGGTGCCAGGGATGGGCCAGAACATAGCCCGCAGCTTGGTCCGGCCCGTCCAGCATCATGCACCCAATAGGGTAGAGCGCGAACTTCTCGGCGATGATCTCGGGTCGCTCGGGATAGTCCACATGGACGTGATCGGCGATTCGCACGACCGAGTCGAGGTCCCGGCGCGCCATGGGGCGCCATCGGCCAATTTTCGGACAGCTCATCCCGAAGCGTCGTCGCGCGCGCAAGGACGCCGGGCAGTCCATGGTGGACCGCCCGGCCTGTTTCCTTATTTCGGCGCGATCACCATCAGCATCTGACGGCCTTCCATGCGCGGGAACTGCTCGACCTTGGCGATTTCCGCCATGTCGGCCTGCACGCGCTGGAGGACCTGCATGCCCAGCTGGCCATGGGCGAGCTCACGGCCGCGGAAGCGCAGGGTGACCTTCACCTTGTCGCCCTCGCCGATGAACTCGTGAATCTTCTTCATCTTGGTGTCGTAATCATGGTCGTCGATGTTCGGACGCATCTTGATCTCCTTGATCTCCTGCGTCTTCTGCGACTTCCGGGCAAGATTGGCCTTTTTCTGGGCCTCGTACTTGAACTTGCCGACATCGAGGAACTTGCACACGGGCGGGTCTGCGTTCGGCGACACCTCGACCAGATCGAGCCCGGCTTCCTGCGCCTGCTCGATTGCCTCGCGTGTATACATCACGCCCAGATTCTCGCCCTCTTCATCGATCACCCGAACCTTGGGGACCTGGATGAATTCATTGTAGCGCGGGCCGTTGAGCGGCATCGGCGGCTGCCCCAGGGGGCGGCGCATCATCGGGGGACGTATAGTTCAATCTCCTGTCGTCGTTATTCTCGGGCGATATAGGCCTAAACGCCGGGATTTGGAAGATGGGCGCGCGTCACTGGCGCGCTTTCCCCGCACCTGTGTCGCGCATGCGTCAGACGAGGCCGACACCGCCGACCGGTTCGGTCTCGAAATAGGTGTCGAAGCGGGCGATCAGCGGCCGGCCGCGTGCGATCGCGGACTGGACCGAGGGCAGCTTCAGCGAGGCGGCATGGGCCTCGCGGCTGGCCCAGACTTCGGTAACGAAGATCGCGTCGGCATCCTTCGCGTCGCGGGCGACGATGTAGGAGCGGCAGCCGGGCATCGCGCTGGACCCCTCGGTCAGGATCGCGATCAGGGCGTCGCGCGTGCCGGGCTTGGCGAACATCCGACCGATCAGTCCGTACATCGTCTGTCCTTCCTTCCCGGCCGGCGACATGGCATCGGCCGTTGTGCCTAGCATTGCCAAAGCCAGGCCCCCCACCATCATGTCCCGCCGGGTTGCGGACATGAAGGGGGAGCCTGCCCGATCCATCAGGCCCGCAGGTCGGGCGGAGTCGCCTCGGCGCGCAGCATCGCGATCGCCTCGTCGAGGCTCATCACATTCTGCGCCTGTTCCCCCAGCCGCCGGATCGCGACCGTGCCTTCCTCGGCTTCGCGCTTGCCGACCACCAGCAGCGCCGGGACCTTGGCAAGCGAATGCTCGCGGACCTTGTAGTTGATCTTCTCGTTGCGCAGGTCGCTTTCGACGCGCAGCCCAGCCGCCGCCAGCTTCGCCTCGACCTCGCGCGCATAGCCATCGGCGTCGGATACGATCGTCGCGACCACCGCCTGCACCGGCGACAGCCACATCGGGAAGCGGCCGGCGTGATGTTCGATCAATATGCCGATGAAGCGCTCGAAGGTGCCGAGAATCGCGCGGTGGAGCATGACCGGGCGATGGCGCTCGCCATCCTCGCCGACATAGGAGGCGTCGAGCCGCTCGGGCAGCACCGTGTCGGCCTGGATCGTGCCGACCTGCCAGGTCCGCCCGATCGCATCGGTCAGGTGGAATTCGAGCTTGGGCGCATAGAAGGCGCCTTCGCCCTCCAGCTCTTCCCAACCGAACTCCTCGGTCGCGCGGCCCGACGCGGCGACGGCGTCGCGCAGCGTCTGCTCGGCCTTGTCCCACATTTCGTCGCTGCCGAAGCGCTTCTCGGGGCGCAGCGCCAGCTTGATCGCATAGCTGTCGAAGCCGAGATCACGATAGACGGTGTCGAGCAGGTCGCAGAAATCCTTGATTTCCGGGATCAGCTGGTCCTCGCGGACGAAGATGTGCGCGTCGTCCTGGGTGAACTGGCGGACGCGCATGATGCCGTGCAGCGCGCCGTGCGGCTCGTTGCGGTGACAGCAGCCGAATTCGGCCATGCGGATCGGCAGGTCACGATAGCTCTTGATCCCCTGGCGGAAGATCAGGACGTGCGCCGGGCAGTTCATCGGCTTGAGCGCCATCAGGTCGCCCTCGCCCGACAGAACCGGACCGTCATCCTCGGTGCCGGGGATCTCGTCGGGAACGACGAACATATTCTCGCGATATTTGCCCCAGTGGCCCGACTGCTCCCACTGGCGCGCATCCATCAGCTGCGGCGTCTTGACCTCGACATAGCCCGAGGCGTCGAGCCGGCGGCGCATGTAGGATTCGAGCTCGCGCCACAGGCGGAAGCCCTTGGGATGCCAGAAGACCGAACCCTGCGCCTCGGACTGGAGGTGGAACAGGTCCATGTCCTGGCCGATCCGGCGATGGTCGCGCTTGGCCGCTTCCTCGAGCCGCGTCAGGTGCGCGTCGAGCTGCTTCTTGTTGAGCCAGCCGGTGCCGTAGATGCGGCTCAGCATCGCGTTCTTCTGGTCGCCGCGCCAATAGGCGCCCGACACGCGGGTCAGCTTGAACGCCTGCGGGTCGAGCTTGCCGGTGCTCGGCAGGTGGGGGCCACGGCACATGTCGAGCCAGTCGTCGCCCGACCAGTAGACGGTCAGCGCCTCGTCGCCGGGCAGTTCGGCGGCCCATTCGGCCTTGAAGCTCTCGCCCTGCTGCTTCCAGCGCGAGATCAGCTGCTCGCGGCTCCATTCCTCGCGGCGGAGCGGCTTGTCGGCCGCGATGATGCGGCGCATCTCGGCCTCGATCGCGGGCAGATCCTCGTCGGTGAACGGGCCGCGATCGGGTGCGGGCGCGAAATCGTAATAGAAGCCGTCGTCGGTCGCCGGGCCGAAGGTGATCTGTGTGCCGGGGAACAGCGCCTGCACCGCTTCGGCCAGGATATGCGCATAATCGTGGCGCGCCAGTTCGAGCGCATCCTTCTCGTCGCGCGCGGTGACCAGCGCGAGGGCGGCATCCCTGTCGAGCGGCCGATCGAGATCGCGCAGTTCCCCATCGACGCGCGCGGCAAGCGCCGCCTTGGCAAGACCGGGCCCGATCGCGGCGGCGATCTGGGCGGGGGTAGTGCCCGTCTTCACTTCGCGCACCGAGCCGTCGGGAAGCGTGATGGTGAGAAGATCGGACATGGGAAAGGGAGATTCCTTCGAGTTTGCGGAGCGCGGCTTATGCCCGCGAACATGGGGCAGGAGCAAGCGCCGCGATTCGCCTGCCGCAGCGCATCGAAACCGCCGGAACGGACTTTTCTGCGCTTGACCCGCGGCTGCTATCGCGGTCCCTTTCGTCCGGGGAATGAGGGGGATGAAGGATGCGTGATTCAGACGCCGACAGTGCGTTCCGATTCGAAGGGACGTGGCGCCAATTCGCGCCGATCGCCTTCACCAATCTGCTCCTCACGATCGTGACGCTGGGCATCTATCGATTCTGGGCGACCACGCGGGAGCGGCGCTATCTCTGGAGCCATAGCCGCTTCATCGGCGCGCGGCTCGAATGGACCGGATCCGGCCTCGAGCTGCTGATCGGCTTCGCGCTCGTAGTGGTTCTGCTCGGGCTTCCGCTCATCCTCATCCAGGGTGTCGCCCAGGGGTTGATGATGCGGGGCGAAATCGCGGCGGCGGGCCTGACGCTACTGGTCGCCTATACCGCCTTGCTCTACCTCTACGGTCTGGCCCGCTATCGCACCTTGCGTTACCGGCTGAGCCGGACCTACTGGCACGGCATTCGTGGCGGTAGCGACGACAAGGGCTGGGGCTATGCGCTCACCGCGTTCTGGAAGACCGCTATCGGCGCCTTCGTTCTTGGCGTTTTCATTCCCTGGTCGATGACCAGCCTGTGGAACGACCGCTGGGGACGGCTGTGTTTCGGCAGCCATCGCTTCGAGGCGGACGCGAACTGGCGGCCGATCATCGGACGCTTCCTGCTCTTCTATCTGCTGCCGATCGTCGGTTGCGTGGGAGGGATGACGATGGTCGTCGGAGCCGCGTCGGGCGCTGATGCTCCCAGTCCGGCAGCCTTTGGAATGTTCGTGCTCGGGGCCTTCGCCGCCTATCTCGCCATGGGGGTGATCGCGATCGTCTATTATGCGGCCTTCCTGCGCGAGGCGATCGGAGCACTGCGGCTCAACGCCATCGGCTTCGCCTTCACGGCCCGCACGCTCGACTGGATCAAGCTGCTGCTGGGCCATGTCGGCCTAGTGATCGTGACGCTGGGGATCGGGCTGATCTTCATCGGCTACCGCAACTGGGCCTTCTTCATCCGCCATCTCGAAGCGACCGGGGAGGTCGATCTTGCGACCCTTACCCAGTCGACGACCGAGGTGCCGCGACAGGGTGAGGGGCTGCTCGACGCCTTCGGCGTGGGGGCTTTCTGAGCGACTCGGCTCCGGCCTGGCTGCACGACGGCAGGAGCGCGGCGCGTCACGACGTCCGCGTGAGCCTTACCGACGGCATGCTTTGGATCGGGGGCTTCGACCCCGTGGCGCTGTCCGATCTGCAGCGGATCGACGCCGATCGGCTGGTCTTCGGGCGGAAGGGCGTCGATGGCTGGCGGCTCGGATTCGACGAGGAGCCGCCGGGGCCGATCCTGTGGCAGCTTCCGGCCGGCGCGCGTTATGGCGGGGCGATCGACCGAGTTGGCCTCTGGTGGGCGGTCGGCATCGCTATGGTGGTGTCCGCCCTCGTTCTGCTCGGCGCGATCACAGGCCTCGACCTTCTCGCGCGGGCCATACCTTATGCGTGGGAGCAGAAACTCGGCGACGCGATCAGCGGCGATTTCGGTGCGCAGGCCTGTCGCACTGCGGGCGGGCAGAAGGCGCTCGATGACCTCGCCAGGCGCCTGTCGCCATCGGATCGTCCGATCCGGATCGGTGTCGTCAACATTCCCGTCGTCAACGCGGTCGCGCTGCCGGGTGGGCGCATCCTGATATTTCAGGGCCTGATCGAAAAGGCACGGTCGCCGGACGAGGTGGCCGGCGTACTCGCCCACGAGATCGGCCATGTCGAGAACCGCCATGTCATGGTCGCGCTTCTCCGCCGCTTCGGGCTCGGCCTGCTGATCGGATCGGGCGGCACTGCGGCTGAATATGGCCAGGCGCTGCTCGACGCCCGCTACAGCAGGGCGGCCGAGAGCGAGGCGGATGCATTTTCGGTGAAGCAGTTGCTACAGGCCGGGATCAGCCCCGCCGCGACGGCTGGCTTCTTCCGTCGGATGAGCAAGGAGGAAGCCGGCATGGGCGGCCCCCTCGTCTATCTGGCGAGCCATCCGTCGTCCGACGAGCGCCGCCGCCGCTTCGAAGCGGCGGCAAAGGCTGGCACAGCCTTCCGTCCGGCCCTGTCGCCCCCGCAATGGGCCGCGTTGCACTCGATCTGCGCCGGGACGAACCCGCTGGGCGACATCGATCTTCGCTTCTGACAGGAAATCGCGGTAAAGCCCGCGCATGACAGCCTTTCTTACCCGGCCCGACAAACCTGCGCTCGCCTATCGCTTCCGCCCTGGACGTGGGCCGACGATCATCTTCCTTCCCGGCTATCGCTCCGACATGGAAGGCGACAAGGCGACTGCGCTCGACGCCTGGGCGGGGCGCGAGGGCCGTGCGATGCTCCGCTTCGACTATTCGGGTTGCGGATCGAGCGAGGGCGCGTTCGAGGACTTCACCCTCGCCGACTGGCGTGACGACGCTTTGGAGATGATCGACGCTTTCGCCTCGGCGGGGCCGGTGGTCCTCGTCGGCTCGTCGATGGGCGGCTGGCTGGCGCTGCTTGTCGCGCTGGCGCTGGGTGATCGCGTCGCGGGGCTGGTGGGCATCGCCGCAGCGCCAGACTTCACCGAATGGGGCTTCAGCGCCGATGTCGTTGACCTGCTCCGCCGCGATGGGCGGATTGCCGAACCGAGCGACTATTCGGACGAGCCCTATGTGACGACGCTCGGCTTCTGGGAATCGGGCCAGGCCAATCTGCTTCTCGAGCAGGAAATCGCACTCGATGGTCCGGTGCGGTTGCTGCATGGCCAACTCGACGAGACCGTGCCCGTGTCGATCGCGCTGCGCTTGTCGCGGGCGCTTCGTTCAGGCGATGTGCAGACGATCCTGGTCAAGGAAGGCGATCACCGCCTTTCGCGCCCTTCGGATATCGACCTCCTGATCAGGACGGTCGCCGCGCTCATGGAGCCTTGATGGTCCCGTTTCTCGCCGCCCTTGCCGCAGCAACGGCACCTCTGCCCGTCCCGCCCAAGCCGGCGGCGCCCGCGCGGCCGGCCATCTCGCAGGAGGATCACAAGGCGCGCGGCGCCCGATGTGGCGCGCTGGCAGAATCGGCCCCCGAAAAGGCGATCGACGAGGCCAAGGCCTGGCAGGCGGCCGGCGGCGGCATGGCCGCGCGGCAATGCCTGGGCATCGCGCAGAGCAATCTCGGCCAGTGGCGCGAAGCGACCGACAGTTTCGAGGCCGCCGCCAAGGACGCGCTGCTCGACGACAACCAGATGACCGTCGTACTGTGGATGCAGGCGGGCAATGCGGCGCTCGCCGCCGACGAGCCGGTGCGCGCCAAGGGTTCGTTCGACCGGGCGCTGCTGATCCCTGGCCTGTCCGACGAGATGAAGGGCGAGGTTTATCTCGACCGTGCCCGCGCCAATGTCGCCGCCAATGATATGGCGGGTGCGCGCGTCGACCTCGAACAGGCGACGCGGCTGGTTCCGCGCGATCCGCTGGGCTGGCTGCTGCGCGCCAATCTCGCGCGCAAGGCGAAGGACTTGCCGCTTGCCTTCACCGCGATCCGCGAGGCGACCAAGCTGGCGCCGAACGACGCTTCCGTGGCCTATGAGGCCGGCAACATCGCTGCCGCCTCGGGCAATATGGACGATGCGCGCGCCGCCTGGACCCGTGCCGCCACGGCCGCGCCCGAGAGCAACGCAGGCAAGGCCGCAGCACTCGCCCTGCGCGGCGAGGGGGACGAATCGCAGCCCTGACGCCGGGCGGCCCCTCTGCCGGTTGCACCCGGCGGCGGCCGCCCTACATTGGCGCGATGAAATATCTCCACACCATGATCCGCGTCTCCGACCCTGAGGAGACGATCCGCTTTCTCGAACTGGTCGGCCTGCGCGAGGTCAAGCGCTTCGACAATGAGGCCGGGCGCTACACGCTGATCTTCCTCGCCGCCCCCGGCGACGAGGATGCGCAGGTCGAACTTACCCATAATTGGGACGAGAAGGGCTATGATGGCGGCCGCAATTTCGGCCATCTCGCCTATCGCGTCGACAATATCTACGAGACATGCCAGCGCATCATGGATGCCGGCTACACGATCAATCGTCCGCCTCGCGACGGCCATATGGCGTTCGTCCGGACCCCCGACGGCATCTCGATCGAGCTGTTGCAGGACGGTCCTCTCGATCCCGCGGAGCCTTGGGTGTCGATGCCGAACAGCGGCAGCTGGTGATGGCGCTGGAGGTCGTCCGCATCCCCGTGCTCGACGACAATTATGTCTGGCTGCTCCACGAGTCCGAGAGCGGTGACACGGTCGTGGTCGATCCCTCGGTCGCGGAGCCGGTGCTGGCGGAGGCCGCAGCCCGGGGCTGGACGATCGGCCAGATCTGGAACACCCACTGGCATGGCGACCATGTCGGCGGCAATGCAGCGATCAAGGCCGCGACCGGAGCGCGTGTCAGCGGTCCGGCGGCCGAAGCCGATGCTATCCCCGGGCTCGACGTGCCGCTGGCCGAAGGCGACCGCGTTGCGATCGGCGCCCTGAAGGCGGAGGTTTTCGAGGTGCCGGCGCATACCGCCGGCCATATCGCCTTCCACCTGCCCGAGGCGGAAGCCGCCTTCGTCGGCGACACCCTGTTCGCGATGGGCTGCGGCCGGCTGTTTGAGGGCACGCCCGAACAGATGTTCGCCAACATGCGCCGGCTCGCTGCGCTGCCAGGCGAGACGCGCGTCTATTGCGCGCATGAATATACCCAGTCCAACGGCCGCTATGCGCTGGTCGCCGAGCCAGACAATGCCGCGCTGCGCGACCGCATGGCCGAGGTGGACCGGCTCCGCGCGGCGGGGGAGGCGACGGTGCCGACCACGATCGCGCTCGAACGTGCGACCAACCCCTTCATGCGCGCGGCCGATGTCGCCGAGCTTGCGGCGCGCCGCGCGGCCAAGGATGTGTTCCGGGGCTGATCCGGCTATAAGGATTGCCAAGGGGAGTCGCGATGGTACCGGCACGAAATCTGCTTTTGCTGCTCGCACTGCCGGTCCTGCTCGCAGCGGAGGATGCTCCCGCGCCGCTGTCGGACAAGGCAAAGGGCGAACTGGCCGGCCGCATCGCAGGCGAGCCGCTCAGCTGTGTGCCCATCCGTGCGCTGCGGTCGACCAGGATCGTCGATGAAAGCGCGATCATCTACAAGACGTCGAACAGGCTCTGGTACGTCAACCAGCCCGATCGCGGCCATTGCGCGCTGCTGCGCCCGAACCGGGTGATCGTGACGCGCACCCAGAGCGGCCAGCTCTGCGCCAATGATTTGGTGATGATCGCCGAGCAGAATGCGCCCGTGACCTATGGCGCGTGCGGGCTCGGGAGCTTCATCCCCTATACGCGCTGAACGCGGGAACCAGCCGACGGTCAGCCAGGATCGCGCTCGTTGAAGATCGACCAGCCGGTCGCCGCTGCCAGCTTCTCGAGCGCCAGCGACCCGAGCGTCGAATTGCCGCGTTCGTTCAGGCCCGGCGACCACACCGCGATCGACGCGATGCCGGGGACCACGCACAATATGCCGCCGCCCACGCCTGACTTGCCCGGTATGCCGACGCGGAAGGCGAACTCGCCCGATCCGTCATAATGGCCGCACATCATCATCAGCGCGTTGATCCGTCGCGCACGGGTGGGCGAGACGACGTTGAAACCCGTTTCGGGATGCTGCCCCTCCAGCATCAGATACCGGCCTGCCTTCGCCAGCTGGATGCAGGTCATCGCCAGCGCGCATTGATGAAAATAGACGCCCAGCACCTGTTCGACCGGATGCTGGATATTGCCGAAGCTGCGCATGTAATGGGCGAGCGCGGCATTGCGATAGCCGGTCTCGGCCTCTCCGCGCGCAACGTCTTCGTCGATCGAGATGTCGTCGTCGCCGGCCAGGTCACGGACGAACCGCAGGATCTCGCCGATCGCTTCGCCGGGGCGATGGCCCGACAGGATGATGTCGGAGACGACGATCGCGCCCGCGTTGATGAAGGGGTTGCGGGGAATGCCCTGCTCCGCCTCGAGCTGGACGATCGAGTTGAAGGCGTTGCCCGACGGCTCACGGCCGACCCGCTTCCACAGCGCGTCGCCCACCTTGCCCAGCGCGATGGTCAGGGCGAAGACCTTCGACACCGACTGGATCGAAAAGGCGGTGGTCGCGTCGCCTGCGGAAATGATCCGTCCGTCATGGGTGGCGATGGCGATGCCGAAGTGGCGCGGATCGACGCGCGCCAGTCCGGGAATATAGTCGGCCACCTTGCCGCGATCCTCGCGGCCTTCCATGTCGGCGGTGATGCGATCGATGATCGCCTGGAGATCGGGGTTGACTGTGACCGGCATCGTGTCGCGTCCTCCCCCTCAGTCCCCGGCGGGGGCGATCACACCCGCATCGGCATCAGCACATAGAGCGCAGGCGACTTGTCATTTTCGCGGATCAGCGTCGGCGCGGCGGCGTCGGCCAGATGCACTTCGACCGTATTGCCGTCGATCTGTCCGAGAATGTCCATCAGATAGCGGGCGTTGAAGCCGATCTCGAAACCGGGCGACGTATATTCGCCGGGGACGTCCTCGGCGGCGGTGCCGTTTTCGGGGCTGGTGACCGATAGCGTTACCTTGTCGCGGTCGAGCGCCATCTTCACCGCGCGGGTCTTTTCCGAAGCGATCGTCGCGACGCGGTCGACGCCCTGCATGAAGCTCTTCGGATCGAGCTTGAGCAGCTTGTCGTTCGCGGTCGGAATGACGCGGTTATAGTCGGGGAAAGTGCCGTCGATCAGCTTGGACGTCAGGATCGCGCTGCCGAGGCCGAAGCGGATCTTGGTCGGCGACAGCGAGATGCTGACCGCTTCCTCGGCCTCGTCGAGCAGCTTGCGCAGCTCGGCCACGCAGTTGCGCGGCACGATGATGTCGGGCATGCCCTCGGCCCCGTCGGGGCGGGCGATAGTGACGCGGGCCAGCCGGTGCCCGTCGGTCGCTGCCGCCTTCAGCACATCATCCTGCACATGGAAGAAGATGCCGTTGAGATAATAGCGGGTCTCTTCGGTCGAGATCGCGAACTGGGTGCGGTCGATCAGGCGCTTGATGTCGGACGCCGGCAGCGAGAACGAATGCGTCATGTCGCCGGCGGCAAGGCCCG
>NZ_JAGMXV010000266.1 GCF_018006725.1 Rhizorhabdus sp.
CTCCCGCAAATCCAGGAACGCCTCGGGGACATAAAGCTGCGCGCCCGATGCGATGAAGCCGATTTTGCGATCCACCATCTGACGGCGGATCGCGTTCGGGGCACGGTCGAGTAGCAAGAGCACCAGGTCGGCCCCGAGTTCGCGCTGAACCAGGTCGCGGTGCTTCAAATACTGCGCCGTGGCCCCTGATCCCGGCGGCAGGATCTCCTTGATGGCCATGAGCAGCAGCGTGCGGCCATTCAGCGAACCTTGCCAGATCGCGTAGCGGTCAATGATGAAATGAGGCAGATTGGTGGGTGCGACCGGCACGAGGCCAAGCCGCTCTCCGAACGTGTCATCGACATACGCTTCCGCAGCCTCGGCGAGCGCTTCCAACCGCGCTTCAGGGACTCGTTCTAACATCACAAGGCCTATCTAACATTACTACTGTTAAAAGTCTATTGTGATGTTAGATTGGCGGGCGCCATACAAAAAATAGCTCACGATACAGCGGCCCGGAACCCAAATTCTCCGCATGCAGGCCGGCGCAGTCGGTGCAGATGCGCCCTCCGCGTGAGGTATAAATCCGGCATTTATGCCTCACCGTCCGAACAAGCCGCATTGGCACACCGCGCCATTAGGCGTCCGACGTTGCCGTTCCAAGACCAGGGAAATCCTGAAACCGTGAGGGGAGGGGGGCTGGAAGGGGTTGAGCCGATGGGCTCGGCCATTCCGGTCTCAGGAGAACCATGATGAACGATATCCAGATGATCCCACTCGGCAAGCTGCGGCTTTCCGAAGCCAATGTCCGCAAGAACGACAGCAACCTCTTTATCGAGGAATTCGCCGCCAGCATCGAGGCCAAGGGCCTGCTGCAGAACCTGATCGTTGTCCCTGCCAAGAAAAAGGGGATGTTCGACGTTACAGCCGGTGGCCGCCGCCTGCGCGCGTTCAATTTTCTTCTCGCGGGCGGCAAGATCGACAAGGGTTACGAGGTGCCCTGCAGGGTGCTCGACATCGATGCCGCTGAGCAGTCCGAACTGTCGTTGATCGAGAACATCATTCGTCTCGACATGACCCCGACCGATGAAATCCGCGCCTACAAGCACTTCGTGGGCGAAGGCAGCGATCTCGACGCGATCGCAAAGCGCTTTGGCCGGACACGGCGGTTCATCGAGGGCCGTATGCGGCTCGCAGATTTGGCCGATCCGATCTTCACCGCGCTCGAGGAAGGCAAGATCACGCTGGACGTTGCCAAGGCCTACGCGACAAGCCCGAACCGTGAGCGCCAGATGCTGGTGTGGAACGAGCTGTCGAACAGCTGGCAGGGCAACCAGCCCGACTCCATTCGCCGCATGATCACCAACAGTGCGATCAAATCCAATTCGCCGATCGCCCGCCTCGCGACCGAGGCAGAATACCTCGCGGCTGGCGGCCGCATCGAACGCGACCTGTTCACCGACGACGCCAGCGAGACCTGGATCGATCCCGAGATCGCCCAGCGCATCGCGGGCGAGAAGCTGCAGACCTTCGCCGCTGATGTCGCTGCGGGTAGCGGCTACGCTTGGGTCCGTCCCGTCCTTGAAACCCGCGTGCCTTACAGCGCCAGCGAAGAACTCCACCAGGTTCACCTCGATCCAGCGCCGCTCTCGGACGAAGAACAGGCCCAGGCAGATCACTTGCTGGAAACCATCTCGGCGCTCGAAGCCGAAGGCGAGAATATCGACGAGGACGACGAAGTTGGCGCAACCGACTTCCAGGCACGTTGGGACGCCGCAACTGCAGCCTATGACGCGATCCACGACAAGCCGCCTGTGATACCGGACGAACTCAAGCCCAATGTCGGCTGTTTCATCACTATCAATGCCGATGGCACACCGGTGATCGACAGTGGCCTCTACAGCGACAAGCCGATGCAACGGCGCAAGGCGGCGGGTCCGGGCGGCGCGGAAGGCAATGGCGAACCAGTTGACGACAACAAGCCAAAACCGCTGTCGCAAAAGCTGGTCGACGAACTGGCGGTGCAGCGCCGCGATATCCTCGCGATCAATCTCGCTTCGAACCCGGCGATCGCGCTCGACTACATGATCTTCGCGATTGCCGATGCGGGCCATACGTACGGCGCGCAGGCGCATGGCACCACGATCCGGGCTCCTTCGCCTTCGCTCTATCTGGCAAACTACCCGGAATCCCCGGCGCACATGCTGATGGCCGATATGCGCGAAACGCTCGACACTAGCTGGACCGAGCACGACCGCACCGTCGATCGGTTTACCGCCTTCAGCGCGCTCGACGACGATGCCAAGGCGAGCTGGCTCTCCTACTGCGCCGCGCGCAGTCTCGAAGCCAGCATGGGTGCGCCGCGCAAGCCCGGCCAGTCCGGCGCGGAACCCATCGATCTCCACGATCATCTGGCGAGCCTGATGGCGATCAACGCGGCAAGCCACTGGCGGCCGACCGCGGCCAATTACTTCGACCGGGTCAGCAAGCAGACGCTGCTCGCGCACATCAACGAAGTTGGCGGTCCGACCATGGCGGCGAGTTTCATGGGCTCGAAGAAGGGCGACCTCTCGGCCTCCTGCGAACGACTGTTCGCGGGCGAGACCATCGTGGCGCCTGAGGTCAAGGAAGCCGCGCTTGCATGGGTTCCCGATCATATGCGGTTCCGCGTCATCGCGACCGGGGAGGCTGCAAGGGAAGGTGGGGTCGAGCCGAAGAACGCGGCCGTGGTTGAAGTCTCTGACGAACCCTCCGGCGAAGGGGCTCCAGAGCATGTCGGCGAGGACGAACTGTCCAATGACGCCGTCGATGAGCCCGAATTGCTCGACGCCTGACCGCCTCGCCTGACTGCACCACCTGATTTTCCGGGCAAACTGGCCGCCGCGCATCCTGATTGTGATGCGCGGCGGCCCCCATTTACGCATAGGAAGGCTTCGCCCCCATGAATACCACCGCCAAGCTGCGCGCCCGGGTCTCGCCCGAGGCGATCTCCAAAGTCACCCGCATTTTCAACGGATCGCTCGACGATATTTTCAACGAACTGCTGCAGAACGCCCGCCGTGCTGGCGCGAGCATGGTCGCCATTTCGGCGCTGCATCTCGAAGATGCTTGCGTGATTACCGTCAGCGATGACGGGGCGGGGATCGACGATCCGGCCAATCTCGTTTCGCTTGGCCAGTCGGACTGGTCGGATGAGTGTCGTGCCCGCGAGGACCCTGCCGGGATGGGCTTTTTCAGTTTGGCCGGGCGCGACACTGTCGTCAGTTCGGCCAGCGCCACAGCGTCGTTCTCGCTGGCGATTACCGGACCGGCCTGGACGGGTGAGGCCGACATCGATGTCCTGCCCTGGCAGGGTCCGCGCGGAACAACGATCTCCTTCACCTTCGACGCCATCAGGGATGGGCACCTCGACCGAGCAGTCAAAGCCGCTGCGTTGCATTTTCCGCTGCAGGTGACCTACAACGACGAGCCACTGCCGCGCGTTGATTTTCTCAAAGGCGCGCATGCCGTCCTCGAGCGCGAAGGCTACCGCATCGGGGTCTACAAAAACGTCAATCTCGATCATGTGCCCACGATCAATTTTCACGGGCTGACGCTCAGGCACAAGCTGCCGAGCATCAAGGAAGTCCACCACACGCTATGGCGCGTAAAGGTCGATATCATCGACGCGCCCGAGCTCGTTCTTGTCCTTCCGGCCCGCAAGGAAATCTACCGCAACCCCGCGCTCGATCGGCTCATGGAGATTGCCACCGATGCGATTTACTCTGCGATCAGCAAAGAACCGTTCCATCGCCTTGCCCACAAGGACTGGCTTGCCGCGCGGCTTGCCGGTTGCGGGCTACCCGAAGCAGCAAGGCAATTACCCTCCTGGCAAGGACACTGCGCGCGCGACAGTTACCATGAAATCGCGCCCTATGCCGAAATTGATCCGACGGCAGCCATTTATGATGACGGAGACGCCTGCGATTCCGTGACTTTCGGCCGTGCCATCGCATTCTCGCACGGCGATGACCGCTCCATCGATTCCAACCGGCTCATTGCGCCCGCCGACATCACCTTCTTCGCGGCCGTGCCGCAGTATCAGGGCTACAGTTGGTACGTTGCGCTGTCCTGCTACGCCCAGACTGGCGTTACCCATCGTCAGCACGACGGATCCGAGACAGCTTGCGAGACTGATGCGGTGACCTTCCGGCCCGATGTCATCACGATCGAATTGACCGATCAGCATGACAAGCGCCTCAATCTGCTGTCCGATTTTGCAATCCAGGAAGGCGAGAACTGCTGGTCTGACGCCGACGAGGCGCGGATCGCCTTGACCCGCACCGCCAGTATCGATCCCGGCGATCTCACCGAACTGATCATCGATGCCATCTTTTCGCCATCGGACGATTCCGACGCCGACAGCTACGATACGCAGGAAACCCGGTTCCGCCATGACGCAGCGGTGCGCGCCCATGCCATTCTCGAAGGCGAGGACGCGGCCATCATCGCGGGCATCCGGATGGCGTTCGCCGACCGCGTTGCCTGGCGCATCCCGCACGGGCGTACGCTTCAGCTCAGCTGGTCCCACGAGAATACCAGCCTTGAACTTCGCGCCGCGAGCGATGCGAAGCCCCAATAACGGGCGCCTGAACCTGACGCCGCCCGGATTGCAGCCGTGGTTGGTATCCCACACTTCGGGGAGCAACTGCCATGAAGTTCAACTACCAACTGACCGGCACGATCGACGTGACCGAGGGCTCGCGGCTCAATGCCACCGGGACCGCGATCATCCTGCCCGACGGCAAGACTCTCAGGCTCTGGGAAGCATGGGAAAGTCATCCCGCCGATGAAGACGACCATACCGACCTGTCATACGCGGACCTTGTCCGTATCGGCATTCATTACGACACGCTGTCGACGGCGTTCGAGGAAACTTGAGGCGGGCGAATGGACCGGCATGCCTGCCGAAACGCCGAGAGTGGAAGAGGGGGTGGGGGTTCGGGTGACGGTTTGAAGGTGCGGGAGCGGCCTGCACCGGCCGCCCTCGGAGATTTCCCATGAGCCGCACCCGGCCAGTGATAGCGCGCCCCGACGTCGCCCAGACCATTACCGACCTGATCCTCGAGAAGATCGAGCAGGGCACAGCCCCCTGGCTCAAACCCTGGTCGGCGTCCAGCACCAGGCCGCTGCGACATCAGGGCATCCCCTATACCGGGATCAACAGCTTCTTCCTGTGGGCCGTCGCCGATACCACGGGCTACACCAGCCCTTTCTGGATGACGTACCGGCAGGCCAGCGAGCTTGGCGGTCAGGTCCGCAAAGGCGAAAGCGGCTCGTTCAGCGTCTACTACAACACGGCGCGCAAGTCCGACACTGACCAGCTCACCGGGGAAACCACCGAAAAGACGATCCGCTTCATGAAGTGGAACCACGTCTTCAACGCTTCGCAAATCGATGGCCTGCCCACCCACTATTATCCCGAGCCGCCCGATCCTCGGGCGATCGGCGAACTCTCCGCCAATGTCCGCGCGTTTCTCGACGCCATCCCCATCAAGGTGGTCCACGGCGGCAGCAGTGCGCATTACACCCCAAGCACCGACACGGTCACGTTGCCGGATCCCCATGCGTTCCATTCGATCGAGGCGTATTTCTCGACGAGGTGCCATGAGCTGACCCACGCCACGGGCCATGGCTCGCGTCTCGATCGTCAGTTCGGCAAGCGCTTCGGGGACGACGCATACGCGGCGGAAGAGCTGCTCGCCGGGCTGGCGCAGTCGATTCTGTGCGCCGAATACGGGCTGCCGAATGAACTCCACGACAGCCACGCTTCCTACATTCACCATTGG
>NZ_JAGMXV010000054.1 GCF_018006725.1 Rhizorhabdus sp.
CGCGACTGGGGCCATGCGCGCGACTATGTCGAGGGCATGTGGCGGATCGTGCAGCAGGACAAGGCCGACGACTTCGTGCTGGCTACCGGCGAGACCCACACGGTGCGCGCCTTCGCCGAACTCGCCTTTGCCGCCGTCGGTATCACGCTCGAATGGCAGGGCGAGGGCGTGGAGGAAAAGGGCCGCTGCGCCGAGAGCGGCCGGACGCTGGTCGAGATCGATCCGCGCTATTTCCGCCCGACCGAGGTCGATCTGCTGATCGGCGATGCCAGCAAGGCGGAAAGGCTGCTGGGCTGGCGCGCCACGACCCGCTTCGCCGATCTGGTCCGCGAGATGGTCGAGGACGACCTTCGCGTGATCGCGCGCGAGACCGACTATCGCCGGCTGCGCGACGACGCCTGAGGCCAGGACAAGAATGGAGGCCCCCAGCACTATGCCGCCCGCTCTCTTCCCCCTGCGCGGCAAGCGCGTCTTCGTGGCCGGCCACAAGGGCATGGTCGGCTCGGCACTCGTCCGCCGGCTTGCTGCCGAGGATTGCGAGATCCTGACCGCCGACCGTGCGGAGCTCGACCTGCGCGACCCCGCTGCCGTCGACCGCTGGATGAAGGACCGGCGCCCCGATGCCCTGTTCCTGGCAGCGGCCAAGGTCGGCGGCATCCACGCCAATTCGTCGCTGCCGGCCGACTTCATCGCCGACAATCTGGCGATCCAGCAGGCGGTGATCATGGCAGCGCTGGCGCATGACGTCGAAAAACTGCTCTTCCTCGGATCCTCCTGCATCTATCCGCGCCTCGCGCCACAGCCGATCCCCGAGGAGGCGCTGCTCACCAGTCCTCTGGAGCCGACCAATCAATGGTATGCGATTGCCAAGATCGCGGGACTGAAACTGTGCGAGGCGATCCGCCTGCAACATGGCCGCGACTTCATTTCCGCCATGCCGACCAATCTCCACGGGCCGGGCGACAGCTACCATCCCGAGCACAGCCATGTCGCTGCCGCGCTGATCCGCCGCATCCATGTCGCGAAGGAGCAAGGGGCCGAGAGCGTCACCATCTGGGGCACCGGCCAGCCGCGTCGCGAATTCCTCCATGTCGACGATGCAGCCGATGCGCTCACCTTCCTCATGACGCATTATTCGGATGCGATGCACGTCAATGTCGGCTGCGGCGAGGACATCTCGATCCTCGAACTGGCCGAGACGATCGCGTCGATCAGCGGCTATGACGGGCGCATCGAGACCGACCCCAGCCGCCCCGACGGCACCCCGCGCAAGCTGCTCGATATTTCCCGGATCAAGGCGCTCGGCTGGTCCCCCCGTCTCGGCACGCGGGAAGGTCTGGCGCAGAGCTATGCTGCGTTCGTGCGCGACCGCCCGGACCTGCGCCACTGAGGCAGGGCGGCGGCGCAGCCATGAAGAAGGTCGTGACCATGCTGAGCGGGGGGCTGGGCAACCAGCTCTTCCAATATGCCGCTGCGCGTGGGCTGGCCGAGCGCCACGGCGCAGACCTCGTGGTCGACAGCTGGTCGGGTTTTGTCCGCGACGTCGAGTATCGCCGCAGCTTCGAACTGGGCCGCCTGCCGATCGAGGCCCGCCTCGCATCGCCGATCGAACGGCTGCCCTTCTGGACCCGCCGCATCCGGGCCGCTGTGCGCAAGCGAATCTCCCCGGCGCGCGCGGCGCCTATGCGGACATTCGCGAGCGACGCGCGTTTCCGCACCGAAGCCTCCGACCGCGCCTATGACCCCGCCCTGCTGTCCACGCCGCTGTCCGGCGACGTGTGGATGAGCGGCTATTGGCAGAGCTCGCTGTACTTCGACCATTGCGCCGGCCGCATCGCGGCCGAACTCACGCCACCGGCGCCCGACCGCCGGGCCGCGATCGATCTGACGCAGCGGCTGGAACGCAGCCCCGGCGTAGCGATCGGCATTCGCCTGTACGAGGAAGCGCGCGACCCCGGAGCGCACAGCAGCACCGGCCGACTGAAGGCGATGGACGAGATCAACGGTGCGATCGAGACAATCCATACCCGCGCGCCCGACGCCACCTATCTGATCTTCTGCAGCCACCGCGCACCCGAACTCGCCCGGCTGAAAACGCCTTCCGCGCCGATCTACGTGACCGGCGACGAAGGCTATGCAGACGCGCTCGAAAGCCTGTGGCTGATGACGCGCTGCCGCCACCATGTGATCACCAACAGCAGCTTCTACTGGTGGGGCGCCTGGCTCTCGGAAGCCATCTTCCCAGCTGAAGACCACATCATCGCCGCCGCCGCCAACTTCATCAACGCGGACAGCGTACCGCCGCGATGGTCGCGGTTTTGATGGGGGACCGATGACGGCTGCCATCGAAACACGGTCGAACCGCTGGCGCCGGCTGGGGGCGGAAGGATTCTGGATTGCCCTCGGACAGGCGGCTGTCGTCGCTGGTTCGTTAGTCCTTGTAAGGGTTCTGACCGGTGCCATGGCTCCTGCCGACTATGGCCGACTGGCGCTGGGCCTCACGATTGCGGGCCTTGCCAATCAGATGGTCACGGGCAGCATATCCAATGCCCTGTCGCGCTTCTGGAGCATCGCAGACGAACGTGGTGACCGTGACAGCTATATGGCTGCCGCAAAGCGAGCGATGGCTATTGCTTTCCTGGCCATCATAACCCTCGCCTGCGGCCTCTTGTTGTTCCTCCGTCTTGCTGGCTTTGCGGAATGGACGCCGATCGCGATCGCGGCCTTGGCTCTCGCTTTGTCGAGTGGGCTGAATGCAGCGCTGAACGGAATCCAGACCGCCGCTCGGCAACGCAAGGTCGTCGCCTTTCATTCCGCGGCCGACGCATGGCTGAAAATCGGCCTGGCGCTGCTCTTCCTGCGTGTCTTCGGGATCGGCGGAGACAGGGCGATCTGGGGTTATGCCTTGTCGGCCACATTGGTGAGCCTGTCGCAAATCATTTTCCTGCGCCGCTTGCTGATGCGCCGGGCGGCCCAACCAGCGGCGGCTCACGCCGTCAGCCAGACGCCCCGGCAGTGGATCAACGACTTCTGGACCTATGCCTGGCCTTTCATGGGGTGGGGCCTGTTCACCTGGTTGCAGACATCGTCCGACAGGTGGGCGCTGCAGGTCTTCGCCGGGCCGACCGAGGTGGGAAAATATGCCGTTCTTTACCAGCTGGGATTCGCCCCCCTCACCACCGCCTCCGGACTTCTCGTAACCCTGCTGACTCCTATCATGTTCCAGAAGGCGGGAGATGCCAGCGATGCGAACCGCATTGCTCAAGTATATGACGCAACCGCGCGCATCGCCCGCGCGATGCTGGGGCTGACCGTCGCAGCCACTGTTGCCTTCCTGCTGCTCCACGACTGGATTTTCGCCATGTTCACATCCGGACAGTTCCGGACCTCGTCGCACCTCATGCCGCTGATGGCCGCTGCAGCGGGCTTGCAGGCCTGCCACCACGTCCTCGGAATCAGGATCAGTAGCCTGCTCAAAACGCGCTCGCTTCTGGTGCCGCAGATCCTGTCGGCCATCAGCTTTGCCGCGCTGAACACGGCAGGGGCCTATCTCGCCGGCCTCACCGGGCTGATGGCCGCGCTGTGTCTTGCCTCGGCCCTTTATGCGGGGTGGATGTGGGCGCTGAGCCACGCGCTGAAACCCCATGAGTTGAAGAGAACCCACCCAACGATCGGGAGCACCGAATGCGCGTCCTGATCGTCGGCGCTTCCGGCATGATCGGCCGCCATCTGCTGCGTGACATCCCCATGATCGCGCCGGCGATCGAGGTCATCGGCACGTACAACAGTCATGCCCTGCCGCAAGGCATCGCGATGGACATCACCGATGTCGACAGCATCGCGCGCGGCATTGCCGAAAGCAAAGCGGATATCATCCTGTGGCTGGCCGGCTCGAAGGATGTCGCTGCACTGGAACGGACGCCGGACTTGAGTCTCAGCCTCAACGAGCGCCCCATCGTCGATCTGATCTCGCTGCTCGGTTCATCCTCCACGCAACCGAGACTCATCTACATCTCGAGCGACTATGTTTTCGCGGGACGGAAGGGTCATTATCGCGATTGCGACGACACCGCGCCCGACACGGTTTACGGTCTATCGAAACAGCGCGCGGAACATCTGATCGCCACGGCGCTGCCAGGCAGCACGGCGTTGCGGACCTCTGCGGTGATGAGCAGCCAGGGCGGCTTTCTCGCCTGGCTCATGGGCGAATTGCGGAGCGGCAACCAGGTCACGCTGTTTGACAATGCCGCCTTCTCACCCACCCCCCCGCTCTGTCTTTCGCGTGCCGTCGTCGCGCTGTTGCGCGACGATAGCCTCAGCGGTCCGCTGAATTTCGCCGGGCCGCGCACCACGCGCTTCGATTTCGGCAAGCGGGTATGTGAGATGTTCGGATTCTCGGCATCGCTGATACAGCCGGCCCAGGTCGACTTCGCAAAGTCTTTGCTCAAACCCGATCTGTCCTTGCTGACCAGCGAGCGACTATCGGCCTATGCACCCGACACACTCGATGCGTTCGCACCGGAGACCTGCTCATGATCCGTTTCGTCCAGCCCTATATGGACCGGTCCGATTCGCGGGGCAGCATGCGCGGCCTGCTCGACTTCGGCCGCTGGGAAGAAGCCAATATGTTCTTCTCCGAAGCGAACATGGTACGCGGCAACCACTATCACCGAGCAACGACCGAAGCCTTCATCATGCTGGAAGGGCGCGTCGAGATAACGCTGCAGCGCGTTGAAGAGTCGGAGCCGGTTGGCGAAATCCGCAAGGTGACGGCCCAGGCGGGCGACGTTTTCCTGATCGAGCCGGGGACCTGCCATCGGTTCGAGATTCTCGAACCTACAAAATGGATCAACCTGCTGGACCGGAAGCTTGACCCTGACGCTCCCGACATCGCGCAACCTTCCACTCCGATGGCCGAGTGATCCTTCTCGATACTGACCGTCGGATTAGGCCCTGAAATGCGCATCCTGCTCATGCCGGACATGACCACTGCCCATGCATCGGGGACGCTGTCCGCTTTGGCCACCATCGCCCAGTTGCGCTCGCTTGGCCATGAAGTGGCGGTAATCGACAATAAGGAGGCCGGCCCTAGACCTGCTTCCGATGGGGTAAGTTATCACCCCGCTCCAACAGCCTTGCGCTGGTATGAACATATCGCATCGCCGAAACTGACAAGCTGGTTCGACAGATTGTGCGATGCCTTCCAGCCCGATTATTTGTTGATGATCGGGAGCATTCAGAAGCCGGCTGCGCTTGCTCGCCGAGCAAGACGGCGCGGCATAAAGACCGCCTTCCTATTCTATATAAACGATTTTTTCTGCACGCGTGTCTATGCAGGACTCCCCGGCGGTCCATGCACGGCCTGCGCTGTCCAACCGGAGATCCCGGCCTTCAGAAACCGCTGTTACCGCCCCGGCCGCTTTGGACAGTTCATGAAATCCGCCATGGTGCGGGGGCTGTTGCGCAGGGAGATACGCAAGGCGCATCGGGTCCTTGGGTACAGCAAGAGCCAGACCGCGATCCACGCGATGACGGGCGTCGCCCCACAAGCCCTGGCGAAGGTGACCTTTCAGTTCGACCCTTCCGATCTGGACGACTGGGCGCCATCGGACGATGGCTATTTCGCAATCACCGGACAGGCCATAATGCAGAAGGGGTTTCACCTTCTCGCGGGCATATTGTCGCGCCTGCCCCCCACCGTCCGCGTAAAAATGTCAATCTACCATCCTGACGAAGCGCCCGGAATCATCGAACGGTTCGGTCTGCAGCCGTTCAGCGACAACGGACAGCTGGAATTCGTCTACGGCCTGCAATCGCGATCCGACTACGTCGCCTTTCTCGCGCGCGCCCGCGGGTTGATCCTGACAAGCTACTATCCGACGACTGGCGAGTTCGTGCTCCAGGAGGCCCTGTACCTCGGCAAGCCGGTCATCGCCTTCAATGTCGGGGCTCATGCGGATATCCTGCGGGACGGCGATAACGCCATGGTTGCGCCGGCAGGAATGCTGGACGAATTCGCCGAGAAGATCGTGCGCCTCGACCTCGATCCCGTGCTTCGGCGGACTATAGGCGACCGGGCGCGCCAGACTGCACTTTCCTTTTATGATCGCGCTGCGGTTGCAGAGTGGGATACCGCACTGACATGAACATGGTCGCACAGCCAGCGCTCGAACGATCTCTCAGCGCGGAACACCCGAACGGCCAGATGGGAGCCTGGCAGATTCTCTGGCCAGCCCTGTTGGGCTTGCTCAGCTTCTGGGTCTTGCTGGCTGCCATCGCTCAGCCGGGCTCCATGCCGGGGGTCAGCATGGGCGCTACTGTCCTCGCTGCGTCGATGGGATGGATCGTTTCGCTTTGGGTTTCGGTGCAGCAGCGGATAATCAGCTCACAATTGGCCATTTTGGGCCTGTTTATATTCCTGCTGCGTGTTGCGATCGGTATCGCCCATTATCTTCTCTGGTTTGATTCCTCCTATTTCGATACTTTCAACCCTACTTTTCAGTTCATCCTCGACTATGAAGCTCTAAGCTACGCAGCTGGCAAAGTATCGGATTTCTGGAACAGCTATGGCTTCAGCTGGCTCCCACAGGATTTTCTTGATCCGAAAAATTCTCTCCTCTATCCATATTTTGCCTTTCTGTTTTTCATAGGTGGGAACGAGCATTTTTTAAATTTCGGTCCGTTCAACGCACTACACAATTGCCTTGTGGCGCTGATTGCGTCGCGTTTTGCCTTCCGCCTCAAGGGCCGAGCAATCGCGCAGATCGTCTTCGTCATCACCCTGATGCAACCCTTCGGCATCATCACTACCGTTCAATGGCGCGATTCGGTCGGACAGTTCTTCCTGGTCGCCGGGGGCATCCTCTGCATTCTCGCACCGACGAACCTCAGAGGCGGGCCATCGCTGCTCCTTGGGGCTTTCTCGATGATGACGCTGCGCAACGTCTACTTCGTCAACGCGATCATCACCTTCGGCGCCAAACTGATCTCGGGCCGGAAGGTCAACGTCGTCGCTCTGGCATCCAGCCTCGCCGTAGGCGGCGCGTTGCTCCTCGCAACGATGTATTTTGCGCGCAGCATCCTCGTCTACGACCTCGACAGTGGAAACTTCTCCTTCAATCGGGGCCCCTTCCGACTGCTTTATGACATGGTGCGCAGCCTTTCGGGCCCCTTCCCCTGGACCCAGATGCTCGATCCTTCCATCGTGGGCCGCGAATATCTGCCACAGGAACTGCTGCAGGCGACATTCCATCTCGCCGCGACTTACTTGCTCTGGAAGAGCTGGCGCGCCGGTTCTCTGGATCTGAGCGATTCCACCACTCTGTCCACGCTGGCCTTCTTCGGATCGATCATGGGCGCAGGCCTGATCAGCTACGGCCACGTGACCTATGTGACGGTGTCGACCGTACTCATCCTACCCTTCATCGCAGACCTGAGCATTCAGCGCTTCTATCGCGTTTATGCGACGATCCTTCTGGGGCTGATCGCTGCCGGGGCCACATGGAGTGCGCTGGGCCTGTCGTCGGCGGTTCTCGCCGGCTGACAACCGACTGGCCTCGCTTCCCATGACCTCGCCCACCCTCGTCTATGTCGGCTCCCTCTCCGACGGACCCGATCGCGACAGCGGCTGGATCGCCGCATTCGAGGGGCTGGGTTGGCGCGTCATTCCGTTCCGGTCCGATGTGTCGGTGAGCGGGCCCAAGCCCTTGAGCTGGATCGCACGGCGCCTGCATGCCGCCCCGGCGCATCGGCGGATGCGGGCGGCGCTGGTCGATCTGTGCCGGCAGGAGCGACCGGCCTGGGTGCATTTCCGCCTGCCGCTGGCTTTCACGCGCGAGGATATCGAGGCGATCCGCGCGGGCGGGGCCATCGTCACCGATTATTTCAACGACGACCCCTTCTCACCGCATCGCGTGACTGGGCTGCACTGCCGCTTCCGCCGCGCGCTGCCGGCCTATGACGCGCATTTCGTCTATCGACGACACAATGTGGAAGCCTATCGGGCGGCAGGCGCGCGCCATGTCGAGCATTGCCCGCCCGCGCTCGACCGGGTGCGACTGGGCGCAGATGCGACCGAGGCTGCGCGCAGTGAGGACTTCATCGCCGATGCGGCCTTCCTCGGCCATTATGAGCAGGACGGGCGGCTCGACGCGATCCGGGCGCTCGACGCGGCGGGCCTGCGCGTCGCCGTGCATGGCGCAGGGTGGAGCGCCACGCTGCGTGCGGCGGGGCTCGATCATCTGCTGCCCGCTGATCCGATCTTCGGGGCGGGGTATCGACAGCTCTACCGCGACAGCCGGGCCGGGCTCTGCTTCTTCTCGCACCTCAACCGCGACAGCTGGACCGAACGGCCGCTGGAAATCGTTGCTGCCGGCGGGGCGCTCGTCTGCGAACGCACCGACGAGGCGCTCGGTCATTTCCGCGAGGGCGAGGAAGCGCTGTATTTCTCATCGGCCGAAGAGCTGGTCGCCGCATGCCGGAGGCTCCGCGACGAGCCGGGGCTGCGTGCGCGGCTGGTGGCTGCCGCATCGGCGCGCCTGGCGGCGGACGGCCATGACATCGCCGACCGCGCGCGACAGGTCGAGACCTTCGTCCGGGGGCGACTGGCCCGGTGAGCGAAGAGCGGCTGATCCTGGCCTTCGACGGCTGGACGGCGGGGCTGCCGCATTATGCGCGGCTTGTCCCCGCTTTGCGCGCGCGCGGCTATCGCCTGATGCTGGTCCACCTCGGCTCCTGGGGCCATGATATGGACCAGCCGGTCGAGGAGGAGCGCGACGGGGTGCTGGTGCGCGACATCCGCTATTATGGCCGCCTCTCCTTGGGAGCGATCCTGCGGCAGGAGCGTCCCGCCGCCCTGCTGTTCCTGTCGACCCGCGCCTTCGCCCACCAGGCGATGATCCGCCACGCCCGCCGGCTGGACATACCCACCTTGCACCTGTTCCATGGCATCTATTGCGCCGCTCCTCCGATGATGGAGGAAGTCAATTTCGAGGTCAGCCCATGGAACGACCTTAGCCTCTATGCCGGCAAGCTCTACCGCAACCTGCGCCACATCATGCCGCGCTATCTCGGCGCGCTGGCAACGACGGCGCGGGGGACGTCGGACTGGATCGAATTCGCGCGCGAGCTGAAAAGCCGGCTGACCGGGGGCACCGGTGCGGCGCTGCCCTCGGACGTCCGGACCACGGCGGGCTGCGTCTATGTGAAGGGCGACATCGCGGAGATGCGCCAATATCACCTTCCCGACGATCGCATCTTCGCCGTCGGCAATCCCGATTTCATGCAGTTCGGGCTGCAGGCCGACGACCTCGGCAGCCGGCTGGGGCTGCCGGGCAATGGCGAGATCGTCTATATCGAGACCGGCCTGCTCGCCTATGCGATCCGCTTCACATCGCGCGAGGATTATACCGCCCATCTCGACGGCATCGCCGCCGCAATCGGGCGGCATGGCTATCGCCTCGCGGTGAAGCCGCACCCGGCCTCGGTTCGGTCCGGCCTGTCGGCGGCAATCGCCAAAGCGGGCTATCGCGTCTATGACAATACAGACTTCGTCGACGGGCTGCGGGCAGCGTCGGGGGCGATGACCGAGCCCTCCTCGGCAGGCGCGGTGCCGGCGATGCTGGGCCTGCCGCTGTTCCTGATCAGCTGCGGCAAGC
Source organism: Rhizorhabdus sp. (assembly GCF_018006725.1). Taxonomy (GTDB): domain Bacteria; phylum Pseudomonadota; class Alphaproteobacteria; order Sphingomonadales; family Sphingomonadaceae; genus Rhizorhabdus. Next base: position 9,657 of record NZ_JAGMXV010000054.1, read on the forward strand.
TGGCGGGCCGCGGCCATGGCCGGCTGTTCACGCGCTACCCCGGCTCGATTCCCGTCGAGACCATCGAGCGGCTCGACGGCATCGGCGCGGACATCGAGAAGCCGATCGATCCGGCCGCGCACCGCGCCTGGCTGGACGAATTTGCCGAGCCGCTACCGGCCTCCGCCATGCCCGATCGCGTTGCGGACATCCTGCAGGGGCTGGACCGTGGCGCAATTTCATGAACAAGCGCGGATCAGACAGGCGTGGCACAGGTCACAACCGCAGGCACGGTTTTCGCATAGAGGTATGAGATGCGCATAGGCGATCGACTTATCGGCCCCGACCATCCCCCGCTGGTGATTGCGGAGATCGGGATCAACCATGGCGGCGACCTCGACGTCGCGCGCGAGATGGTGACGCTTGCGGCGAAGGCCGGGGCGGAGTGCGTCAAGCACCAGACCCATTTCGTCGACGACGAGATGACCGACGAAGCCAAGTCGATCTTTCCGCCAAATGCCGACGTGTCGATCTGGGAGGTGATGGCCCGCTGCGCGCTGTCGGCGCAGGATGAGGTCGCGCTGAAGGCGCATGCCGAAAGCCTTGGGCTGATCTATTTGTCGACGCCTTTCTCGCGCAAGGCCGCCGACTTCCTCGAATCGATCGGGGTTCTCGCCTACAAGATCGGCTCGGGCGAGGCGGATCATCTACCGCTGATCCGGCACATCGCCCGCTTCGGCAAGCCGGTGATCCTGTCGACGGGGATGCAGACGATCGCTTCGATCGGCGCATCGGTCGACATATTGCGTGCCAGCGGCGTGCCCTTCGCGCTGCTCGAATGCACCAATCTCTACCCCTCGCCGCCCGAAATCGTGTCGTTGCGCGGGATCACCGATCTGCGCGCGGCCTTCCCCGACGCGATCATCGGCTTTTCCGACCATTCGATCGGTCCGGAAATGGCGCTGGCCGGCGTGGCGCTGGGCGCCTGCATCGTCGAGCGGCACTATACCGACAGCCGCTATCGCAAGGGGCCCGACATCGCCTGCTCGATGGACCCGGCCGAGCTGCGCCACCTGATCGACAGATCGCGCGAGATCCACACCGCCCTCCATAACCCGAAGCAGCGGACCGCGCCCGAGGAAGACGTCTATCGCTTTGCGCGCGGATCGATCGTCGCCGACCGCGACCTCGAAGCCGGCACTGTCCTCGCCGAAGCCGACATCTGGGCGCGGCGGCCGGGCAATGGCGAGATACCGGCTTACGAGTTCGACGCGCTGATCGGCCGCCGGCTCAACCGCGCGGTGACGCGCAACACCCAGCTCAAATGGTCCGATCTTGACTGACCGAAGCGGCAACGACGGCATGACGGCGCGCAACATCCTGTTCGTAACGGGAACGCGCGCCGATTACGGCAAGATGGAGCCGCTTGCGCTGGCCGCCAGGGCGCAGGGCCATCGCGTGACATTCTTCGTCACCGGCATGCACATGCTCGAACGCTATGGCCTCACCAAGTCCGAGGTGCACAGCAAGGGCCATTTCGAGGTCGTCGAATTCATCAACCAGCGCCAGGGCGACCCGCAGGACATCATCCTCGCCAAGACCGTGATCGGCTTCTCCGACTATCTGAAGGAGCTGCAACCCGATCTGGTCGTGATCCATGGCGACCGGGTCGAGGCGCTGGCCTGTGCGCTGGTCTGCGCCACCAACTATGTCCTCTGTGCGCATGTCGAAGGCGGCGAGGTTTCGGGGACGATCGACGAGCTGTTCCGCCACTGCAATACGAAGCTGTCGCGCATCCACCTCGTCAGTTCGGATGAGGCGAAGCGGCGCGTCGTTCGGCTCGGCGAGGCCGAGGATGCCGTACATGTCATCGGGTCGCCCGAACTCGACATCCACGACCAGCCTTCGGGCGTCGATCTCGCCGAAGTGCTCCGCTATTATGAGATCGCATCGGCCGACTATGGCGTGTGCGTCTTCCACCCCGTCACCTCGGAAGCCGACAGCATCGGCGCGCAGGCCGAGGCGCTGTTCGGGACATTGGAGGCCTCGGGTCGCTATTTCGTGGTGATCCTGCCGAACAACGATCCGGGATCGGAGGCTATCAACGCGGTCATCGCGCGGCTGCCGCGCGACCGCTTCCGCGTCCTGCCGTCGATGCGCTTCGCCTATTTCTCCGAGCTGATGCGCAACGCCCGGCTGATCGTCGGCAACAGCAGCGCCGGAGTGCGCGAGGCACCATTCCTCGGCCTGCCCTCGCTCGACATCGGATCGCGCCAGGCGAACCGCGCCTGTGCGGACTCGGTTCAGGGCTGCACCGCCTTCGACCGCGAGGCGATCGGTGCCTTCCTCGCCGATCAATGGGGCCGCCGCTATCCGCGCCACACCGGTTTCGGCACCGGCTCGGCCGCCGAACGCTTCGCCGCCTTGCTGGCCCAGCCGGGGACCTGGGCGGTGCCGATGCAGAAATATTTCGTGGACGAGGCCGTCTGATGGCGACCGCGTCCCCCGTCATCGCGCTTGTCCCCGTGCGCGGCGGCTCGAAGGGGCTGCCCGGCAAGAATCTGCGTCCGCTCGCGGGCGTTCCGCTCTACCTCCATGCGGTGCGACAGGCCCTACGGGTTGCCGGGCGCTGCATCGTCACGACCGACATCGAGGAGATATTGGCGGAACCCGCGCCTGAGGGCTGCACCATATTGCGCAGGCCTGCCGAGCTGGCGGGTGACGCCGTAGCGATGCTCGACGTGGTGCGCGACGTGATCGGCCGGCTCGACCTCCACGCCGAAACGCTGCTCCTGCTCCAGGCGACCTCGCCGCTGCGGTCGGACGACGACCTCCGCGCGGTGCTCGATCTCCACGCCTCGGGCCGCTTCGCGATGACGATGGCAGTGGCGCCGGTGGATCGCAGCCAGCTGAAGTTCGGTATTCTCGACGGCGACGCCTTCCGCCCGGTCGCCGACCCGGCCTATTGTTTCACCAACCGTCAGGCCCTGCCGGAAACAGGCCGGCCCAATGGCGCTGCCTATGCCTTCACCGCAGACGCCTTCCGGGCCGCCGGCGGATGGCCCTATCAGTCGATCGGCGCGGTCGCGATGCCGCCCGAACGCTCGCTCGACATCGACACGCTCGAAGATTTCGACCGGGTGGAAGCCGTGTTGGCAGACCGGGGCGCGGAGGCATCGCGCCTATGACCTCGCCGCTGCGCATCATCGCCCGGCTCGACGTAAAGAACGAGCATGTCATCAAGGGCATCCATCTCGAAGGCCTGCGCAAGGTCGGCGATCCCAACGAACTCGCGCTGCGCTATTATCAGCAGGGCGTCGACGAGATCGTCTTCATGGATGCCGTCGCCAGCCTCTACGACCGCAACAACCTGTTCCACATCATCGAACAGGCGTGCCGCAACGTGTTCGTGCCGATCGCGATCGGCGGGGGGCTTCGGACGATCGACGACGTCTCGCGCGCGCTGGGCGCCGGCGCCGACAAGGTGGTGATCAACACCGGCGCCATCCGCAACATCGCGCTGGTCGAACAGATTGCCGGCAAGTTCGGATCGCAATGCCTGATCGGATCGATCGAGGCCAAGCGCGCGGGCAACAGCTGGACCGCCTATATCGACAATGGCCGCGAACCGTCCGGCCATGACGTGCTCGATTGGGCGCGCCGGCTGGAAGAGGCTGGGGTGGGCGAGATCCTCGTGACTTCGATCGACCAGGAAGGCACCGGCCGGGGCTTCGACGTCGCCCTCGCCCGCGCCCTGGAAGAGACGACCAGCCGCCCGATCATCGTCAGCGGCGGCTATGCCGGCGCCAAGGATGTGAAACGATTGCTCGCCGAAACGCATCCCTCGGCGATCGCTGTCGCCGGAGCCCTGCATTATGGCCGAACCGACGTCGCCCGGATCCGCGATGAGGTCGAAACCTGCCTGGCGGGGGGCGCGGCATGACGGCGATGCGCGTGGGCGTGATCGACTATGGCGTGGGTAATCTGCGCAGCGTCGCCAATGCGCTGATCGAGATTGGTGCAGACCCCTGCATCAGCGCGGATCCTGCCGAACTGGCGGCCTGCCCCCGGCTGATCCTGCCGGGTGTCGGCGCCTTCGGCGAAGGGATGCGGGCGCTTCAGGCAACGGGGCTGGACCGACTGGTGCGCGATGCCGCTGCGGGCGGTACGCCGCTGCTTGGCATCTGTCTCGGCATGCAGATGCTGGTCGAAAGCAGCACCGAGTTCGGACAGTGGGACGGTCTGTCGATCCTGCCCGGACAGGTCGCCAGGCTCGACGACCCGTTGGCCGAAACAAAGCAGCGCCTGCCCAATGTCGGCTGGCTGCCCGTGGCGCGCACCGCCTCTTCGGCGCCGGTCGAGCGGCTGTTCGATGGCATCGACGAGGCCGCGCGCTTCTACTTCATCCATTCCTTCGCCGTCGCCAGCGGCAGCCCTGCCACGATCGCAACCGCCCGTTATGGCCAGCACGACTTCGCGGCGGTCATTGCCCGGGGGAATGTGATCGGCACCCAGTTCCACCCGGAGAAGAGCGGTCCCGCCGGGCTCCGCCTGCTTCGCAACTTCCTGTCTTGAAGGGTCAGTCAATGTCGAGCCTTGAAGCCTTTTACGGCCTGCCGAGCGAGGTGGTCTTCTGCCGTAAATGCGTGATCTCCAACCAGCGCCCGAGCTCGACCGTCGAGTTCAAGCACAAGGCCGACGAGAAGAAGGCGACGATCGGCTTCGACGAAGACGGCGTGTGCGATGCCTGCCGCTATCATGAGATCAAGGACGCCCGGATCGACTGGAAGAAGCGCGAGGACCAGCTCGTTGCCCTGCTCGACAAGTTCCGGCGCACCGACGGCGGCTATGACGTGGTCGTGCCGGGCAGTGGCGGCAAGGACAGCGCCTTCACCTCGCACATGCTCAAATATCGCTATGGCATGAACCCGCTGACGGTGACCTGGGCACCGCATCTCTACACCGATATCGGCTGGAAGAATTTCGAGGCGTGGACCCATGTCGGCGGGCATGACAATCTGCTGTTCACTCCGAACGGCAAGCTGCACCGGCTGCTCACCAGCCTCGCCTTCAAGAATCTGCTGCACCCGTTCCAGCCGTTCATCGTCGGGCAGCGCATCATCGGGCCCGCGATTGCCGCCAAGTTCGACATCCCCCTCGTCATGTATGGCGAGAACCAGGCCGAATATGGCAACAACCCCGACGACAATTATGTGCCGACGATGGATCGGAAGTTCTTCAGCACGCAGGACCCGCTGGAGATGCGGCTGGGCGGCGTGCCGGTGGCGGACATCATCCGCGACCATGGCTTCACCATCAACGACTTCGCCCCCTACATCCCGCCTTCGGCCGAGCAGCTCGAGAAGAAGAACATCGAGGTTCACTATCTCGGCTATTATCTGAAGTGGGATCCGCAGGAATGCTATTATTATGCGGTCGAAAATACCGGCTTCCAGGCCAATTCCGAGCGCACACCGGGAACCTATTCGAAATATTCGAGCATCGACGACAAGATCGACATGTTCCATTATTTCACGACCCTGATCAAATTCGGGATCGGCCGCGCCACCTATGACGCCGCGCAGGAGATCCGGAATGGCAAGATCACGCGTTCCGAGGGTGTGCACCTCGTGCGCAAATATGACCAGGAATTCCCCGCCAAATATTATGAGGACTTCCTCGACTATGTCGACATGACCGACCCCGAATTCTGGGAGACGGTCGATCGCTTCCGCTCGCCGCATCTGTGGGAGAAGAGCGGCAACGGCTGGCAACTGCGTCATGTCGTAGAAGATCTGGCCGGCTGAGAACGGGCCGCGGCCTCGACATGACCGGCGCGCCCCGTATCGGCATCGACGCGATCAACCTCCTCGGCGGAGGCGGGCGTACGCATCTGATCGAACTGCTCGGCGCGTCCGATCCCGCGCGGCACGGCTTTTCGACCATCATCGTCTGGGGATGCCCCGACACGATCGAGCAACTGCCCCGGCGGCCCTGGATCGAACCCCGCCCGGTACGGTCACTGAGCGATGCGACGATCTTTCACCGCAGCTTCTGGCAGCTGGCCCAACTCTCCAGGGAAGCCCGGCGCGCCCGATGCGACGTGCTGCTCGTGCCGGGGGGCAGCTTCTTCGGGGACTTCCATCCCTTCGTCGCCATGTCACAGAACATGCTGCCCTTCGAAACCGCCGAGCGCGCCCGTTATGGCTGGAGCCTGAAGCGGTTCCGACTGGCGCTGCTGCACCTGACGCAGCGCTCGAGCTTTCGCCGCGCCGATGCGGTAATCTCGCTGTCAGGGCACGCGCGGGCGATGATCGAGGCGGTGCGCGGGATCGCCTCCGACCGCATCACCGTCATCCCGCACGGGGTCGGCACCCGGTTCCACCAGCCCCCCGATGCCCGCTCCGACACACCGGGCGAGCCGCTCACCCTTCTCTATGTGTCGCCGATCGAGCCGTACAAGCATCATGACCATGTGATCGCCGGCGTGGCGCAGGCCCGGAAGGACAGCGGCCGCGATCTGCGGCTTCGGCTTGTCGGACCGGGCAATCTGGCACGGCGTCGGGCGCTAAAGGCGCTTATCCAGCGCTTCGACAAGATGAGTCAGTGGATCAGCTATACCGGCCCTGTACCCTTTGATCAGATCGACCGGGAGATGAAGGCTGCCGACATCGCCCTGTTCGCTTCGAGCTGCGAAGCCTGTCCGAACATATTGCTCGAATATATGGCAGCCGGGTTGCCGATCCTTTCGTCCGATCGCGGCCCGATGCCGGAAATCGCGGGCGATGCGGCCGCCTATTTCGATCCCGAGGATACGGGTTCGCTCGCATCTGCACTGGTCCGCCTCGTCACAGCTCCTGATGAGCGCGACCGGATAGCAGGGGCGGCCTACGCCAAAGCCCGAGAGATGAGCTGGACGCGTTGTGCCGACGACAGCTTCTCCCTCCTAGTCCACATCGCCCGCAGCCGCTGAATCCCTTTTTCATGGCAATGCCTCCCGTCTTCGGCATCAATGCATGCCGTGCCCGATCCGGCGGCGCGGTCGCGCATGTCATCGGGCTGATCGAACAAAGCGCTCCTGAGCGGCACGGCTTCTCCGCGCTCCATCTCTGGGCTTTCGACGACCTCCTCGCGCGCGTCCCCGACCGACCCTGGCTGCACAAGCATTCGACCGGGCGCTGGCAGGCCTCGGTAGGGCTGGAGCTGTTCTGGGAGCGCTTCCTGCTGCCTGGCGAAGCGCGGCGCGCGGGAATCGATCTGCTGTTCAACGTCGACGCCGGGTCCGTCTGCCGCTTCCGGCCGAGCGTTACGATGAGCCAGGACATGCTGCCGTTCGAGCCTGGCGAGATGGATCGCTATCCTGCAGGCAAGGCGCGCCTGCGACTCGAAACGCTGCGCCGCTTACAGGCCGCAGCATTGCGACACGCCGATGGCACAATTTTTTTGACGCGCTATTCGGCCGATCGGATCGGGCAGGTGACAGGGCCGCTGCCCAATATGGCCGTGATTCCCCACGGCATCGATCAACGTTTTCTGGACATGGGTGCGGCGGTGGCGAGAGAGTCGCTCCGGGCGTGCCTCTACATCTCCAACGCCGCCCCCTACAAACATCAGTGGCATGTCGTCGAGGCGATCGCCCAGTTGCGCGCAGAAGGTTTGCCGCTACGGCTGACGCTGGTCGGTGGAGGATCGGGTCCGGCGATGGATAGGCTGCATGCGGCCGTGGCGATGCATGATCCGCAGGGCGCGTTCGTCACGCTCAAGCCTTTCGTCCCGCATGCGGAGATACCGGAGTTGCTGGAGCGTGCCGAAATATTTCTGTTTGCATCAAGTTGTGAAAGCATGCCGGTAACGCTGCTCGAAGGGATGGCGGCTGGGCTGCCCATCGCCTGTTCGGAGAGAGGACCGATGCCGGACATCTTGCAGGATGGAGGGACCTTCTTTAATCCGGAGTCACCGGCAAGCATCGCCAATGCAGTTGGGGCTTTGGTGTGTAACCCGGTGGAATCAAACGCCTATGCTGCGCGTGCCAAGGCCATTGCCCAGTCTTTTTCCTGGCAGCGCTGCGCCGACCAGACCTTTGATTTCCTCTTGTCGACACTCGAGCGATCGCATGGGGAGCGAATTGCTGAATGAAGCGCACATATCAGGTCTGCACGCGCTGCGTGATGGACACCACCGACGCTGCGATCAGCTTCGACGCCGCAGGCGTCTGCGACCATTGCCGGACCTTCGACAGCCAGATTCTGCCTGACTGGCAGCCGAGCGAGACACACAGCGCCGAACTGGAGGCATCGATAGAAGCGATCCGCAAGGCGGGTCGCGGCCGCGATTTCGACTGCATCATCGGCATGAGCGGGGGCATCGACAGCTCCTATCTCACCTATCTGGCCAAGGAGCGCTTCGGGCTACGGCCGCTGGTGTTTCACGTCGATGCCGGCTGGAACAGCCAGATCGCGGTCAACAACATCGAACGGATCATCGATGGCCTGGGGCTCGACCTCTATACCGAGGTCATCGACTGGGAGGAGATGAAGGACCTGCAACTGGCCTTCTTCAAGTCGGGCGTGCCGCATATCGACACGCCGCAGGATCATGCCTTCTTTGCCACTATGTATCGTTTTGCGGCTCGGCACGGGATAAAGCATATCCTGACGGGCGCCAACTACTCGACCGAATGCGTCCGCAATCCCATGGAATGGATGTATTATCAGTCCGACAGCATCCAGCTGCGCGACATCCATCGCCGCCATGGTACACGGCCACTCCGCCGTTTCCCGGTAACCTCGATCCTGTGGCACAAGCTGTGGTTGCCTTATGTGCGGGGCATCAAGGTGGTTCGCCCGCTCAACCAGATCCCTTACGTCCAGAAGGATGCAAAAGCCCTCCTGATCGAACGCTTCGGCTGGCAGCCCTATCCGCAGAAGCATTTCGAGTCCCGCTTCACGCGCTTCTACGAGAGTTACTGGCTGCCCGAACGCTTCGGCTATGACGTCCGCAAGGTGCAATATTCGAGCCTGATCCTGACCGGCCAGATGAGCCGCGACGAAGCGATCGAACGGCTCAAGGCACCCAGCTACGACAAGGCGACGATCGCTTCCGAGATCGAATTCGTGGCCAGCAAGCTCGGCATCAGCGTCGACGAATTGAACGGCTATATGGTTCTCCCCAAACGCAGCTTCCGCGACTATCGCTCGCAGCAGCATATCTACAAGCTGGGTGCACGGGCGATGCGTCTGTTCGGGATGGAGCGCGGCGGCAAGAGATGATCGGCCTCGTCGACTATGGGCTCGGCAATCTGGAGGCCTTTGCGAGTATCTATCGGCGGCTCGGGGTCGAAGCCCGCAGGCTGACCGACCCGGCCGAACTCGCAACCGCCGACCGCTTGATCCTGCCCGGCGTCGGCGCCTTCGACTGGGCGATGGCGCGCCTCCACGAGTCCGGTCTGCGCGAGGCCCTCGACGAGGCGGTGCTCGAACGCGCGATTCCCGTGCTGGGCGTCTGCGTCGGCATGCAGATGATGCTCGACAGCAGCGAAGAGGGATCGCTTCCGGGGCTTGGCTGGATCACCGGCCATGTCGCCCGGATCGATGCCGGCCATGGCCTGCCGCTTCCCCATATGGGCTGGAACGACCCGCGCCTGGCAGACGACCCTCTGTTTGCGGGGCTCGACGACCCGCGCTTCTACTTCCTCCATTCCTTCGGCGCGGTCCCGGCAGCGCGGCAGACCTCGATCGCCGAAGCCGATTATGGCAGCCGCTTCTGCTGCGCAGTGCGGCGCGACCATATTGCCGGCGTGCAATTCCATCCTGAGAAAAGCCATCATTGGGGTGTGCGCCTGCTCGCCAACTTTGCCGCAATCGACATCGCCTGATGCTGCGCCCGCGTATCATTCCCTGCCTGCTGCTCAGCGATGGCGGCCTGGTGAAGACGCGGCGCTTCGCCGACCCCAAATATGTCGGCGATCCGATCAATGCCGTCCGCATCTTCAACGAGAAGGAGGTCGACGAGTTGATCGTCCTCGACATCGGCGCGACGAGGCACGGGAAGGCGCCCGATCATGCCCTGATCGCGCGGATGGCGAACGAATGCCGGATGCCGCTCTGCTATGGCGGCGGCATCGCCAGCGAAGATGAGGTCGACCGGATCATCTCGCTGGGCGTGGAGAAGGTCTCGCTGAGCGCGGCCGCGCTGGCCGACCCCTCGCTGATCGACCGAAGCGCCCGCCGGGTCGGGACGCAGAGCATCGTCGTCACGCTCGACATCCGCAAGACCGGCCTGCTCGGCGGCCAGTCGGTGGTCACGCACAACGGCACGCGCAAGACCGGTCGAAAGCCGCTCGACGTGGCAGCCGAGATGCAGGCGCGCGGCGCAGGCGAGATCGTGGTCAACATGGTCGACCGTGATGGTGAGATGGGCGGCTATGATCTGGACTTCGTCGCCCGGATGCGCGAGGCGGTGACGATACCGGTAACGCTGCTGGGGGGCGCGGGTTCGCTGGACGATATCGCCGCGCTGATCCGGCAGGAAGGGATTATCGGGGCGGCAGCGGGCAGTCTGTTCGTTTTCAAGGGGAAGTATCGCGCCGTGCTGATCAACTATCCCAATCGGGAAGAGAAGGACGCACTGCTGTCGCGGGCAGGGTTCGGCGGGTGAAGCAGATCCTCCAGAATCTCGGCAATGGCGTGACCAGCCTCACCGACGTGCCCGCGCCCCGAGCCGGCCGGGGCAAGCTGCTGATCCGAACCAGCCACTCGCTGATCTCGGCGGGGACGGAGCGTATGCTGGTCGACTTCGGCAAGGCCGGCTGGATCGACAAGGCGCGCCAGCAGCCCGACAAGGTCCGCCAAGTGCTGGAAAAGATGCGCACCGACGGGGTCGTCGCGACGGTCGACGCGGTACGCAGCAAGCTCGATCAGCCGATAGCCCTCGGCTATTGCAATGTCGGACGGATACTCGATCTGGGCGCAGGGGTGGACGGTTTCGCGGTCGGCGACCGGGTCGCGAGCAACGGCAACCATGCGGAGATCGTCGCAGTCCCCCGCAATCTGTGCGCACGCATTCCCGACGCGGTCAGCGACGAGGCGGCGGCCTTCACCGTCATCGGGGCGATCGGTCTGCAGGGCATCCGGCTGGCTGATCCCAAACTGGGGGAATGCGTCGCGGTGTTCGGGCTCGGCCTGATCGGGCTGCTGACCGTGCAGATGCTGCGCGCGCAGGGCTGTCGTGTTCTGGGCATCGACATCGATCCGGACCGGCTTGCCATGGCACAGCGCTTCGGCGCCGAGGTGGTCAACCCGGCGGCGGGCGAGGATGTGCTCGGGCGTGCCGCCACCTTTTCGCGCGGCGCCGGTGTCGACGCGGTGCTGATCACCGCCGCCAGCAAGAGCAACGACATCGTCGCACAGGCCGCGCAGATGTCGCGCAAGCGCGGGCGGATCGTCCTGATCGGCGTCGTCGGTCTCAACCTCTCCCGCGCGGATTTCTACGAGAAGGAACTGAGCTTCCAGGTCAGCTGCTCCTACGGCCCGGGCCGCTACGACCCCAGCTATGAGGCGGGCGGTCAGGACTATCCGATCGGCTTCGTCCGCTGGACAGAACAGCGCAATTTCGAGGCGGTACTCGACCTGATGGCGTCAGGCGCGATCGACGTCGCGCCGCTGATCTCGCATCGCTTCGACCTCGACGATACCGAAGCCGCCTTCGCGCTGCTGACCTCGGACGAGCCTTCGCTCGGCATCATGCTGCGCTATGCCGCCGATGCGGAGGCCGATGCCCGCCTCAAACTCCGCACCGTCGCGGTCGGGGAGCCGGCGCCGACGCGCGCGGGCGGAACGCCCGGCATCGCCTTTCTCGGTGCGGGCAATTATGCGGGCCGCGTTCTCATGCCGGCGTTCAAGGCCGGTGGCGCCGATCTGCGTACGGCGGTAAGCGGGGGCGGTTTCAGCGCGGTCCACTTCGCGCGCAAACATGGCTTCGGCCAGGCAAGCACCGATCAGGAAGCCGTGCTCGCCGACACGGCGGTGGATGCCGTCGTGATCGCGACACGCCACGATGCCCATGCCGGACAGGTGCTGGCTGCGCTGCGCGCCGGCAAGCATGTCTTCTGCGAAAAGCCGCTCTGCCTGACGCTCGACGAACTGGCGGAGATCGAGCGCGAAGCCGAAGCGCGTCCCGACCAGAAACTGATGGTCGGTTTCAACCGACGCTTCGCACCGCTGATCGTCAAGGCAGAGGCTTTGCTACGGCCGGTCGCAGGCCCCAGGGCGATGATCATGACGGTCAATGCCGGGGTCATTCCCCCCGATCACTGGACGCAGGATCCCGCAATCGGGGGTGGCAGGATCGTTGGCGAGGCCTGCCATTTCATCGATCTGCTGCGTTGCTTCGCCGGCGCCCCGATCGAAACCGTACGGGCGATGCCGCTCGGCCGGCCCGAGCAGCGCGCCGCCTGCCCCGACAACGCGACGATCCAGCTTGGCTTCGCCGACGGATCGACGGGCACGATCCACTATCTCGCCAATGGCGATCGCGGCTTTCCCAAGGAGCGGCTGGAGCTGTTCGCCGGGGGCAGGATCCTGCGGCTCGACAATTTCCGCCTGCTTGAAGGCTGGGGCTTCGGCGCCTTCCGCCGGAAGCGCAGCTGGAAGCAGGACAAGGGCCAGCAGGCCTGTGCCGCCGCCTTCATCGATGCGATCCGGACGGGCGCCAAAGCGCCGATCGCGCTGGACGAGATCATCGAGGTGAGCCGCGCCAGCATCGAAGCGGCCGCATTGCTGCGCGAATGAAGGGTGGACGATCGAAAGCGATGGTGGGGAGGGCAGGGCATTGAAGTTCCGCATCCTCGGCCATGCCAGCCTCGAAGTGGAGGCGGGCGGAACCAGCCTGGTCTGTGACCCATGGCTCGCGGGTAGCGCCTATTGGCGGTCCTGGTGGAATTTTCCGCCGCCGCCCGAAGACCTGCTCGACGGGCTCGCCCCCGACTTCATCTATCTCTCGCACCTTCACTGGGACCATTTCCACGGGCCTACGCTGCGCCGGCTGGGGCTCGACCGGACGATCCTGGTTCCCCGCACCCCCGATCGGCGGATCATCGACGATCTGCGCAAGATGGGCTGCAGCGATGTCCGCGAACTTGACCACGGCGTCGGCGTCGACCTCGGCGGGCTGCGCGTCACCAGCTATCAGATCGGCCCCTTCACCGACTCGGCGCTGGTGATAGAGGCGGACGGCACGGTCATCCTCAACGCCAATGACGCCAAGTTCATGGGCGGGCCCCTGCGGCAGATATTGCGCCGCCATCCGCGCATCGATTTCGCACTGCGCAGCCACAGCTCGGCCAATTCGCGCCTCTGCTACCGCTTCACCGACGCGCCCGACGAGAGCTTCGACGACCTGACCGCCTATTCGCGCGAGTTCGCCCGCTTCTGCGCGGCAGTCCGGCCGCGTTACGCGATCCCCTTCGCCAGCAACCACTGCTTCCTCCACGAGGAAACCTACGCCTTCAACGATACGGTGAACTTCAGCGCCAATGTCGCCGCCTATTTCGCGAAGCGCGGCATCACCGAACCAACCTGCGTGCCGATGAGCCCCGGCGACCGGTGGAACAGCGAGGGCGGCTTCCAGCTGGCGCCGGCCATCACCGATCTGCAGGCAGCGATCGAGCGCTATCGCAGCGCTAAACTGCCAACTCTGGAGCGGCAGAAGGAGAAGGAAGCGGCAACAGGCATGGCCACCCGCTTCGTCATCCGCCATCTGCAGGACATCATCGACGGCACCCCGCGCCTGCTGCGCCAGCGCTTCCGGGACAAGCCGATCCTCATCGTCGGGCACAGCGCCAAGGGCGACAAGGCCGTAGCCGTCGACCTTGCGCGCGGAAGCGCTAGCGAGGTCGCAGCGGACGAGATCGAACGCTGGCCGATCCGCATCCACAGCAGCGCGCTGATCATCAACGATTGCTGCGCCACGCGGAACTGGAACAGTCTGGGCATCTCGAAGCGCGTTCGCTTCGTGTGCAGCCGCCGCGACGCATCGATCCTTCGTCTGTTCAACTACGTCCTCAACGCGCATGAATATGAGCTGTTGCCGATCCGGCATGTCCTCGACCGACGCTTCATCGGCGTGTGGCTGCGGCGCTGGCGCGAAATTCCGCTTTACCTCCATATCCTGACCAATTTCGCGCTGCGCCGCGGCTTCGACATGGGCCGCCATCTTCCCCGATCGGCATCGGCCGCGCTGGGCCAGGGCCGCTGACGCAAGGGTCATGATCGGCTCCTATCGACGTTTCGCGCGGGAACTCGCCTTTGCGCGCCATGTGCCGCCTGGCCGAATTCTGCGCCGGCTCGTCCTGACCGCCAAGCGGCGCTGGAGCGATGTGCGGCCGCCGCGCTTCGACCATCCGGCTCCCGCTCGCGCACCGCACTTGCCTCAGCCGGTACTGGCACCC
>NZ_JAGMXV010000267.1 GCF_018006725.1 Rhizorhabdus sp.
ACGCTGGGTCGCCTGGGCCTGGGCCAGCTCCTCGGCAGCCCGACGCTGGTCGGCCAGAGCACGTTCCTGTTCGGCCGCGAACAACGCCTTGAAGCCGTCAAGAGCGCGGGCCAGTCCACCGATCTCGTCATGGCGACGGAGCGCGGGGATCGACACCGACAGGTCACCATTGGACAGCGAACGAACGGCGGCGCTCATCTTCGACAGCGGGCGGGCGATGCCCATCAGCAGCATGACCATCAGCAGGACGGCCAGAGCGAGCGAGCCGGCGATCAACTGGATGACCAGCGTGCGGGTCTTGGCGTAGATGGCGGTGGCCGACTGCGAAGCGGCCTGGCCGCCCTTGTCGTTGAGGTCGACCAGCGCGAGGATGTTGTCCTCGACCGCGTAGAATTTGTCGAGGCTGTCGCCGCGGAACAGCGCCACGGCAGCCGCAGCGTCACCCGATTCGGCGGTCTGGGTCAGCTGGCCGTTAGAGACCAGATATTCCTCCCAGCTCGACTTCAGCGCATCATAGGCGGCGGCCTGCTCGGGGCCCTTGGCATAAGGCGCATAATCGTCGAGCATGCGGCGGATAGCCTTGTCGGCGTTGCGCAGCTGGATGCCGGCCTTGCGGCGTCCCGCCTCGTCCTCCGACATGACGTGGAGGCCCTGGCTGATCCGATATTGCGACGTATAGGCGTGAATGTCGCCGACAAGCTTGGTGGCGGGAAGCCACTGCGTCCGCATCTCGTTCGAGCGCTCGTTGACTTCGCCGATCTTCATGACCGCGAAGGCGCCGAGACCCGCGAGCATTGCCAGCATAAGCAGGAATGCCAGCCCCATTTTCGCACCGATCCCGAACCGGGTCAGTAGTCCGCCCATTGCTACCTCCATCTTGGCCGGGGATGACGATGCGAATCGTCTCCTCCGCTTCGGACAAGGTAGTAACCGCAAGATTATTGATTATTCGTAATGGTCGGTGCGGCCGGTTCGCGATTATGCCGCCATTTCCTATGCTTAGATCCGTTATGCCTAATGCATCATAAACCATGGCCCGGGGCGGAATTCCGCCCCGGGCCAGGAAGATAGGGTTCGCAATATAATCCGGCCGGTCGCTGGACCGAAGGAATGAGGATTATTCGAATTCGAGGATGACGGCATCGACCGCCAGGCTGTCACCCGGCTTGGCGGCCACCGTCTTCACCGTTCCGGCCTTCTCGGCGCGCAGGATGTTTTCCATCTTCATCGCCTCGACCACCGCCAGCGGCTGCCCCGCCTCGACCTTGGCGCCCTCTGCCACGTGAATCGCGGTGACGAGCCCCGGCATCGGACACAGCAGGAAGCGCGACAGATCCGGCGGCACCTTCTCGATCATGTGGTGCGAAAGGGCGGCAACGCGCGGGGTCAGCACGCGCAGGCTGTGGCTCGCGCCGCGCGTGGTGAACGTCCACCCGGTACGCTTGCGCTCGACGCGCAGCGACAGGCCTTCGCCATCGACGGTCGCTTCGACGAGCCGTTGGCCGGGAATATAGGGCGCATCGACCACCACCGACGTGCCGTCCACAGCCACCGCGTCACCCGCGATCTCGACCGTCCGCTCGACCCCGTCGAGCGTGACGACCCAGCTGGTCGACGGCTCTGCCGGGCCGTCGAGGCGCCCGTCGATATGCGCGGCGCGGGCGGCGTCGATGCTGGCGAGAACGCCGGCGATCGCCGCAAGCTGCAGACTGAGCTTCTCGCCGGCGGGCGCGCCCTGGAAACCCTCGGGAAACTCCTCGGCGATGAAACCGGTGGTGATGTTGCCCGAGCGGAAGCGCGGATGCTGCATCAGCGCCGACAGGAAGTCGATATTATGGCCGATGCCGTCGATCTCGAACCGGTCGAGCGCGGTGATCTGCTTGTCGATCGCCTCCTCGCGCGTCTCGCCCCAGGTCACCAGCTTGGCGATCATCGGGTCGTAGAACATCGAGATCTCGGAGCCTTCGTAGACGCCGTCGTCGACGCGGACATGGTCCACCTCCGCCGGCGGACGATAACGGACGAGGCGGCCGGTCGACGGCAGGAAGCCGCGATAGGGATCCTCGGCATAGACGCGGTTCTCGACCGCCCAGCCGTTGATCTTCACATCGTCCTGGGTGAGCGCGAGCTTCTCGCCATAGGCGACGCGGATCATCTGTTCGACGAGATCGAGGCCGGTAATATACTCGGTGACCGGATGCTCGACCTGCAGGCGGGTGTTCATCTCGAGGAAGTAGAAGCCCTGGCCAGTCTTGTCGGCGCCCGACACGATCAGCTCGACCGTGCCTGCGCTGTAATAGCCGACGGCGCGTGCCAGCGCGACGGCCTGCTCGCCCATCGCCTTGCGCATCTCGGGCGAGACGAAAGGCGACGGCGCCTCTTCGACCACCTTCTGGTGGCGCCGCTGGATCGAGCATTCGCGCTCGTTGAGGTAGAGGATGTTGCCGTGCTTGTCGCCGAGCACCTGGATCTCGATGTGGCGCGGGCTCTCGATGAACTTCTCGATGAACACGCGGTCGTCGCCGAAGCTGGCGAGACCCTCGCGCTTCACGCTCTCGAAATTCTCGCGGACGTCCTTCTCGCTATAGGCGAGGCGCATGCCCTTGCCGCCGCCGCCCGCCGACGCCTTCATCATCACCGGATAGCCGATGTCGTTGGCGATGCGCACCGCATGGTCGGTGTCCTCGATCTCGCCGACAAAGCCGGGAACGACGTTGACCCCGGCCTGCTTGGCGAGCTTCTTCGACTCGATCTTGTCGCCCATCGCAGCGATTGCGCCGACCGGCGGGCCGATGAAGGCAATGCCGGCGGCCTCGAGCGCCTCGGCGAAGCTGGTCCGTTCAGACAGGAAGCCATAGCCCGGATGGACCGCCTCGGCGCCCGTCGCCTTGCAGGCGGCGATGATCTTGTCGGCGATCAGATAGGATTCGGACGCGGGCGAAGCGCCGATGTGGATCGCTTCGTCGGCCATCTCGACATGCGGTGCGCGCGCATCGGCGTCCGAATAGACGGCGACCGTCTTGATGCCCATGCGGCGGGCGGTCTTGATGACGCGGCAGGCGATTTCACCGCGATTGGCGATCAGGATCTTCTTGAACATGGGCGTCGTCGCTTCCCTATCCCGTATCATTGTCGTCCGCCCCGAAGAGCGGCGGCGTGATTCTATTCCGCAGCCAGAGCTTCCGGCGCGGTATCGTTGATCGAGCCCTTGAGGCCCAGCTTGTCGAACAGGCGGCTGTCGGCGTCGCTGCCCTGGTTGCCCGTGGTCAGCAGCCGGTCGCCGGTGAAGATCGAATTGGCGCCGGCGAGGAAGCACAGCGCCTGGGTCGCATCGCCCATGCTCTCGCGGCCGGCGGACAGGCGCACGACAGAACGCGGCATGGTGATCCGCGCGACCGCGACGGTGCGGACGAACTCGATATCGTCGATCCGCGCCTCGGGCAGGCCTTCGAGCATGTCGCCGAGCGGGGTGCCCTTGACCGGGACCAGAGCGTTGATCGGCACCGAGCCCGGATGGTCGGGCAGGGTCGCCAGCGCGTGGATGAAGCCGACGCGATCGGCGCGGTCTTCGCCCATGCCGACAATGCCGCCGCAGCAGACGTTGATCCCCGCCTTGCGGACGCGCTCCAGCGTCTGCAGCCGGTCGTCATAGGTGCGGGTCGTCACGACCTTGTCGTAATATTCCGGCGAACTGTCGAGATTGTGGTTGTAATAATCGAGGCCGGCCTCGGCAAGGCGCTCCGTCTGCTCGTCGGACAACATGCCCAGCGTCATGCAGGTCTCGAGGCCCATCGCCTTGACCCCTTCGACCATCGCCACGATCGCGTCCATGTCGCGGTCCTTGGGGCTGCGCCACGCAGCGCCCATGCAGAAGCGTTCCGAGCCCGACTCCTTGGCCTCGCGCGCTGCGGACAGCACCTCTTCGACCTGCATCAGCTTCGAGGCCTTGAGTTCCGTCTCGTTCGATGCGGCCTGGCTGCAATAGCCGCAATTTTCGGCACAGCCGCCGGTCTTGATCGACAGCAGCGTCGACAGCTGCACCGCATTGGCGTCGTGATGCTGGCGGTGCACGGTCTGCGCCTGCCACAGCAGGTCGTTGAACGGCATGTCGAACAGCGCCGCGATCTCCTCGCGGGTCCAGTCGTGACGGATCATTCGGCAGCCTCCTCAACATCCTCGGGGGGCTGGTTATGGCCCAGAAGCCGCAGGACTTCAGTAGCTGCATTGACCAGATTGGTACCCGGACCGAAAATCCCCTGCACCCCGGCATCGCGGAGGAACTGATAATCCTGTGCCGGGATCACGCCGCCCGCAATCACCTTGATATCCGACCGGCCCGCATCCTTGAGATGCTGGATCAGCTCGGGAATCAGCGTCTTGTGTCCTGCGGCGAGGCTCGACGCGCCGACCACGTCGACATCGGCCTTCAGCGCGAGATCAGCGGCTTCTTTCGGGGTCTGGAACAGCGGCCCCGCGACCACCTCGAAACCGAGATCACCAAAGGCCGAGGACACGAGATTGGCGCCGCGATCATGACCGTCCTGCCCCATCTTGGCGACCAGCATGCGCGGCTTGCGCCCCTTGCGGCGGCTGATCGCGTCGACGCCATCGATCAGCGCACTCCAGCGGGCATCGTCGCCATAGGCACCGCCATAGATGCCCTTGACCGGCTTTGGCATGGTGTCGAAGCGGCCGAACACCGCCTCCATCGCCGACGAGATTTCGCCGAGCGTGGCACGCGCGCGCGCGCATTCGACGGCGAGCGCGAGGAGGTTCTCCTTGCCCCTGGCGCCTTCGGTCAGCGCGGCGAGAGCGGCCTGGCACTTCGCCTCGTCACGGCCGGCCTTGACCTTCTGGATGCGGCGGATCTGCGCCTCGCGGACGGCGACATTGTCGACGTCGAGGATGTCGATCGGTTCTTCCTCGGCGAGCTTATACTTGTTGACGCCAACGATGACCTCTTCGACCCGGTCGATCCGCGCGGCCTTGGCGGCAGCGGCTTCCTCGATCATCGCCTTGGGCCAGCCGGCGGCGACCGCCTTGGCCATGCCGCCCTCGGCCTCGACCTTCTCGATGATCTCCCAGGCGCGGTCGACCAGCTGCTGGGTCAGGCTCTCGATATAATAGGAGCCACCCAGGGGATCGACGACCTTGGTCATCCCGGTCTCTTCCTGGATGACGATCTGCGTGTTGCGCGCGATACGGGCCGAGAAGTCGGTCGGCAGCGCGATCGCCTCGTCGAGCGCATTGGTGTGGAGCGACTGGGTGCCGCCCAGCATCGCCGCCATCGCCTCGATCGTGGTGCGGATCACATTGTTGTACGGATCCTGCTCGGTCAGCGACACGCCCGAAGTCTGGCAGTGCGTGCGCAGCATCTTCGAGCGCTCGTCCTTCGCGCCGAGCTTCGTCATGACCCGGTGCCACAGGACACGCGCCGCGCGCAGCTTCGCGATCTCCATGAAGAAGTTCATGCCGATCGCGAAGAAGAAGCTCAGCCGTCCCGCGAACTTGTCGATATCGAGGCCCGAAGCCACGCCATATTTCACATATTCCATGCCGTCGGCGATGGTGAAGGCGAGTTCCTGGACCTGCGTCGCCCCGGCTTCCTGCATGTGATAGCCGGAGATCGAAATCGAGTTGAACTTCGGCATGTTCGCCGAGGTGAAGGCGAAAATGTCCGAGATGATCCGCATGCTCGGTTCGGGCGGGTAGATATAGGTATTGCGGACCATGAACTCCTTGAGGATGTCGTTCTGGATGGTCCCATCG
>NZ_JAGMXV010000268.1 GCF_018006725.1 Rhizorhabdus sp.
TACAATTGCTCCATGGAAGCCGATATCTACGAGGTCGGTGGTCAGCAACGGTCCTGGTAGAATCAATCAAGCGTTCAGTGTTCGTTCTTCAACCTGGCCAAAATCGCAGCTTCGGGCCGACTGGGCCTAATAACTACCATGGCGTGATTGCTTCGCCGAAAATCGTGGCGGCAATAGGACAGTGTCGTGGCGTTAACTGCCATGTTTGCATGTGAACATGACGACATTGAGTTTAACTTCGGCCCAGGCTCCTTCCGATCAACCAAAGGTGGAAAACATGGGCCGCCACGAACGCGCCTCCAATAAAGATCAGGGACGGTAACAGCATCCCCTCCTGCCCCGGCCTCGGCGTTAGGGTCATCGCTGCAACATTGAACAGCCCCAGCACACAGATCGCAAGGAAGGGCGTGAAGCTGAGAGCTAGAACGCGAGGTGCGGACCAATTCACCAAATTGGAAAGCGGCTCTGATCGTGAAAGCCGCTATTGCATCGGCAGTTCCTTTCCTGCCGGAAACGGGCGTTTGCCCGGATGGACAATCCGATCATCACCAGTGCGAAGATGGCGGACACGATTAGCACGGCATGAGTTTTCCCCTAAGCTATATGTTTGCATGTGAACATGCTCACTTGCCTACAGGACTTTCCCCCATCTTTCGGAGCCAGTCGTTGAACGCCTCGGCCATCGCGTCCTGCAAGCTCATGCCGTGCTTGCGGGCGGTCATGTGCATGGCGAACGACATTTCCGGGCTGAAATAGCCCGTCATCGCCTTCTTGCCCTGACGGCTCGGCGCAACCGGGCTGCTGCTCGAACTGCTGCCGGTGCCTACGCCAGTGCTGCGGGCGGTCAGCGCGGCCGCCCTTCCCTCCGGCTCGGTCGACGCCGGCGTTGGTGCGGGATCGCGATCCCGCAATGCAAGCAATGATCCCTTCCGGCTCATGCGCTGGCCCTCCGCTTCGTTGATGCTTGCATGTTTACATGCTCGCATGTCCACTTGTAAAGCTGGCGCACCTCGTCTGCCGCCTTGCCGTCCGGCTCGATCTCCATCGCGGTTTTCCCCTCGGCCGCCGCGTGACGGAACGCGGCACGATCCGCAACACGGTGCGGGCAGGCGTCCAGCCCATAATCCTGCACAAGCTGCGTCGCTTCCTCATACATGCGCGGCGCGGTCGGGCTTCCCGCCGTGAAGATCACGAAAGCGGGCTTGCCGCGCATCTTCACAAGGCTGGCGGTCGTCTTGATCGCGGCCAGGTCGAACGCGCTCGGCCGACATGGGATCAGCACCAGGTCGGCCGCCTCGACGGCGGCGCTGGCGGCGCTGTCGGCATGGGGCGGGGTGTCGATCACGATGAACGCTGCGCCTTGCGCCCTCGCCTGCTCGATCTTGGCGGCAAGGCGAGGGGGGGCGCTGTCGATCACGACCGGGGGCGCATCCTTGCGCCACGCCGCCCACTGGCTCGCTGTCGCCTGCGGGTCGAGGTCGATCACCAGCGCGGTATGGCCAGCATCCTCGGCGGCGGCGGCCAGATGCAGGGCGAGGGTGGTTTTCCCCGCACCACCCTTCTGGCTGATAATGGCGATTGTTGGCATGTGAATATCCTTACATGACCGCATGTTTGCATGTGGGCATAGTGCAAGCCGTGCCTGAATGAAAGGGGCAGGGGGAGGACGCTTAACCACCCTCGTCATCGTCGGCGTCCAGCGGCTCATGCTGCATGATCCCGTGCCCCTTCAATCGGGCAAAGCGGCGCTCCGGCCAATTCCAGCCACTTGCGCGCGGTCCTCACAGTATAGCCGCACGTCGCGCACTCGCATTTCAGCATCCGGGTTTTCTGCTTCTTGGGCGCGGTCGACTCCCCGCCGGTGTCGAGATGGGCATGGGGGAGGGAGCCAGCGGCCTCAAGGATCGGTGCGATGGCCGCAAGTAAGGCGTCGCCGGGAGTGGTGGCGCGCATCGGCCCGACAAGGCCCAGCCCAAGCGCGACCCGTTTAAACGCCTTCCCATGCCCTGCCGGGATGCCGACAGCGGCATGGACCAGCTCGTGGGCGAGGATGGCGGCGATCTGCGCGGGCATGGCGTCAGGCGCATGCGCTAGGTCCGGGCGGATGAAGATTTCAAAATGCCCGTCCGCGCTGAGCCGGTTGTCCCAGCACTCACCGATCGCCTTGCCCTTCGCGCCTCTACTGGTGAAGCCGATCGCCACGCGCACGCGGTCGGGCAGGGGGGCGTCCAGCGCCTCGAACAGCGGAGCCATGCCCTGCGCCACGGCATTGAGCCAGCTTTCGCGGGTTTCGTGGGTCATCGTCTTTACTCCCTTCAAATCGCCTGTCCGGCGATGGCCATGCCATCGGCCGGAACACGGACGCCCAAGAACGCCGGCGGGAGAGGGGGGCAGCGGGAATCGACGGGGTGGAGCGGCCGCAGCGTAGCGAGGCACGGCCCGTCTATCCCGTTGCGGGGGAGAGGCGGCCGGGACCGCCTTTCCCCCTTCAAACAGGATCGGCGCCGGCGCACGCCGGCATTGCTGCGCGAGATCCGCGCAGCGATCTCGCTTCCGCCATGTGGATCGTCACCTTGGGCCAAGACCGCTTGCGGGCTTGGGGAGCGTGAGCGACTAGAGCCACGATGCCGCGTCAGCGGCAGGCGCATAATCACCGCACCCATTGCCAAAATCAGATTTTGTGACTACGTTGGGACTACGTTTTCAGAAGGAAATCCCAATGGCTGTTTCCGACACCTATGTCCGCGCCAGGATCGACAATACGACGAAGGAACGCGCCACCGCCGCGCTGGGCGCGATGGGCCTTTCGATCTCCGACGCTATCCGACTGTTGATGCTGCGTATCGCCGACGAACGGCGCTTGCCTTTCGAGGTCAAGGTTCCGAACGCCGCGACACGCGAGGCAATGGCAGAGCTGGCGGCGGGGAAGGGGACCAAGTTCGCCAGCGTCGATGCGCTGATGGCGGACCTCCGTGCGGACGATTGATCGTTCGACCCGGTTCAAGCGCGACTACAAGCGGGAATCAAAGGGCCGGCATCGAGCGACCCTCGATGCCGATCTTCTGCCTGTCCTGGCCGCGCTCGCGACCGACACGCCGCTTGATCCCAAATACCGCGACCATGATCTGAGCGGCGATTGGGCGGGCTACCGCGATTGCCACGTCAAGCCCGATCTGGTGCTGATCTACGCCAAGCCCGACGACGAAACGCTGCGCCTCGCGCGCCTTGGCTCGCATAGCGAGGTATTCGGATAGATGACGCACATGCGGGCGATCTTCATCCGCCACGGCGAATCCACCGGCAACGCCGGCGTGCCGTGCCATGATCTCGCGGCGATCGAGCTGACGGAGCGCGGCCACGAACAAGCGCGCCAGGTCGCGGCGAGCTGGACGCAAGCGCCCGCGCTCATCGTCACGTCGCCCTATACCCGCACCCGGCAGACGGCCGCGCCGACGATAGCGCGCTTTCCTGGCGTGCCGGTCGAAGTGTGGCCGATCGAAGAATTTACCTATCTGCAACCGGCGCGCTGGAACGGCACGCGCAGCGCCGAACGGATGCCGCACCTCGAACGCTATTGGAGCGCGGCCGATCCGGACTATTGCGACGGGGAAGGGGCGGAGAGTTTCCGCGCCTTGCTCGGGCGCTGCGAGGCGGCGCTGGCCCGCCTCGCGGCCATGCCGCCCGCTTCGCTCGTCTATGTGTTCGGACATGGGCAGTTCATCCAGGCCGCGCGCGCGATCGTCGCCGACGCCGATCTGGACGAGCGCGCCAAGATGCGCGCCTTCTGGCGCAAGGGCGAGCCGCCCGCGATCAGCAACGCGCAGCGGCTAGGGTTTCATTGGGATGGCGACCGCTGGGCGTGTGCGCCGGCGATCGCCGCCTAGATCAACACCCGCTCCACCTCGTCCAGCGTCACGTCATCGGGTCTCCGGTCGTAAAGCTGGGTGGTGCGCGTCGAGCTGTGGTTTGCCATCGTCGCGGCCGTCTCCAACGTGCCGCCGTTTTTCAGATAGGTGGTGATCCCGGTCGCGCGGAACGAATGGTTGCCGATCGCCGTCCCGATCTCGGCCGCGCCCGCGCGCCGGCGCACCATCGCGAACGCATTGGCTTGGGGCAGGGGGGTATCGCTGAGGCGCTTAGTGCCGCGCGCGATCGTGCGGAACAGCGGCCCTTTGCGGTCTTCGCGCAACTCGCACCCGTCGAGATATTCAGCGAGATAATGCTCAAGGTTGTGGTGGCAGGGCATTTCATGGCGCTTGCCGCCCTTCTCGTGCAGGCGCACCCAAAGCCTGCGATTCTGCACGAACACGTCCTCCACCCGCATCGCGAGCGCCGCGCCGATCCGTGCGAATGAATAGACCATCAATCCAATCAGGGCGCGGTCGCGCAGGCCCGCCGGCGTCGTCACGTCGATGGTATCGAGCAGCCGCCGCGCCTCGTCGGGGGCGAGCACCGGCGTCTTGCCGCGCCGCTGGCTATGCGCCGGCCCGCGCACCGATCCGGCAGGATTCACCGGCACGATATGGCCCGTTACCAGCCAGTCGAACAGGTGGCGCACGCCGGCGAGCTGCTGCTTGACGCTGGGCGCGGCCAGCTCGCGCCCCAGCGCCTCGACCCAGGCCGCGACGTGGAGCGGTTGCACGCCAGCGAGAGAGGCAACGCCGCGCGCCTCGCACCAGGCCAGGAAGTCGCCCGCCGCGCGCGCATAGGCACGGCGCGTATGCGGATTGCGGATGGTGACGGCGAAGAACTCAAGGAAGCGCAGCCGCGTGGCGTCGTCGGCCGCCGCGATCAAGGCCGGCAACGCCAGCGCGGGCGAGGGTAGGAGGGCGAGCTGGTTCATCGTGCGATCTTCTGCCAGCGGGCCGGCTCGCGGCGGGGCTTCGCCAGCTCCCGGCGCAATTCGTCAAACACCTCATCGGCGGGACGAACGCGGCCCGCCTTCACGTCCTCAAGCCCGCGTCCAACCGACTCGTCCAATATCCGGCGCAACAGCTCGTCGCGCAAATCGCGGTGCGGCTCCATCTCGATGAAGTTCTGGACGATCGCGAACACCGCCTCGGACGGATCAACGAAATGGCCCCGCTCGACCTGCGCCAACAGCCAATCGGCCATGTCGCCGGGTAGATACACCTCGAAACGCAGCCCGCCCCCGCGCGCCTGCTCGCGCAGCGCCTTGGCCTGGTCGCGCTCGGCGCAGTTGTCGGCAAAAGCCTCGTCGTCATTTTCGATCATGCCGGCATCCCTTTTTACGGTGGATCTTCGGAGACGTTTAAACGCTCTCGGCGGGGTCGCCGCGATAGCGCACCCAAAGGTCGTGCATCGCGTCGCGGTAACCCCAGGCATCGGCATAGGTGGTCGACTCCTGCGCCAGATAGGCCATGACCGTCAGCATATCCTCGGCAATGACGGCATCGACGTTGCAAAGATGCAGGATCGGGAAATGCCCGCACTCGTCGCCATTCCACCAGGCCAACAGAAAATCCGCGACCTTGGCCGACGCGCCGGTCTCGGCCGCGCGCGTGGGCGGCAGCGCGATCGGCAGCAAGCGGCCGATCGCCGCGCCGGCCTCATCGAAGCTTACGGTCCGGATGACAGGGCGGCGCTGCGGCGGTGTCGAGGCCGTCTCGGGCATGGCGATCATGGTCCCCTGAATGTGTGATAATGTCCTTTATCATACATAGAATGTGGCGTGAATCCCGCGCGGCACGATTGCGGTTTCGCCTCTGGCGCTGAGCCGCCATGAAAGCTCCATGATGACATTC
>NZ_JAGMXV010000269.1 GCF_018006725.1 Rhizorhabdus sp.
TGGCATTGGGCCCTCGGCGCTGACGGAGGCCATGGGCATGCTCAACCACCATTTCGCAGCAGCCGCCTGATCGGCGCAGAGCGACAGCCTACCTCTGACTGCCGCCAATCTTTGCAACAGAGCCGGTCTTCTAAGTATTTGAGAGAAAGAACAAAGACATGTCGATCATCTTTTTCGGGCGGGGAAAGCCGGGGCGAATGGCCCTTGTGGGGGCGGGCTTCCTCTTGCTGGGTACGACACTGAGTGGTTGCTCGCGGTCGAACGAAGCGAGCAACCGGGCACCCGTCGATACCTCGAAAATCGCCGGGAAAATTAACGGTGACTTTATTGTCAAGAACGCTGCGACTTCCGAGGAATGGCCCAGCTACGGCCTCGACTATTCGGAAACGCGCTTCAGCAAGCTGTCCCAGATATCCACTGACAATGTCGCCCGACTGGGTTTGGCCTGGACCTATGATCTGGGCTCGACCCGCGGCGTAGAGGCAACGCCGCTTGTTGTGGACGGGATCATGTACGTGACAGCATCCTGGAGCGTCGTGCATGCAATCAATGTACGGACGGGGAAGCAGTTGTGGACGTTCGATCCGCAAGTGCCGCGCAGCGCGGGCGGCAAGGGGTGCTGTGACGTCGTGAACCGGGGCGTGGCCGTCTATGAGGGAAAAGTCTTCGTCGGAGCCTTCGATGGTCGTCTCATCGCGCTTGATGCGGCGTCCGGCGCCAAATTGTGGGAAGAGGACACCAGACTATCGCCGGACTCGCCAGCCACCATCACCGGCGCGCCGCGTGTGTACAAGGGCAAGGTCATCATTGGTAACGGTGGCGCGGAGCTGGGGTTGCGTGGCTATATCACCGCCTATGATGCGTCGTCGGGCAAGAAGCTCTGGCGCTGGTTCACGGTCCCGGGAGATCCATCGAAGCCGTTTGAGAACAAGGCGATGGAAGCCGCCGCCAAGACCTGGGACCCCAGCGGACGCTATTGGGAGGCGGGCGGTGGCGGCACCGTCTGGAACAGCATGGCGTTCGATCCGCAGCTCAATCTCATGTATATCGGCGTCGGAAACGGGGCGCCTTGGTCGCGCAATCGCCGCAGTCCCAAGGGCGGCGACAATCTCTATCTCGGATCGATCGTCGCGCTCAATCCTGATACCGGCGAATATGTCTGGCACTATCAGGAGACGCCGGGGGACAACTGGGATTACACGTCGACGCAGGATATGATCCTGGCCGACATGACGGTCGACGGCGCGCCGCGCAAAGTGATCCTGCATGCGCCCAAGAACGGCTTCTTCTTCGTCATCGATCGGACAAACGGCAAATTCATCTCCGCGAAGAATTTCGTGCCGGTGAACTGGGCCTCGGGCTATGACAAGGCGGGCAGGCCTATCGAATTGCCCGGCGTCCGCTCGGCCACGCCCTATGAGATCATTCCCGGTCCTTTTGGCGGGCACAACTGGCATTCCATGTCGTTCAATCCGGCTTTGGGGCTGGCGTTCATTCCCGCGCAGCATGTGCCGCTTTCGCTGGCGGACGATCCGAAATGGAAATATCGCTCCAACATTCCAGGCCAGCCCATGAGCGGCATCGGTTGGAACACAGGCAGTTTGCTGGGAGGCGCGGCGACGAAGGCCAAACCCTTCGGTCGCCTGATCGCATGGGACCCGGTGCGCCAGAAGCAAGTCTGGAGTCAGGAACAAGTTTCGCCGTGGAATGGTGGCACGCTGACCACAGCGGGGAATCTGGTGTTCCAAGGAACCGCAGATGGGCATTTCGTAGCCTATGATGCGCGCAACGGCCATAAAATGTGGGAGTCGCCGGTAGGCAGTGGCGTCATCGCGGCTCCGATCACCTACCAGATCGATGGCAAGCAGTATGTCTCGATTGCGGTGGGTTGGGGCGGTGTTTTCGGTGAGTCCCAGCGCGCTACCGACCGCAGTTCGCCTGGTACGGTCTACACCTTCGTCATCGGCGGCAAGGCGCCGTTGCCGCAGTTCGGAAAATATGAGCAGGGGGAACTGCTCTCGGGCGTGCCCTATGACAAGAAGGACGTCGCTCCTGGAGGCGCACTCTACGTCAGCAACTGTCTGTTCTGCCATGGCGTTCCTGGCGTCGACAAGGGAGGCAATTTGCCCAACCTGGGTTATGCGCCCCGCGAGGCGATCGCCAATCTTGAAGCGTTCGTTTTCGAAGGTGCGATGGCCGAGCAGGGTATGCCCGATTTCAAGGGCAAGCTTACCGCAGAGGACGTCAAGAAGCTCAAGGCGTTCATTCAAGGCACTGCAGATTCTGTGCGCGGACAACCTGCCGCGAGCGCAAAACCGAAAAAATAGGCTCGCTTAGAGAGGATGACCGGCGGTTTCGGCGCCCGCCGCCGGTCATCCGATCCTTTGTGAAAAGGCGGCGACAAACGCTTGCGCCGGTCAGGACTGAAGACCGGCGACCATGGGGCGCTCTGGATGCCCTGCATATTCGATTTTCCCACGTATGTGGCTGGAGACAAGCATGTCTGATTATAAGTTGCTGATTGGGGGCCAACTCGTGGAGGGCGATGGCACGCTCGAGGTCATCAACCCCGCACTCGGCGAAGCGTTCGTGACCGTGCCGCGCGCTTCAGCGGCTCAGGCCGACGAAGCCATCAAAGCCGCCAAGGCAGCCTATCCCGGCTGGGCCGAGACGCCCTTCGCGCAGCGCCAGGCCAAGCTCATCGAGCTTGCCGATGCCATCGCGGCCGATGGCGACAATCTCGCGCGCCTGCTGGTGCAAGAACAGGGCAAGCCCTTTGCCGAGGCCCAGGGGGAAGTTGCGTGGACGGAAGGATATCTCCGGCACTACGCCACTCTCGAGCTTCCCGACCGGGTCATACAGGACGATGAGCAGGCCCATATCGTCGTCAAGCATCGGCCGCTAGGCGTGGTCGTCGGGATCATCGCATGGAACTTCCCGCTGCTCGTCGCCTGCTGGAAGATCGGTCCCGCCGTGCTGGCGGGAAACAGCATCATCTTGAAGCCGGCCCCTACCACGCCCGTCACCGCCCTTGCATTAGGCGCGCTGTGCCGAGACATCTTCCCGGCGGGCGTGGTCAACATCATCACCGACGATAATGACCTGGGGCCGCATCTCACCGCCCATCCGGATGTCGCCAAAATTGGCTTCACGGGTTCGACCGCCACCGGCAAGCGGATCGCGGCGAGCAGCGCTGATACGCTCAAGCGCGTCACGCTCGAGCTGGGCGGCAACGATCCGGCCATCGTGCTGGAGGATGTCGATGTGCGTGAGACGGCGCTGGCGATCTTCAACGGCGCGTTCCTCAACTGCGGACAGGTCTGCCTGGCGGTGAAGCGGGCCTATGTGCATGAATCGATCTACGAGGCGATGTGCGACGAATTGGCAAGGCTGGCGCAGGAAGCCGTCGTCGATGACGGACTGAAGCAGGGAACGAATATCGGTCCGA
Organism: Rhizorhabdus sp.; assembly: GCF_018006725.1. Classification (GTDB taxonomy): domain Bacteria; phylum Pseudomonadota; class Alphaproteobacteria; order Sphingomonadales; family Sphingomonadaceae; genus Rhizorhabdus. The sequence goes on from NZ_JAGMXV010000269.1 coordinate 3,449, forward strand.
TCCAGAACCGCGCGCAATTTGAAAAGGTGAAGGGATTCCTGGAGGCGGCCCGGCGCGACGGCAAGATCATCGCCGGTGGCGAAGCCATGGAGCGAGCCGGCTATTTCATCCAACCGACCATCGTCCGGGATATCAGCGACGGCCATACGATCGTGGATGAAGAGCAATTCGGACCCATATTGCCGGTCATCGCCTTCTCGGATGTGGACGACGTGGTACGCTGCGTCAATTCCTCCGAATACGGCCTGGGTGGATCCATCTGGTCGAAAGATGTCGAGCGCGCCGCGGCGATCGCCGAGCGTATCGAAAGCGGTCAGATGTGGGTCAACCAGCATATCGCGATCGGCCCGCACATCCCCATGGCCGGCTTCAAAAATTCCGGCCTGGGTGTCGAGCAGTCCGTCGAGGGCCTCGCCGAATATACGCAGCTCCAAGTGATCAACATCAAGAGGTGACCGTGCTCTCAATTGCGAAAGGCGCGGCTGATGTTCCGCTGCTGGAGATGACGCTGGGAGAAGCCCTATCGGTGGCTGCCCGGCGCTGGGGGAGTGAACTGGCATTGGTTTCCCGGCATCAGAATATATGCTGGAGCTGGCAGGAACTGAACCGCGAAGCGGAACGGGTCGCGTGCGGACTGCTCGATCATGGGGTGCGTCGCGGCGATCGGGTCGGCATCTGGGCGCCCAATTGCGCCGAATGGACCGTGATTCAATTCGCGACCGCCAAGATCGGCGCGATCCTGGTAAACATCAATCCTGCCTATCGTGTCAGCGAAATCGAGTATGCGCTCGCAAAGGTCGGCTGCAGCGTGCTGGTGACGGCATCTGCCTTCAAAAGCAGTAACTACATCGCCATGCTACGCGAGATCGGGACGCGTAGTTTACCTGACCTTCGCCTGGTGATTTCGCTTGGTGAGCAGGCACATGACGGTTTCATTCCTTGGGAGCAACTGCGCGTGTCGGCGGATCCCCTGCTGCTGGGCGCGGCATCGGAAAGTCTGCGACCGGACGATGCCATCAACATACAATTCACCAGCGGCACGACGGGTTTTCCAAAGGGGGCAACGCTTACGCATCGCAACATTCTCAACAATGGTTATTTTTCGGGACAAACCATCAATCTCACCGTCAAGGACCGCATCTGCATTCCGGTTCCGCTCTATCATTGCTTCGGCATGGTCCTGGGTAATCTTGCATCCGTGACGAGCGGGGCTGCGATGATCTACCCCGGAGAGGCTTATGATGCGCGGATGACACTTGAGGCGGTGCGAGATGAACGTTGTACGGCGCTTTACGGAGTGCCGACCATGCTGATCACGATCCTCAACCATCCGGACCTCGATCAGTTCGACGTCTCGTCCTTGCGCACCGGGATCATGGCGGGCGCCCCTTGCCCGGCGGCCATGATGGAGCAGATCATGGATCGGTTGAACATGCGCGAGGTGACTATCGGCTATGGCATGACCGAAACCAGTCCCCTGACGACGCAGACGTCGATAGACGATCCCGTCGCAGAGCGAGTGGCGACGGTGGGCCGCGTCCACCCTCATGCCGAAGCAAAGATCGTAGGGTTGAACGGCGAGACATTGCAGGTGAACCAACAGGGCGAATATTGCTCGCGCGGATATGCGGTGATGCAGGGATATTGGAACGATCCGGAAAAGACCGACGATGCCATCGACGCGGAAGGATGGATGCACTCGGGCGATCTCGCGGTGATGGATGAGCGGGGCTATGTTCGCATTACCGGCCGCATCAAGGACATGATCATCCGGGGCGGCGAGAATATCTATCCGCGCGAGCTCGAGGAATTCCTGCTTGGCCACCCGTTGATCGTCGATGTGCAGGTCTTTGGCGTCAGCGACGCTAAATTTGGTGAGGAAGTCTGCGCATGGGTCATAGCGCGAGCCGGCCATCGGCTGAGCGCCGACGATGTGATTGCCCACTGCCGGGGTAAGATCGCCCACTACAAGGTTCCCCGCTATGTCCGCATCGTCGAGGGCTTCGCTATGACGGTCACGGGCAAGGCGCAGAAGTTCGAGATGCGCAAGACGATGGAAGCTGAACTGGGCTTGGTGGCTTGAGTATTTGTCAACGGCGGAGCAAAAGTCGGCCATTCGGCGGCGTAAAACCAGGCCATCGTGTTACATGCCGGGGGGAGTGGCGTGAGGGCGTAGCCCGAGGGCCACTCCCCCCGGCATTGGTGTAATTTTCA
>NZ_JAGMXV010000055.1 GCF_018006725.1 Rhizorhabdus sp.
CCGCGCCATGGCCGACATGCAGCGTCATCTGCCGGCTGTTCGCGGTGAGGTTCGCGTGGGTCAGCATCGCGCCCTTGGGCACGCCGGTGGTGCCGCCGGTATATTGCAGCACGGCGACGTCGTCGGGATCGATTGCGACGGGCTTGAACGCGGCGGGATCGGCCGCCGTCAGGTCGCGGAACGCCATGTGTCGCGCATCGGCCGGCCAACGCGCAATCTCCGACCGCTTGAAAAGGCGGTAGAGCAGCGAGGTGAAGGGCGGCAATATGTCCGCCAGCGGGCAGACGATGATCTTTTCGAGGCCGCTCTCCTGGGCGACGGCGGCTACCTTGGCGTGGATCGATGCCACGTCGATGACTGCCATGACGGTCGTTCCGGAGTCGCGAATCTGGTGGCGCAGCTCATGCTCGACATAGAGCGGGTTGAAGTTGACGACCGTCGCGCCGCAGCGGAGCGCCGCGAAATAAAGGATAACGAAATAGGGTGTGTTGGGCAGGCACAGGCCGAAGCGTATGTTCGGCCCAACGCCCATCGCCTGAAGGCCAGCGGCGGCACGGTCGACGAGCGCGCCGATCTCGGCATAGGTCCAGTGCCGCCCGAGAAAGTCGATCGCCCGGCGCGCGCCATGATCGCGCACGGCACCGTCGATCAACTCGGTCAGCAGCCTGGGCGGAATCGGCGGAGACGCTGGCACGCCTCCGCCGTCCGGAAGTGCGGCACCGCGACCGGAGGAAAGTGGGTCAGTCACGGTGTCGCGGGAAGTCATCTCGAAATATCTCCTGATCAGAAGGCCATGCGTCCGCCGACGGCGAGGATGATCGCCTTCGCGCCGGTCAGGCTGCCATTGGGGCGGATGATCGTCTGTGCGGGGGTGCCGACATAGAAGCCGCCGAGCCGATCGATCGACGAGTTCTTGAAGTCGACATAGTTGGCCGCCGCGTCGAGCGTGATCGAGTCGGTGATCGCGTAGGAGGTGCCCAGCGCGAAGTTGATGCGGCTCGCATCAGGCACGCGGGCGTCGCGCGAACCGTTGCGCGTCGGGGTCTGGTCCCATTGTACGCCGCCGCGCATCGTCCACTGCGGCGTCACGACATAATCGATGCCGCCTGCGACGCTCCAGCTGTTCTTGTAGTTCTGGTCGAGTGCGGCGTTGACCGGCGCGCCGAGGTCGATCGCGTCGAACTTGTTCCAGCCCGCGCGGACGACCTGGCCGTTCAGCGTCAGAGCGTCGCTGACATGGATGCGCGCGCTGGCGATCGCCTGCCAGGGCGTACGGAAGGTGGCGGTGATGCCTTCGATGCGGCCATTCTGCCCGGCAAGCGGGCCGAGCAGGCCGGCGGTGGTGATGCTGCCTTTCAGCTTATGCTTGACCGAGGATTTGTACGAGAAGCCGAGGTCGATCAGCGGGCTCGGGTGCAGCTGGACGCCGGCCGACCATCCGAGATCCCAGCCGTCGCCGCGCAGCGTCTGGTGCCCGTCGGGCAGCGCCGGGGACAGGTTCGGCAGGAAGTTCGACAGCGAGGCCTTGCTGTATTCGACGTTCAGGCCGATGCCGATGCCGATGATCGGCGAGGGCGCATAGGCGATCGTCGGCTGGATATCGATCGTCGTCAGCTTGGTCTTGTCGGCGGTGTAGCGCGCCCAGCTCGTATTCTCGTAATTGGTCGCGAAGCTGTAGGGGGCCGCGAGCGATACGCCCACCGACCATTTGTCGTTAAGCTTGTAGCCGACGGCACCCGAGGGCAGGAAACCCTTGTTGAGCGGGTCGACGGACACCTGGTTGCCGGGGATGCCGGCCGGGGCCTGACCCGGACGGATGATCACCGAGCTGTTGTTGCGGACCTTGCCCTTGGGAAGGATGGCGCTGAAGCCGCCATAGAGCGTGTTCTTTTCGTTGCCGGCGATCGCGGCTGGATTCCACCAGAGATTCTGTGCCCCCTGGTCGGCGGCTTCGCCCGAAAAGGCGCGACCGGCGGCGACCACCGACTGTTCCTGAAGATAGAAGGCCGAGGCATTGGCCGTACCCGCTGCAAACAGCGCGGCGGCGGTGGAAGCGCCTGCCAATGCTGCGCGGCGGATGCTGTTGTGGGACATGGAAGGTTCCTCTCTAAACGATACAGGCGCGCGGATCAGCGCACGCGGGTCCAGGTCTGGTTTTTGCAGAGCGGCACGAAGATGCAGCCCCGGAGCTTCAGGGTGTTGGCGTCGATGGGGGTGATGCGGGCGGAATAGGTCTTGCCGTCCTCGCCATTATAAATGGTGCCGCCGTCCCACAGCCCGTCCTTGTAGGAAAAGCCGCCCAGCATCTGCATCCCCTTGATCGGGCGATTGCGGAGCTTGGGATCCTTGTTGTTGACGTCCATCAGATTCGGATTGGTCGCCAGACCGTCAGACGTGACGATCTTGCCGCAGATCGAGGGCCCGCAGCGGGCGATCTCGATGATGCCGCCGCGCGTCTCGGTCCGCCAGCGGCCGACCACGACGTCGGGATTTCCGACAGCCGCAGCCGCCAATGCCATTAAGGTGATGCTCATGCGCTTTCGTCATCCTCTTGACGCCTGATGCTGCGATCAGGTCGTTCCCTATGGTGCAGCATGGATTGCACAAAAAAGGATTGACGTATAGGGGAGACTTCATACCTTTAAGAGAAATCGTCCGCGGCTGTTGTAAAAATGCCGCGCCTAGGGAGATGGTTCCATGCCGATTGCCGTCATCGCGGGCTATGCGCGCTCGCCTTTCCACCTTGCCAACAAGGGCGATCTTGCCCGCGTCCGCCCCGACGATCTCGCCGCCCAGGTGATTCGCGGCCTCATCGCGAAGACCGGTGTGAAGCCCGAGGACATCGAGGACATCGTGCTCGGCTGCGCCTTCCCCGAAGCGGAGCAGGGCCTCAATGTCGCGCGGTTGATCGGTCTGCTGGCGGATCTCCCGCTCAAGGTCGGCGGAATGACGGTCAACCGCTTCTGCGGCTCGTCGATGAGCTCGATCCACATTGCCGCAGGCCAGATCGCGATCGGCGCGGGCGACGTCTTCGTCTGCGCGGGCGTCGAGAGCATGAGCCGTGTGCCGATGATGGGCTATAACCCGATGCCCAGCCCCGAACTCGCGAAGAAGCGGCCCGGCGCCTATATCTCAATGGGCGAAACCGCAGAGAATGTCGCGACCCAGTATCAGGTCTCCCGCGAGGCGCAGGAGGCTTTCGCCGTCGAGAGCCAGAAAAAGGCCGCCGCTGCCCGCGAGGCGGGTCGCCTGAAGGATGAGATCGTCCCGATCAAGACGAAGAAGGGCGTCGTCGATACCGACGGCACCATCCGTCCGGAAACGACCGCCGAGGCGCTTGCAGGCCTGAAGCCGGCGTTCGATGCCAATGGCTCGGTCACCGCCGGCACCTCCTCGCCGCTGACCGACGGTGCGTCCGCCGTGCTCGTTACCAGCGAGGACTATGCCCGCGCGAACGGACTCACCATCCTCGCCCGCATCAAGAGTGTCGCCGTGTCGGGCTGCGAGCCCGAGATCATGGGCATCGGCCCCGTCTCTGCCTCGCGCAAGGCGCTCGAACGCGCGGCGCTGACCGCCGCCGACATGGACGTGGTGGAACTCAACGAGGCCTTTGCCAGCCAGGCGCTCGCCTGCAGCAACGAACTGGGGGTCAAGCCCGAGACAGTCAACATCGATGGCGGTGCGATCGCGCTCGGCCACCCGCTCGGCGCGACCGGCGCGCGGATCGTCGGCAAGGCCGCGGCGCTGCTCAAGCGCGAGGGCGGCAAATATGCGCTCGCGACCCAGTGCATCGGCGGCGGCCAGGGTATCGCCACCGTGCTGGAAGCGATCTGACCATGGGCGCGGACAGCAAGGATCCGATCCGCAAGGTCTGCGTGATCGGCGCCGGCACGATGGGCGCCGGCATCGCGGCCCAGGTCGCCAATGCGGGCGTGCCCGTGCTGCTTCTCGATATCCTGCCGAAGGACGGGGGCAACCGGAACGCCGTTGCCGAGGGTGCGGTCGCGCGCATGCTCAAGACCGATCCCGCCCCCTTCATGTCGAAGGCGGCGGCGAGGCTGGTCGAGACCGGCAATATCGAGGACGATCTCGCCAGGGTCGGCGAATGCGACTGGGTGATCGAAGCGATCATCGAGCGGCTCGACCTCAAGCAGGCGCTCTATGCGAAGCTCGAGGACGTGCGGAAGCCCGGCACGGCGGTGTCGTCCAACACCTCGACCATTCCGCTGGAAAAGCTGATCGAGGGGCGGTCGGACGCCTTTGCTGCGGATTTCCTGATCACCCATTTCTTCAACCCGCCGCGCTACATGCGGCTGGTCGAGGTCGTCACCGGGCCGCGCACGCAGGATGCGACGGCGGCGCGGGTCAGTGACTTCATCGACCGCGCGCTCGGCAAGCGTGTCGTGCCCGCGCACGACCGTCCCGGCTTCATCGCCAACCGGATCGGCAGCTACTGGCTGCAGGTCGCCTATAATGCGACCGTCGATCTCGGTCTGACGATCGAGGAAGCCGATGCGATCGGCGGCCGCCCGATGGGCGTGCCGAAGACCGGCATTTTCGGCCTGCTCGATCTCGTCGGCATCGACTTGATGCCGCTGCTGCTCAAGAGCTTCACCTCGACGCTGCCCGAGGGCGATCCCTATCTGGCAACCGTCCGGCCACTGACGCTGGTCGAGAAGATGATCGCCGAGGGCTATACCGGCCGCAAGGGCAAGGGCGGTTTCTATCGCCTCAACCGCGAGGCCGGGAAGCGCAAGGAAGCGATCGATCTCGCGACCGGCGACTATCGTCCGGCGATCAAGGCCGAGGTCCCCCGCGCCAAGCTGCCCCAGCTCGTGGCGCTGCCGGGCAAGACCGGTGCTTTCGCATGGACCGTGCTAAGCCAGGTGCTGGGCTATGCCGCGAGCCTCGTAAGCGAAATCGCCGACGACATCGTCGCGATCGATGACGCGATGAAGCTCGGCTATAACTGGAAGTTCGGGCCGTTCGAGCTTATCGACCAGCTCGGCGCAGCGGGCTTCGCCAAGCGCCTCGCCGATGAAGGCAAGCCGGTTCCGGCCATTCTCGCCACCGTCGGCGATCGCAGCTTCTATCGGGTCGAGGGCGGCAAGCGCCAGTATCTCGGTACCGACGGGGCCTATCATGACGTCGTCCGGCCCGATGGCGTGCTGCTGCTTGATGACGTCAAGCTCGCGGCCAAGCCGATCCTCAAGAACGGTTCGGCGGCAGTGTGGGATATCGGCGACGGCGTCGCCTGTTTCGAATTCACCTCGAAGATGAACGCGCTCGACGGCGAGACGCTCAAGCTGCTCGGCCAGGCGGTCGAGCATGTGGCGAAGAGCATGAAGGCGCTTGTAGTCTATAATGAGGGCAGCAATTTCTCCGCCGGCGCCAACCTCGGCCTCGCGCTCTTCGCGGTGAACATCGCCGCCTGGGGCGAGATCGAGAAGCTCGTGAGCGGCGGGCAGCAGGCCTACAAGGCGCTTAAATATGCGCCCTTCCCGGTGGTGTCTGCCCCGGCCGGCCTCGCGCTCGGGGGCGGCTGTGAAATCCTGCTTCATTCGGACGCGATCCAGGCGCATGCCGAAAGCTATATCGGCCTCGTCGAATGCGGCGTCGGCCTCGTCCCCGGCTGGGGCGGCTGCGGCGAATATATCGACCGCTGGCAGCGCTCGGGTCTGCTGCCCAAGGGACCGATGCCGGCGGTCGCCAAGGCCTTCGAGACGATCTCGACCGCGACGGTGGCCAAGTCGGCGGCCGAGGCGAAAGAGCTTCAGTTCCTGCGCAAGGACGACGGCATCACGATGAATCGCGATCGCCTCCTCGCTGACGCCAAGGCGCGCGCGCTGGCGATGGTCGACGGCTATCAGCCGCCCAAGCCGCCCGAGTTCCGCCTGCCCGGCCCCAGCGGGCGCGTCGCGCTCGGTATGGCCGCCGAGGGCTTCCACAAGCGCGGCATGGCGACCGACTATGATATGGTCGTGTCCGACGCCCTGGCGACGGTGCTGACCGGCGGCGAGGCGGATCTCGTCGACGTGGTGACCGAAGAGCAGATGCTGGCGCTCGAGAAGGACGCGTTCATGAAGCGGGTGCGCGACCCGCGCACCATGGCACGGGTCGAATCGATGCTCGAAACCGGCAAGCCGCTCCGGAACTGATAAGGATGCGCGTCTCCCTCATTCCTCCCCGGAACGGGGAGGGGAACCGCCGAAGACGGTGGAGGGGCATGCGCGACATTGGGATTTCCCCTCGACCATGCGGCGCATGGTCCCCCTCCCCGAGCCGGGGAGGAATTGTAGGAATTGAGGAGCAAGACGATGCAAGTCTATGAGGCCCCGCTGCGCGACATGCGCTTCCTGATCCACGAGTTGTTCGCCAAGGACGAATATGGCGCCCTGCCGGCTCATGCGGAGTTCACACCCGATCTCGTCGACGCGGTGCTGGAAGAAGCGGCGCGTCTGGCGAAGGACGTGCTGCTGCCGCTGAACGCCAGTGGCGACGAGGAAGGCTGCCTCTGGGAAAATGGGGTCGTGCGGACGCCCAAGGGCTTCAAGGAAGCCTATGACCAGTTCCGCGACGGCGGCTGGTGCGCGCTCGCCTCCGACCCGAAATGGGGCGGCCAGGGTCTCCCCGAGACCGTCAACAAGGCGGTCGAGGAGATGATCAGCTCGGCCAACATCTCCTTCGGACTCTACCCCGGCCTCACCCATGGCGCGGCCTCGGCGATCATCGGCCATGCGTCGGAGGATCTGCAGCAGCGCTATCTGCCGAACATGGTCGCTGGCGTGTGGTCCGGCACGATGTGCCTGACCGAGCCGCATTGCGGCACCGACCTCGGTATGCTGCGCACCAAGGCGGTGCCGCAGGACGACGGCAGCTACCTGATCACGGGCAACAAGATCTTCATTTCCGCCGGTGACCACGACCTGACCGAAAATGTGATCCACCTCGTCCTCGCGCGCCTGCCCGACGCGCCCAAGGGCGTAAAGGGAATCAGCCTGTTCCTGGTGCCGAAGTTCCTGCCGAAGGACGACGGCACGGTCGGTCCGCGCAACGGTGTCCAGTGCACGGGCATCGAGCACAAGATGGGGCTGAAGGCCTCGGCCACCTGCCAGATGAGCTTTGACGATGCGAAGGGCTGGCTGGTCGGCGAACCGCATAAGGGCCTCGCCGCCATGTTCACGATGATGAACACCGAGCGGGTATCGGTCGGCACGCAGGGCCTGGGTGTCGGCACCGCCGCCTATCAGAGCGCGGTTGCCTATGCGAAGGACCGCGTCCAGGGACGTTCGCTGTCGGGTACCAAGCGGCCCGACCTGTCGGCCGATCCGATCATCGTCCACCCCGACGTGCGGCGCATGCTGATGACGATGCGCGCCTACACCGAAGGGTGCCGCGCGCTGCAGATGTGGGTCGCGCGCGCGCTCGATGCCGAGCGCCATTCGCCCGATCCCGAACTGCGCCAGCGCGCCGAGGACATGACCGCGCTGATGACCCCGGTGGTCAAGGCGCTGCTCACCGATCTCGGCCATGAGGCCGCGCAGATCGCGATCCAGGTCTATGGCGGCCATGGCTACATCCGCGAGCACGGCGTCGAACAATATGCGCGCGATGCCCGCATCACGATGATCTACGAAGGCACCAACGGCATCCAGGCGCTCGACCTCGTTGGCCGCAAGATGCCGACCCATGCCGGACGCTATCTGCGCTCCTTCTTCCATCCGGTGTCCGAGTTCATCGAGAAGAACAAGGCGGTGCCGGGGATGGAGAAGATGGTCGACGCTCTGGAGAAGTCCTTCGGGGCGCTGCAGCTCGCGACGGCGACGATTGCCCAGAAGGGGATGGCCGATCCCGAGGAAGCCGGTGCCGCCGCGACCGATTATCTGCGCCTGCTCGGTCTGGTCGCCATCGCCTATCTGTTCGCGCGCTCGGCCAAGGTCGCGGGCATGAAGAAGATGATGGGGCAGGATCCGGATGGCTTCTATGCCAACAAGGTCACGACCGTCCGCTTCTTTTACGAGCGCATCCTGCCGCAGGTCGCCGGGCTGCTGACCGCGATCAAGGCCGGCAAGCGATCGACGATGGAGCTTCCCGAAGAGGCCTTCTGATCGGCGCTGCGCGACGGCAGATAGGAAAAGGGGCGCCGCGCGGCGCCCCTTTTTTATTCGATCTTTCGAGCGTCAGCGGCGCGGCGGTCCGCGACGGGGACCGCCCCGGCCCTGCGGCGGACGCGGCGGACCACCCGGGCGCCGGTTGTCGCGCGGCGGACCGCGGCGTTCTGGCGGCGGGGCATCGCCCGCCGGCTCGATGACGACGCTCTCGTCCTCGCCGGCTGTGCGCTTGACCGCCGACATGAACTTGGAGACGAGCGCCCGGGGAATCTCGAACCGGGTCTCGTTCGGGAAGATGCGGATCGCGCCGACGTCACGCTTGGTGATGTGGCCACGGCGGCAGATCAGCGGCAGCAGCCAGCGCGGGTCGGCGCTGCTGTCGCGGCCCGCGTTGATGCGGAACCAGCTGACATCCTCGAAGCCGGGCCGCGGGCCCTGCTCGCGAGCAGCCTGCGGCGCGGGGCTGGCATCGGCCAGTTCCTCGGGCGCCGGCAGGCTCTGCCGCTGGGCACGGACGAAGGCGGCGGCGATGTCCTCGGCCGAACGCGATTCGAGCAGCTTGCGGGCCACCTCGCGGTCTTCGTCGGAAATCTCGATCGCGGCGAGGCCCTCGACCAGCCGCTCGTCGTCGCGCGCATGAATGTCCTCGGGGGTGGGCACCTTGTCCCAGCTGGCCTGGATATTGGCGCCACGCAGCAGCCGTTCGGCATGGCGGCGGCGGGTATAGGGGATGACGAGCACGCAGGTGCCCTTGCGGCCGGCGCGACCCGTACGACCCGAGCGGTGCTGCAGCGTTTCGGCGTCGATCGGCAGCTCGGCGTGGATCACCAGTTCGAGGCCGGGCAAGTCGATGCCGCGCGCGGCGACGTCGGTCGCGACGCAGACGCGGGCGCGGCGATCACGCAGCGCCTGAAGCGCGTGGTTGCGCTCGTTCTGGCTGAGCTCGCCCGACAGGGTAACCGCCGCGAAACCGCGCTCGGTCAGTGCAGCCGACAGGCGGCGCACATTTTCGCGTGTCGCGCAGAAGATCATCGCGCCCTTGGCTTCGTGGAAGCGGAGGATGTTGACCACCGCATGCTCGATGTCACCAGGAGCGACGGCGACCGCGCGATAGTCGATGTCGGCATGGCGCTCGCGCTCGCCGGTCGTCTCGATCCGCAGTGCGTCGCGCTGGTACCGCTTCGCCATCACGGCGATCGGCTTGGGCATCGTCGCCGAGAACAGCAGTGTGCGCCGCTCGGGCGGCGTCATGTCGAGAATCTCTTCGAGATCCTCGCGGAAACCAAGGTCGAGCATCTCATCGGCTTCGTCGAGGATCACCGCGCGCAGCGATCCAGGCTGGAGCGCGCCGCGTTCGAGATGGTCACGCAGTCGGCCGGGGGTGCCGACGACGATGTGGCAGCCATAGCTCAGCTGGCGCTGTTCGACGCGCACGTTCATTCCGCCGACGCAGCTGATGACCCGTGCGCCGAGCTTGGCATAGAGCCACTGAAGCTCCCGCTGAACCTGCAGGGCGAGTTCGCGCGTCGGCGCGATGACCAGGGCGAGGGGCTCGCCGGGACGGGGCAGGGCAGCTTCGCCCTTCAGCAGGGTCTCGGCGATGGCGAGGCCATAGGCCACGGTCTTGCCGGAGCCGGTCTGGGCGGAGACGAGAAGGTCGCGGTCATTGGCTTCGGCGGCGATCACCTGGGCCTGGACGGGAGTCGGCGCGGTGTAGCCACGCTCTTCAATGGCCTCGGCAACGGGCCGCGGCAGGGTCGAAAAAGGCATAATGTATCCGATATATCTTGGTCGCGCCTGCTGTACGCGGCGGGACTTCGGGGTCCCTATAGTCCGAGAGGCCGTTCAAGGCCAGCGGGGATAAGTACGGCAAAGCGAAGGGACGCTGCCGTGCAACTTCTGGAGCACGACGGAAGATGCGCTGCGCGACATCCGTAGTTGGCGCGGATGGTGAGCAAGTGGCGGCAGCAGCGGCCTGAACAACGCGCCGTCTCACCGGCGCGTCGATTCGTCGACGCGTGCAGCGAGGGTTCAGGGAGCGATGCGTTGGTTGGTGGCGTGAAGGGCGAACATCCATGACGCGGCCGGTCACGGTCATGCAAAGAGGGGCGCCGCCGCCGCTGTCCCAGGCGATCGGTGTTGCGCGCCTCATCTGCATCCTCGGCATCGTCTATGTCCACGCCTGGACCGGCATCGGCGGGGAGCAGATGTCGCGTCTGGCCGAGACGACCCAGGGCATCGTGCGCTGGTCGGTTGTCGAGTTGTTCGGTCGGGCCTCGGTGCCGCTGCTGACGATGGTATCGGGCTGGCTGGTCGCATCCTCGATCGCCAAACGCGGTCCCTGCTCCTTTCTGTCAGGCAAGGCGCGGGCCGTTTTGGCGCCGATGCTGCTGTGGAACGCGATCGCGCTCCTCGTCGTAATGAGCGCGTCGAGGGCCGGATGGATCATCGGGCCGATGTCGGGCGATTTCCTGTTCTTCGCCAACAATCTGATCAGCCTGACCGGCGGCGCGGACGTCAATGTCCAGATGACCTTCCTGCGCGACCTGTTCCTGTGCATGGCTGCGGCGCCCTTGCTCGTCAGGCTGTCCAGCCGCTGGCTGCTCCTGGCGATGGCCGTGACCGTGATCTGGGTGATCGGCGGCTGGCAGCTCTATCTGCTGCTCCGTCCGTCGATCCTGATCTTCTTCATCGTCGGCCTGCTGGCGCGCCGCCATGGCTTGGCCGAAGCGGCGGCGCGCCTTGCGCCCTGGCAGGCGGCATTGCCCTTCCTCCTGATCGCGCCGGTCAAGATCGGCCTTTCGGTCGCGATGGACGGGCGCGGCGGGCTCGACCTGCATCTGCTCGCTGGCATCGATCTGATCATGCGCGCGGCGGTGGCGTTGCTCGTCTGGCGACTTGCCATCGGCCTCGCTCGCCGCCCGATCGGTGCGCAACTGCTCGGCCTCGAACGCTATGCCTTCTTCCTGTTCTGCTCGCACCTGCTGTTCATGTGGCTGATCGCGCCGCAGCTGGGTGCGCTGACCGGACCGATGGGTGAGCCCGGCTGGCTGGGCCTGTTCCTGATCATGCCGCTGCTGGCGCTGGTCTTCGCGGTCGGGCTGGCCAAGGCGGTCGAGACGCTGTCGCCTGCCGCCGCCGACCTGCTAAGCGGCGGACGGCTGGGCCGCGATCAGACCGCCAGACCTGCCGCGCGGCCGCTCGCCCACGCCCACTGAAAATTATAGCCACCGAGCCAGCCAGTCACGTCGACCGCCTCGCCGATGAAGTGGAGGCCCGGCACCTTCTTCGCCGCCATCGTGCGTTGATCGAGGCCGTCGGTCGAGACACCGCCGATCGTCACCTCGGCCTTGGTGAAGCCTTCCGAGCCATTGGGGGTAAAGGGCCAGCCATTGAGCGTGCGGCCAGCCTCGGCCAGTTGCTGGTCGCGCTGCTCGTGTAGCGGACCGGAGAGTTTGAGCCGGTCGGCGAGCGCATCGGCAAGGCGGTCGGGCAGTTTCTCCCGCAGCAGCGTACGCGGCTCGGCCTTGGGGCGGGCGCGTTTGCCGTCGGTCAGCAACTGCGCGGCGTCGCAGTCGGGCAGAAGGTCGAGCCGGATGGTGTCTCCGTGTCGCCAATAGCTGCTGATCTGGAGGATGGCGGGGCCCGACAGCCCGCGATGGGTGAACAGCGACGCTTCGCGAAAGGCGGTCTTGCCCAGCCGGGCGACGCTGTCGACCGCAACTCCGGACAGGCTTTCGAACAGGCGATCCCCCGCGCCGAGCGTCAGCGGCACGAGCGCGGGGCGCGGCTCGACGACCTTGAGTCCGAACTGCCGGGCGACGTCATAGGCGAAGCCGGTCGCCCCCATCTTGGGAATCGAGGGCCCACCCGTCGCGATCACCAGTGCAGGCGCCCGGGCAACGCCATTCGACGTATCGATGGCGAAGCGGCCGTGGGCATGGGCAATGGATCGGACCAGAGTCGACAGCCGCGTCTCCACGCCGCCGCGCGCGCACTCCTGCTCCAGCATCGCGACGATCTGCTTGGCGGATCCGTCGCAGAACAGCTGGCCCAGCGTCTTTTCGTGCCAGGCGATGCCATGGGCATCCACCATCGCGATGAAGTCGGACGGGCGATAGCGCGACAGCGCCGAGCGGGCGAAATGCGGGTTGGCCGACAGGAAGCGGTCGTGCCGGTCGGCTTCGATATTGGTGAAGTTGCAGCGACCTCCGCCCGAAATCAGGATCTTGGCGCCGGCCCGGTCGAGATGGTCGAGCAGCAGTACCCGCTTGCCCTGCTGCCCTGCGGTCAGCGCGCACATCATCCCCGCCGCGCCAGCGCCGATGATGATGACGTCGTAATCCTGTTCTGGCATCGGCAGCTTTCGATCCGGCCCGGCCCGCCAAGAGGGCGTGATACGGCGCTGGGGCTTATGTAGGTCGCCGAAGGCTGCTATCGGCCCGCGCCATCATGAGCAAGCCGAACCGCCCCGACCGCCGCACCTTCGCGATCATCTCGCATCCCGATGCCGGCAAGACCACGCTGACCGAAAAGCTCCTCTATTTCGGCGGCGCGATCCACTTGGCCGGCGAGGTCAAGGCGCGGGGCCAGACCCGACGCGCCCGGTCCGACTGGATGAAGATCGAGCAGCAGCGCGGCATTTCGGTCACCTCGTCGGTGATGACCTTCGAGCGCGACGGCATCACCTTCAACCTGCTCGACACGCCGGGCCACGAGGACTTTTCCGAAGATACCTATCGCACGCTGACCGCCGTCGACTCGGCGGTGATGGTGATCGACGCGGCGAAGGGCATCGAGCCGCAGACGCGCAAGCTGTTCGAGGTCTGCCGGCTGCGCTCTGTCCCGATCATCACCTTCATCAACAAGGTCGATCGCGAAGGCCGCCCGCCGTTCGAGCTGCTCGACGAAGTCGCCGATGCGCTCGCGCTCGACGTTGCGCCGATGAGCTGGCCTGCGGGCATGGGCGGCACGTTCGAGGGCATTTACGATCTCGCCCGCGACCGGTTGCACCGCCCGGCCGACGACGCCACCGGCGCCTTCGAAGGCGATTCGGTGTCGGTTTCGGGTCTCGGCGATTCGCAGCTGGACGACCTTCTGTCGGCCGAAGCGGTCGCCCTGCTGCGCGAGGAGGCCGAGCTGGCCCAGGCCGGCTATGCCCCGTTCGATGAGCAGGCTTATCTCCACGGTGATCTGACCCCCGTCTATTTCGGTTCGGCGCTCAAGGATTTCGGGGTCGAGCAGCTGATCGATGCTCTCGCGGACTTCGCGCCCAGCCCGCGCCCCCAGCCGGGCGAGCCGCGCGACGTCGATCCGGGCGAGCCCAATGTCGCCGGCTTCGTGTTCAAGGTGCAGGCGAACATGAACCCGCAGCACCGCGACCGCGTGGCCTTCATGCGGCTCTGCTCGGGCAAGTTCCGGCGCGGCATGAAGCTGAGCCAGGTCGGCACCGGCAAGGTGATTGCGGTGCACAGCCCGATCCTGTTCTTCGCGCAGAACCGCGAGCTGGCCGAGGAGGCCTTTCCCGGCGACATCATCGGCATCCCCAACCATGGCACGCTGCGCGTCGGCGACACGCTGACCGAGGGAGAGGCGATCCGTTTCACCGGCCTGCCGAACTTCGCGCCGGAAATCCTCCGCCGCGTGAAGCTCGCCGACCCGACCAAGACCAAGCAGCTGCGTAACGCGCTCAACGACATGGCGGAAGAGGGGATCATGCAGGTCTTCCACCCGCAGATCGGTTCGCAGCTTGTCGTCGGCGTGGTCGGGCAGCTGCAGCTCGACGTTCTCATCTCGCGCCTTCAGGCGGAATATAAGGTCGAGGCCAGCTTCGAGCCTTCGCCCTATGACACCGCGCGCTGGGTCACGTCGGACGATCCCAAGGCGCTCGACGAGTTCATGGGGCTGCACCGTTCGGCCATGGCCAGCGACCGCGACGAGGCGCCCGTGTTCATGGCCAAGGACGCCTGGGAATTGAACTACATCCAGGGCAAGTTTCCGGCGCTGAACTTCTCGGCTACCAAGGACCGGCGCTGATCCGCTGATCGTGCGACGGCGCGACCGGGGAGATGCGCCTTGCTTCGATTTCTGATCACGCTGTGCCTGTCGTTCGTCGCGCTGGTTGCGCCGGCGCGCGCGGCCGCGATCGACGCGGCGACGCTCGCGCAGGTCGATGCGATCTTCAGCCGCTGGGCGCTCGATGCGCATGTCCCGGGCATGGCTTATGGCGTGGTGGCCGACGGCCGGCTGGTGCATTTCGGCGGGCTGGGCGTCCAGTCCATCGACGGTCGCAAGCCGGTCGACCGGCAGACGCTGTTCCGCATCGCATCCATGAGCAAGGCGTTCACCGCGCTCGCCATCCTGAAGCTGCGCGATGAAGGCCGGTTGTTGCTCGATCGCCCCGCCGAAACCTATGTGCCCGAACTGCGCGGCTGGACCTATCCGACCAGCGATGCGCGCCGGCTTACCGTCCGCGACCTGCTCAACCACAGCGCGGGCTTCGTCGACGACAATCCCTGGGGCGACCGCCAGCAGTCGCTGCCCGAAGCCGATTTTACGGCGATGCTGCGGGCGGGTGTGCCCTTTTCGCGCGTGCCGGGCAGCGCGATGGAATATTCGAATTTCGGCTATGCCACGCTCGGGCGGATCGTCTCCAACGTCTCGGGCAAACGCTATCAGGACTATATCGGCGACACGCTTTTGCGCCCGCTCGGCATGACATCGACGACCTACGACATAGCCAGGTCTCCCCTCGACCGGCGCGCGATCGGCTATCGCTGGGAGGATGATCGCTGGGTGCGCGAGCCCGATCTCGCCGACGGTGCCTTCGGCGCGATGGGCGGCATGGAGACGAGCGCGGAGGATTATCTCCGGTGGATAGCCTTCCTCCTGTCGGCCTGGCCGGCCCGTGACGATGCCGATGCGGGACCGGTCTCGCGAGCGACGGTGCGATCGATCGTCGAAGGGTCGAACTTCGCGACGGGCACCATGCGCGCGGTGGCGATCGGTGGGGCCCCCTGCCGGCAGGCCGTGGCTTATGCGATGGGCTGGCGCGTGATCGACGATTGCGATCTCGGCCGGGTCGTGACCCATACCGGCGGCTATCCGGGCTATGGTTCGGTCGTGATGCTGATGCCCGACAAGGGCGTCGCGATCTTCGCCTTCGCCAACCGCACCTATGCCGCCCCTTATGTGCCGGCCTTTCGCGCGGCGCTCGCGCTCCAGTCCGCCGGGGCGATCGCCGACCGGGCGGTCCCGGTCGGCACGGGGGTCCGCGAAGCCTATGACGCCGTGGCTCGGATCTGGGCGGCAGGCGACGTGCTGGCAGCGCGGGATCGGCTGGCGATGAATTTCCTGCTCGATCGCGACGCGGCGCATTGGAAAGCCGATCTCGCAAGGTTGCGAACGTCGGTCGGCGCCTGCGACACCAGCGCGCCACCCAACCCGCAGACCGCCATGGGCGCACGTTTCCAGTGGACCTGCGAGCATGGCCGCATCGAGGGGAGCCTGCTTCTCGCGCCGACGCCGCGCCCTTCGATCCAGGAGCTCAAGCTGGCAGTGGCGCAGCCCTAGGCGCCAGCATCCTGTTCTTCGGCCGCGCTGCGAGGAGCATCAGCAGTGCGGCGGGCGAGCCGAAAGCGAGCGCCATGGTGGATAAGGCGAGGTCGAGGCGCGCGGCGCCGAACAGCCTGTCGGTCAGCAGCCCGACCAGCACCGAGCCGAAGGCGCCCCCGGTCAGGTTCACCAGCGCCATGTAGAGCCCGGTATATCGCCCGCGCAGCGCCGGCGGGACGATCGTCACGAGCAGGATGAAAACGGCGGTCACCGACAGCGCGCTGACGAACAGATTGATGAACGCCATCACCACCGCGCCGGTCACGGTCGGCATCAGCGGGCCGACGATCGTCGTCAGGCTCAGCACGCTCATCGCCGCGAAACACAGATGATAGGCGGCCTTGTCGCCCGCGCGTCGCTTCAACGCGCGGTGAAGGGGGTGGGCGACGAGACAGCCGCCGACACCGGCGAACAGGAAGGCGGGGCCATAGGTCGATGCGACCAGGGCCGGGGTCATGCCGTGCGATCGCATCAGCATCGCCGGATACCAGTTGAGCAGGCCGTAATTGTTCATCGACCAGGCGACGATGCTGAGCGCGAGCAGCGTCAGCGGACGCCGGTTCGCGCGGGCAAAGGCCAGGGCATCGCCGCCGGATGCGTTTTTGGCGGCTCCAGACTGCGCGCCGTCCTTCACCGACAGCCAAAGCAGGATCGCGAGCCCGACGCCAGGCACAGAAAGCAACAGGAAGACGAGGCGCCACGGCTCGGCCTCACTGAAGAAAGGAAGGTGATAGGGGCCGCCTGCGGCAAAGCGTGCGAGCAGTTGCGCGCCCGCCATCATCGCCAGGCCGCCGCCGACATAGAGGCCGGTGGTGAATAGTCCGATCGGTTTCTGCAGCCGATCCTGCGCGAATCTCGCGGAGATGATGCCGATTGCCGCCGGGTTGAGCCCGGCCTCGCCGACGCCGATGAACATGCGGGCGACGAACAGCGCGATGAATCCCGTCGCGATCCCGCTCGCTGCGGTCGCAAGCGACCAGGTCAGGATGCAGAGCGAGAGGATGGCGATGCGCCTGCCCCGGTCGAGCAGCCTGCCGATGAAGACCCCGCCGAAAACGTAGAGAAGGGCGAAGGCCGCTCCCGTCACCGCCCCGACCTGCCAGTCGGCGAGCGCCAGGCTGGCCTTGATGGGTTCGGCGAGGAAACTGAGGATCACCCGATCGACATAGCCGAGCACCGAGGTCGCGAAGAGGATTGCGACGACATACCAGTCATAGGCCGATGGCGCAGGCGCGCGACTGTCCGTCACAGGCTGAAGCTGGGCCATCGCACGTCTCTCCTCGGGTGCCGATGCCGTGACTTTCTGGAGGATCGCTTCTCTGGCCCCCGGCTTCGGCCAGAGTGGATGATGGCCAGGCCCCGAGGTCCAGCGGATCGGCACCGATCGGGCGACAATCACATCCGTGCTGATCGCGAGCTGTGATGGAGCGGAAAGAAAAGCGAAACCGCACGTTCTTGTGACGTCACGATCGAAGGAGTTCCGTGTGCGTCTATTTTCCGTCCTTCTGCTCTCCGCTGCTTTGACTTCTCCCGCGGCGCTCTCCGCCCAGGCGGCGAAGCCCGAGCAGCGCATTTTGGGCGCGCAGGTTCTGCTCGACCGGCTCGGCTTCGGGCCGGGGGTCATCGATGGCGCCAGTGGCAGCAGCTTCGCCAAGGCCCTGAGTGGCTGGCAACAGGCCAAGGGGCTGACCGTCACCGGCAAGCTGGACGAGGCTACCGTCAAGAGCTTCGAGCCCTTCCGCGAGATGCCGACCGTGATCGAGGTCAAGCTGACCCCCGAGATATTGGAGGGACCATTCGTGGGTCCGATCCCGGCTAAGGAGTCGCAACAGGCGAAGATGAAGAGCCTCGGCTATTCGGACGCGATGGAGAAGCTCGCCGAGCGCTACCACACGACCCGGCAGACGCTGATCGCGCTCAACTCGCCGGCTACGAAGCTGGTCGCGGGCACGGTGATCCGGGTGCCCAATGTCATACCTCCAGCGCAGGCCTTCCCGGAAGATATCAATCCTGGCTGGCGCAAGACGCTGTGGACGCTCAACGTCGGTTCGGACCAGCCCGAAGTGGCGAAGGTCGTGGTCGACAAGTCCGACGGCGTGCTGCGCGCCTTCGACGCGGCCGACAAGCTCGTCGCACAGTTTCCCGCCACCATGGGCAGCAAGCATGACCCGCTGCCGGTCGGCAGCTGGAAGATCCAGGGACGTGCCTATAATCCACCGTTCCACTATAATCCGAAGCTGTTCTGGGATGCCGACAGCAAGGATCAGAAGGCCGTCCTGCCGCCCGGCCCGAACGGCCCCGTCGGCGTCGTCTGGATCGATCTCGACAAGAAGCATTTCGGCATTCACGGGACGCCCAAGCCCGAGAATATCGGGCGCACCGAAAGCCATGGCTGCATTCGTCTGACCAATTGGGATGCCGCGCGGCTTGCGGTGATGGTGAAGCCGGGCACGCCGGCGATCTTCCAGGAGTAGGCGGTCGATGGTCCGTAAGCTCGCGATCGTCCTGGCGATGCTGGTCCTCGGCTATGTCGGCTGGGTCGTCATGCTCAATCTGCCGGGTCGAAGCGGGCCTCCGGAAACTGCGCGGTCGGCCAAGCAGCCGGCCACCGTCGCCGTCCGTCAGACTTCGCCTTCCCCGGCGCCGCAACGCTCCTCGACCGGCCTTCTCATTCCGGTAGAGGGCGTGACGGCGGCCCAATTGGCCGACACGTTCGACGATGCACGGGGAGAGGGGCGGGTGCACGACGCGATCGACATCATGGCGCCGCGCGGAACGCCGGTGATCGCGGCGGCGGCCGGGACTGTGGAAAAGCTGTTCGACAGCAAATTGGGCGGCCGCACTATCTATGTCCGCCGCACCGGCGGACAATGGATCGACTATTATGCCCATCTCGACAGCTACGCGCCGGGACTGGCCGAAGGGCAGCGCGTCGAGCAGGGGCAGCGGATCGCGACGGTCGGTTCCACCGGTGACGCCAGCGCGGACGCGCCGCATCTTCACTTCGCGGTCAACGCCATGGCCCCTGGCGAAGGCTGGTGGCAGGGCAAGGCGATCAATCCCTATCCGCTGCTCGCCGGCCGGAACTGACGCTTCCGCCGGTAGGACCAGTCGATTCGTAAGGAAGCGTGTCCGGTGGATCGACAAATGCCGGGCATCTGCCAATATCGGAGATATGAGTTTGTACCGATCCCTATTCGCGTTCCTGGCTGCGTTGCTTTTGTCGGGGGCCGCACAGGCCGCAGACCGGCTCGTCGTCGCATTTGGCGACAGTCTCACCGCCGGCTATCGCCTGCCGCCGGGGCAGGGCTTCGCACCGCAGCTGGAAGCCGCGTTGCGGCGGGATGGTGTCGCGGCGCGCGTTCAGAATGCCGGCGTGTCGGGCGATACGACCGCGCAGGGTAAGGCGCGCCTCGCCTGGGTCCTGTCCGCGGCCAAGGTAAAGCCGGATCTCGTGATCGTGGAACTCGGCGCCAACGACATGCTGCGCGGGCTCGACCCGGCAAAGGCGGAGGCCAATCTCGACGCGATCCTGGCCGAATTGGGTCGGCGGCGTATCCCGGTGCTGCTCGCCGGCATGGTCGCTGCGCCCAACCTCGGCCCGGATTATGCCGGAAAGTTCAATCCGATCTACCGACGGCTGGCGGCGAAGCACAAGGTGCGGCTCTATCCGTTCTTTCTCCAGGGTGTGGTCGGCGACCGATCGTTGCACATCGGGGATGCGATTCACCCGAATGCGCGCGGAGTCGGCGTGATTGTGCGAGGCATCTTGCCGCATGTGAAGGCGTCGTTGGCGAAGGGATGATCAGTGGCGTTGCAGCCTGAGCGATACGGCCTTAAGCTCGCAACCGTAACGGAGCGGGGGAGTGCTTCGATGGAGTGGACCGCCGCAGCTGTTGGCCAGGGGCTGATCGCCAGCCCGCAGGGCGATATCGAGGATGGCGACCGCGACCTGTTTCTTGAAAATCTGCGCCATGGCGTGTCGGAAGCGGTGGCGCGTTCGGTCCCGCTGATCATCGATCTGGCGGCGGTAGGCCACATGTCGGCATCCGCGCTCATGGCATTGACGATCGCGCGCAAGGATGCGGTCGCCGGTGGCATCAAGATCATTCTCGCGCGGCCGGGGGCAGCCCTGCGGAAGATATTGGAGATCAGCCGCTATCAGCTCATCTTCGACATCATCGAGGATCCGAACGACGGGGGAGAGTAAGCGTTGGGGGGGATGTTGGTCCGCTTTTGGGGGACGCGCGGTTCGCTGCCGGTCGCACCGCGTGCGGCGGCGATCGAAGCGAAGATCGCCCATGCGCTGATGCGGGCGCAGGGCCGGGCCTTCGCCGACGAGGCCGCAGCCCGGCGTTTCGTCACCGACGAACTCAGCTTCGGCGAGGGGCGCACCTATGGCGGTGCAACCACCTGCCTCGAAATCGAAGGAGCGGACGAGAGCTTCTTCGTGCTCGACATGGGCTCCGGGTTGCGCGAGCTGGGCAATGATGCCTTCCGCCGCTTCGGGGAAGGCCGCGCGCGCAAGTTCAATTTCTTCATGTCCCACCTCCATTGGGACCACATCATGGGCTTCCCCTTCTTCGGCCCGGCCTTCGATCCGAACACGCATATCGTCATCCATTCGGGACATGCCGATTGCGAGCAGGCGCTGCGCCGGCAGCAGGAGGAGATTAGCTTTCCTGTCTCCTTCGACTGGCTGCGCGCGAAGATCGAGTTTCGTGTGCTCACCCCGGGCGAGCGCTATACCGTCGACGGCGTCGACGTCGAACTCATGCCGCAGGATCACAGCCATGTGTCCTATGCCTGGAAATTCCACCGCGGTGGCAAGACCTTCGTCTTCTCGACCGATGCCGAGCATCGCATGGACGATCTGGACGACCAGCGCGCCTTCGAAGGCTTCTTCCGCGACGCCGATCTGGTCGTCTGCGACACCATGTATTCACTGGCGGAGAGCATCACGCTGAAGGCGGATTGGGGCCATTCGTCGAACGTGATGGCGGTCAATCTCTGCCACGGCGCCGGTGCGCGCAAGCTGGCGCTGTTTCACCATGAGCCGACCAGCAACGACCGCGACATCGACGCGCTGCTGGAGGAGACGATCCAATATGAAGCGCTGAGCCGCAAGGACCGGCAGCCGCTCGAGATCGTCTGCTCTTACGACGGGCTCGAATTGCAGGTCTGATCCGGGTCTTCGCGAATTCGGGCCACCCGCGCTCGACAGTCGGTAACCGCGCGGATAGAGCCGCGCGATGCATGGCTGGATCATCATCGACAAGCCCGTCGGCCCCGGATCGACCCAGATCGTCTCGGCGGTGAAGCGCGCGCTGCGCGTCGGCGGCTATGGCAAATACAAGGTTGGCCATGGCGGTACGCTCGATCCGCTGGCGTCCGGCGTATTGCCGGTGGCACTGGGTGAGGCGACCAAATTGTCCGGGCGGATGCTCGACGCCGACAAGGCCTATGATTTCACCATCGGCTTCGGAGTTCAGACCGATACGCTCGATGCCGAAGGTGTAATGGCGGAGACGTCCGACGTCCGACCGACCCGCGCCGACGTCGAGGCGGTCCTCGAGCGCTTTCGTGGGCCGATCGACCAGGTGCCGCCGGTCTATTCCGCCCTCAAGATCGATGGCGAGCGTGCCTATGATCGTGCCCGCGCAGGCGAAGCCGTCGAGATGAAAACCCGCGCGGTGACGATCCACCGGCTGGAGCTGGTCTCGGCAGCGCCCATCGGAGAGGGGGACGGCCTTGCCGAGGCGACCTTCTCCTGTGCCGTGTCCAAGGGCACCTATGTCCGCAGCCTGGCGCGCGACATCGCACGGGCGGCGGGAACGGTCGGCCATGTCACCATGCTCCGCCGCACCAAGGCGGGTCCGTTCACCCTCGACCCGGCGATTCCGCTGGACAAGCTGGAGGAACTTGCTAAGGCCCGGCACCTTGAACAGATACTCTTGCCGCTGACGGCAGGGCTGGACGACATCCCGGCTCTTCCCGTCACCCCCGATCAGGCAAGGGCGCTCCGCGAGGGGCGCAAGTTGGTCGGGATCGCCGCACCTTCCGGCCTCAATCTTGCGATAGACGGCGACATGCCGGTTGCGCTGGTGGAGGTCGAGGACCGCGAGGTTCGCGTGGTGCGGGGTTTCAATCTGATGTCGAAGGAAGAAAAATGACCGTTTCCGCCGAGCGCAAGACCGCGATCATTGCCGACAACGCCCGTGCCGATGGCGACACCGGCAGCCCCGAAGTCCAGATCGCGATCCTGACCGAGCGCATCACCAACCTGACCGAGCATTTCAAGACCCATGCGAAGGACAACCATTCGCGCCGCGGTCTGCTGATGCTGGTCAACAAGCGCCGCAGCCTTCTCGACTATCTCAAGCGGAAGGACGTGGACCGGTACACTGCCCTCATCGGCAAGCTGAACCTGCGCAAGTAAGCAAGTTTCGGAACGGCCCCGGTTTCCGGGGCCGTTCTTTTTCCGGCCAGGAACAATTCGGTTCCGGGCAGGAAGGCGGGCAGACGATCCCGCCATGGCAGGCCGAAGCCGGCCTGCCTCTCGGGTGATGCGGAGCGGGGCTCCGGTCGCCCTCATAGGCCCCGGACGCATAGGGCGTTCGGAGACAAGGAAGCCACATGTTCGATACGAAGAAAGTTGAAATCCAGTGGGGCGGCCAGACCCTCACGCTGGAAACGGGCCGCGTTGCCCGCCAGGCCGACGGCGCGGTGCTCGCGACCCTCGGCGAGACCGTCGTCCTCTGCGCCGTGACTGCGGCGCGCAGCGTCAAGGAAGGGCAGGACTTCTTCCCTCTGACCGTTCATTATCAGGAGAAGTATTTCTCGTCGGGTCGCATTCCCGGCGGCTTCTTCAAGCGCGAGCGTGGCGCGACCGAGAAGGAGACGCTGGTCTCCCGCCTGATCGACCGCCCGATCCGCCCGCTCTTCCCGGAAGGCTTCTACAACGAGATCAACGTCATCGCTCAGGTGCTGAGCTATGACGGCGAGAACGA
This sequence comes from Rhizorhabdus sp., assembly GCF_018006725.1. Lineage (GTDB taxonomy): Bacteria > Pseudomonadota > Alphaproteobacteria > Sphingomonadales > Sphingomonadaceae > Rhizorhabdus. The sequence goes on from NZ_JAGMXV010000055.1 coordinate 22,736, forward strand.
GCCCGACATCCTCGCGATGATCGCCGCCTCGGCCGCGCTCACCATCTCGGGCGTCCCCTTCATGGGCCCGATCGGCGCTGCCCGCGTCGGCTACAAGGATGGCGAATATCTCCTGAACCCGACCGACACGCAGGTCGCCGAGGGCGAGCTCGACCTGGTCGTCGCCGCCACCCACGATGCCGTCATGATGGTCGAGTCCGAAGCCAAGGAGCTTTCGGAAGAGGTCATGCTGGGTGCCGTGATGTTCGCGCACAAGGCGTGCCAGGACGTCATCAAGGCGATCATCAAGCTGGCCGAGAAGTCGGCCAAGGAGCCTTGGGAAATGGCCCCGCAGGCCGATCTCTCGGCCGCCAAGACCAAGCTTAAGAAGCTGATCGGCAAGGACATCGAGGCAGCCTACAAGCTGACCAACAAGTCCGAGCGCTCGAACGCGCTGAACGCAGCGCGCGCCAAGGCGAAGGAAGCCTTCGCCGACGCGACCCCGCAGGACCAGATGGCGGCGATGAAGCTCGTCAAGAAGCTGGAAGCCGAGATCGTTCGTACGGCGATTCTCAAGGAAGGCCGCCGCATCGACGGCCGCGACACCAAGACGGTCCGCCCGATCGTCGCGGAAGCGCATTTCCTGCCGCGCGCCCATGGTTCGGCACTGTTCACCCGTGGCGAGACGCAGAGCATTTCGACCTGCACCCTCGGCACCAAGGACGCCGAGGGTGCAGGTCGAAATGCTCTGCGTCTCGCCACGGGTGAACAGTGCCGAACCATGGG
>NZ_JAGMXV010000270.1 GCF_018006725.1 Rhizorhabdus sp.
CTGTGGACCGTCTCCGCCCCCTCGGCCTGCCAGGCGCGGTCGCGCGTCAGCACGATGTGGCGTCGGCCCGGCAGCAGGCCCGGCAGGCTCTCGAAGGTCTTGCGGCCCATCAGCATCGGCGCGCCCTGGGTCAGCGCCTTGAAGCGGCGCAGGTCGGCCGGCAGCCGCCAGGGCAGGTCGCCGTCGCGCCCGATCACCCCGTTGCGCGCGCGGGCCAGCACGAAGACGATCTCGGGCCGGTCCACCGCCTTGGTCCTGCTCAAACCGCCACCGGCGCGGCGATGTGTGGGTGCGGGTCATAGCCTTCGATCACGAAGTCCTCGAGCGCATAGTCGAACATGCTTGCGGGCTTGCGCGCCAGCTTGAGGGTGGGGAAGGGGCGCGGCTCGCGCGACAGCTGCTCCTCCACCAGATGGCCGTGGTTCGAATAGACATGGGTGTCGGCCCCCATCCACACGATTTCGCCCGGCTCCAGACCGGCCTGCTGCGCCAGCATCCGCACCAGCAGCGCCGCTTCGAAGATGTTGAACGGAAAGCCGAGGCCGAGGTCACAGGAGCGCTGGTAGAGGATCCCCGACAGGCGCCCGTTCGCGACATGATATTGATAGGTCATGTGGCAGGGCGGCAATGCCATGCCCGGCAGCTCGGGCACGTTCCAGCCGGTGAAGATCAGCCGGCGGGAGCCGGGGTTGGTCCGCAGCGCCTCGACCAGTTCGGCGATCTGGTTGATGCCCTGCTCCTCGCGGCGGTAGAGCCCGTCGCCGGCGGGCGTGTAGCGCGGCCAGTCGACCCACTGCTTGCCATAGACCGGGCCCAGGTCGCCCCACTGCGCGGCAAAGGCCGGGTCGCCGATGATGCGCTGCTCGAACGTGTCGCGGTCGATCGCCTCGCCCGTCGCACGGCGATATTTATCGAGCGGCCAGTCGGTCCAGATATGCACCTTCTGCTGCACAAGCGGCCGGATGTTGGTGTCGCCCGACAGGAACCACAGCAGTTCCTTGACCGCCGATTTCCAGAAGATCTTCTTGGTCGTGATCAGCGGGACCGTGCCATCCGACAGGTCGAAGCGCATCGTGACGCCGAACAGCGCCCGGGTGCCGACCCCCGTGCGGTCGGTACGCTCGTCGCCCTCGGTCCAGGCGCGGCGCATGGCGTCGAGATATTGTCTTTCGGGATGGTCGGTCATCGGACGGGCGTAGCCGCTTCCACCCGTGCGTTTCAAGGGAGGGGGAGATGTCCATGGGGCACTGGCTTTCGAACCGCCCCCTCGCTACATCGCGGCGATATGGCCAAGCTCAAGATCGCTTCCTGGAACATCAATTCGGTCCGCGCGCGCATCGACATCGTGCAGCAGTTCCTCGAGGAGCAGCAGATCGACATATTGTGCCTGCAGGAAACCAAGGTCCGCGACGACGTCTTCCCGTTCGAGATGTTCCGCAAGCTGGGCTACGCGCATTTCGAGATCAACGGCCAGCCGATGCACCACGGCGTGGCGATTATCTCGAAGGTGCCGCTGCACGACAATGGCCGCCATGACTGGCAGGACAATGGCGAGGCGCGCCATATCGGCGTGCGGCTCGACTGCGGCATCCGGCTGGAAAATGTCTATATCCCCGCCGGCGGCGACGTTCCGGACCGCGAGGTGAATCCGAAGTTCGGCCAGAAGCTCGACTTTCTCGGCCGCATGATCCGCTGGTCCGAGGAGCTGCGCGAGCCGACGCTGCTGGTCGGCGACTTCAATATCGCCCCGCTCGAATGCGACGTGTGGAGCCACAAGCAACTGCTCGACGTGGTCAGCCACACCCCGATCGAGGTCGAGACGCTGGCGCGGCTGCAGGCGAGCCATGACTGGGTCGATCTCGGCCGCACCTTCGTGCCGCCGCCCGAGCGGCTCTACACCTGGTGGAGCTACCGTGCGCAGGATTGGGCGGCGTCCGATCGCGGGCGGCGCCTCGACCATATGTGGGCGAGCCCTTCGGTCGCGAAGCAGGCGACCAACCACTATGTCTGCGAGCCCTGCCGCTCGTGGCTGCGCCCGTCCGATCACATCCCCCTGGTGACCGAGTTCGAATTTTGAACGCTGCAAGAGATGCCGCGCGCGCGATCGACGCGCTCAAGAGGGGCTGGCCGGTTGCGGTCGCCACCGATGACGGGCGCGTCGTGGTGCTCGCGATCGAGACTGCGAACGACGTGTCGCTCGCCAGCTTCGATGCAGGTCAGCCGGCGGACGTGCTGCTCTCTGCCGCGCGTGCTGCGACACTCAACCTCGCCAACCAGCGCGAGGCCGCGAGCCCGGCCTGCCCGGCGGTTATCGAGCGCGTGCCGTGGCTCGACCTGCCGACTGCCGTCGCGCTCGCCGATCCGGTGCGTGACATGGCGACACCGCTCAAGGGGCCGTTCCGCGCCAGGGGCGTGACCGCACCGGCCGCCTGCGCCGCAGCGCTGCGTCTCGCCCGGCTGGCCGGCCTGCTGCCCGCCTTGTTCGTGCGCGCCGACGGGCCTGTCGAGGCCGAGGTCGCTGCTGCGGCGCTCGACGAATATGAGGATCCCGCGCATCTGGTAATCGCCTCGCAGGCGCGCCTGCCGGTCGCGGTCAGCGAGCGGGCGGAGATCGTCGCCTTCCGCCACGTCGCCGATGCGGCCGAGCATGTCGCCCTGATCATCGGCACGCCCGACGGCACGCCGCCGCTCGTCCGCCTGCACAGCGAGTGCCTGACCGGAGATGTGCTGGGGTCGCTCAAATGCGACTGCGGCCCGCAGCTGAACGGCGCGCTCAAGGCGATGACCGAGGCGAACTGGGGCATATTGCTCTATCTGCGCCAGGAGGGCCGCGGCATAGGCCTGATCAACAAGCTGCGCGCTTATGCGCTGCAGGACCAGGGATTCGACACGGTCGACGCCAATCTGCGGCTGGGCTTCGGGGTCGACGAGCGCGACTTCCGCGTCGCGGCGCGGATGCTGTCGCTGCTCGGGCAGGTCAGGGTCCGGCTGCTGACCAACAACCCGCAGAAGGTCGCCGGGCTCGAAGCGGCGGGCATCGCCGTCGCCGAGCGCGTGCCGCACAAGATGGGCGAGAACCCGCACAACAGCGCCTATCTCGCCACCAAGCGCGACCGCACCGGTCACGTTCTCTGAGCATCGCCCGGCCATGACCGATATCCGGGTCGATGTCGCGGCGCTGACGCTGACCGGCCCGGACGGCGTGGTCATCCCCTGCGCGATCGGCCGGTCTGGCGCCTGCCCCGCCGACGACAAGCGCGAAGGCGACGGCAAGACTCCGCTTGGCCGCTGGCCGATCCGGACGATCCTGTTCCGCAAGGGGGCGGCGGCTCCGCCGCCCGGCCTGCGCCTGCCGTGGCGCTGGATCGGTCCGGACGATGGCTGGTCGGATGGCGAAGGTGACCCCGAATATAATCGGCCCGTCCGCCACCCGCATCCGCACTCGGCCGAGCGGCTGATCCGCGAGGACAGCGCCTATGACGTCATCGTCGTACTCGGCCACAATGACGCGCCGCCCGTTCCGGGCAGGGGCAGCGCGATCTTCCTCCATTGCAGCGAGGGGCGCCCGACCGCCGGCTGCGTCGCGGTCGAAAAGCCGGCGCTGCTCGCGCTGCTGCCGGCGCTCGAACCGGGCGACGCGGTCGAGATCGCCTGACGCCGCCGGTCAGCGCCTGTCGGGTCGGACCGCCGTCACCTCCAGCTCGACCAGAAATTGCGGGGCGACCAGATTGGCGACCTGAAAGGTCGACCGCGCCACCGTATCGGGGTTGTCGGCCGATCCGAAAAACTCCCGGAAGCCCGCGTTGAAACCGGCGAAATCGATCTTGCCGAGCTTGGGATCGGCGGCGAGGAAGGCCTGCATCTTCACCACGTCGCGGATCGTATAGCCCTTCGATTCGAGCAGCGCCTTGATCTTGCGCAGTGTGCTGACCGTCTGGGTACGGGTGTCGCCGAAATCTTCGACCGTCTCCTTGCGCGCGGGGTCGATCGGATCGGCCAGCTGGCCGGACAGGTAGAAGGTCTCACAGCCACCGGGGATGATCACCCCTTTGAGGATCAGACCGGGCTTACCGTCGGGACCGGGGCTGGCGATCCGCTCGATCGGGGCAACCGACTGCGCGCCGACGGGGACGGCGAACGCAGACAGGAGGAGGGCGGCGGTCAGGGTAATGCGCATGGCGAAACCTCGATGCGGTTGGCGTCGAGGTTGAGGCTAGGCATGGGAGATGTCAGCGCAAGCGATTTGCGACCTTGCCGATGTCCGGTCAGCGCGCGGCGGCGATCCGGGCCTCGCACTGGCCGACGATGTCGCGCAACTCGCCGAGCGTCTGGTCCAGCGCCTCGCGCTGCGCCTCCAGAGCATCGACGCGCTCGTTGACGCGGGCGAGCAGGCGCTTGGTCTGTTCGAGGTGAAGCGGATCGGCGTCGTAGAGATCGAGAAACTCCTTGATCTCGCGCAGGCTGAAACCGAGCCGCTTGCCGCGCAGGATCAGCAGCAGCCGGGCGACTTCGCGCCGGGAGTAGACCCGCATCGTGCCGACGCGCTGCGGATCGAGCAGGCCCTTGTCCTCGTAGAAGCGGATCGCGCGGGTCGTCATTCCCAGTTCGTCGGCGACGTCCTGGATGGTCTGGAGCGCATCGCGCTCGCCCTTTGCCGTCACCCCCTGATCCATGCCCTCAGCCCGCCGCCTTCTTCGCTTCCTCGGCCACCAGCTCCTTCTTGGACAGCTTGCCGATCAGCGTCTTGGGCAGGCTCTGGCGGATTTCGATCTCGCGGGGAAGCTCGATTTTGGACAGGCGGGTCTTGAGGAACTCGGCGATCTCGCCGGTCGATGCCGACTGGCCGGGCCGCAGCACGACGAAGGCCTTGGGGGCCTGACCGCGATAGTCGTCCTTCACCCCGATCACCACCGCCTCCAGGATCGCCGGATGCTCGTAGAGCGCTTCCTCGATCACGCGCGGATAGACGTTGTAGCCACCGCAGATGATGACGTCCTTGATCCGGTCGACCAGGAACAGATAGCCGTCCTCGTCGAGATAGCCGACGTCACCCGTGCGGATCGCGCCGTCGACGAAGACCTTGTCGGTTTCCTCGGGCTTGTTCCAATAGCCCTTCATAACCTGCGGGCCGCGCGCGCAGACCTCGCCACGCTCGCCCTGCGGCAGGATCCTGCGCGGATCGTCGAGGCTGCGGATTTCCAACGTCGTGCCGGGAAAGGGCGGCCCCGCACTGTTATCCTTCACTATGCCGGTGATCGGGTTGCAGGTCAGGATCGGTGAGGTCTCGGACAGACCATAGCCTTCGACCACGCGCGCGCCGGTCACCCGTTCGAACTCCTGCCGCACGTCGAACGGCAGCGGGGCGCCGCCCGACACGACGAAGTCGAGATCGTCGAAATGGACGTCCTGTGTCGCTGCGGCCTTGTTGAGCGCGGTCAGCATCGTCGGCACCGCCAGCAGCTTGGTCGGCCGGGTACGCTTGACGGTCTTGAGGAACTGCTTGAGCTCGAAGCGCGGGAGCAGGATCATCTCGGCGGCCGTGTCGACGCTGAAATTCAATACCGTGGTGAGCGCGAAGACGTGGAACATCGGCAGCACGCCCATGATCCGGTCATTGGCCTCCGCGCCATGGCCGACATGCAGCGT
>NZ_JAGMXV010000056.1 GCF_018006725.1 Rhizorhabdus sp.
CACCATGGACGAGGGCTTCTCGCGCGCCGTCCTCAAGGTGTTCGTCGACCTGTATAACCAGAAGCTGCTCTACCGCGACAAGCGGCTGGTGAACTGGGATCCGGGTCTGAAGACCGCGATCTCCGACCTCGAGGTTGAGACCAAGGAAGTCCAGGGGCATTTCTGGCACTTCTCCTATCCGCTCGCCGACGGCAGCGGGACGATCTCGGTCGCGACGACGCGGCCGGAGACGATGCTCGCCGACATGGCGGTCGCGGTCAATCCGGAGGACGAACGCTACAAGGCGCTGATCGGCAAGCAGGTACGCCTGCCGATCACCGGCCGCCTGATCCCGATCGTCGCCGACGAGCATGCCGATCCCGAACTGGGTTCGGGCGCGGTCAAGATCACGCCGGGCCACGACTTCAACGATTTCGAGGTGGGCAAGCGCGCCGGGTTCAAGCCGGCCGAGATGCTCAACATGCTCGATGCCGATGCGAAGGTCGTGCAGACCAGCGACGGGCTCATCCCTGCCGACTATCTGGGCCTCGACCGGTTCGAGGCGCGCAAGATGGTCGTCGCAGCGATCGAAGCGGCGGGCCTGCTCGAGAAGATCGAGGACCGCGTGATCCAGACGCCCAAGGGCGACCGTTCGGGCGCGGTGATCGAGCCCTGGCTGACCGACCAATGGTATGTCGATGCCGAGACGCTGGCAAAGCCCGCGATCGAGGCGGTGCGTTCGGGCGCGATCAGGATCGTGCCGGAAAGCTGGTCCAAGACCTATTTCAACTGGCTCGAGAACATCCAGCCCTGGTGCGTGTCGCGCCAGCTCTGGTGGGGCCACCAGATCCCGGCCTGGTATGACGAGGACGGCAATGTCTTCGTCGCCGAAAACGAGGAAGAGGCGAAGGCGCTGGCCGGCGGCAGGACGCTGACCCGCGATCCCGACGTGCTCGACACCTGGTTCTCGTCGGCGCTGTGGCCGTTCGGCACGCTGGGCTGGCCCGACGAGGTGATGGGCAACCCCTCGCTGTCCGGCGAGACCTCACCCCCGACCCCTCCCCTGAAGGAGAGGGGCTTGCTGGCCCGCCACTACCCCAATGACGTGCTGATCTCCGGCTTCGACATCCTGTTCTTCTGGGATGCGCGCATGATCATGCAGGGCCTGCATTTCATGGGCGAGGTGCCGTTCAAGACGCTCTACCTCCACGGTCTCGTCCGCGCGGCCGATGGCTCGAAAATGTCGAAGTCGAAGGGCAACACGGTCGATCCGCTCGGCCTGATCGACACCTATGGCGCCGATGCGCTGCGCTTCACGCTGACCGCGATGGAGAGCCAGGGCCGCGACATCAAGCTCGATGAGAAGCGGGTCGAGGGTTATCGCAACTTCGCGACCAAGCTGTGGAACGCGGCCCGTTTCGCGCAGGGCAACGGCATCGGCGCCTCGACCGCGATCAAGGCCCCGGCGGCGCAGCTGGCGGTCAACCGCTGGATCATCGCCGAGACGATGAAGACGGTGAAGGCACTCGACCGCGCGATCGAGGATCTGCGCTATGACGAGGCCGCCAACACGATCTACCACTTCGTCTGGGCCAGCTTCTGCGACTGGTATATCGAACTCAGCAAGCCGCTGCTCGGCGAGGATGCCGATCCGGCACAGGCAGCCGAGACGCGCGCCGTCGCCGGCTGGGCGCTCGACCAGATATTGGTGATGCTCCACCCGTTCATGCCGTTCATCACCGAAGAGCTGTGGCACGCGCTGGGCGAACGGCCGTACGAGCTGATCCTGGCGAAATGGCCGCTGTTCGACGAAGGCGCGATCGATGCCGATGCACAGGCGGAGATCGACTGGCTGATCCGGCTGGTGAGCGAAGTACGCGCGGCACGCAACGGGCTCAACGTCCCTCCGGGAACGCGGCTGCCGGCGTACAGCCGGGGCGCGAGCGAACAGACTCTGGCCCGGCTGCGCGCCAATGCGACCGCGATCGCGCGGCTTGCGCGCATCGACCCGGCCGAGGGCGAAGCACCGGCCGGCGGTGCCGCGCAGGTCGTGGTCGACGAGGCCACATTCGTGCTGCCGCTCGAGGGCGTGATCGACCTCGACGCCGAGCGCGCGCGCCTCGCCAAGGCGATCGCCGCGGCGGAGAAGGAGCGCGACGGGCTCGCCAACCGCCTCAACAACCCGGCCTTCGTCGAAAAGGCGAAGCCCGAAGCGGTCGAGAAGGCGCGCGCCGATCATGCGGAGAAGAGTCTCGAGGCGGAGCAGCTGAGCGCAGCGCTGGCGCGGCTCGGCTGAGATGGCGCAACAGCAGCGGGACCTCACGCAGGGGCCGATCGGCAAGACCCTGCTGCTGTTCACCATTCCCACGCTGGCGGGCAATGTCCTCCAGTCGCTCAACGCCTCGATCAACACGATCTGGATCGGGCGCTTCCTGGGGGAGAAGGCGCTCGCGGCGACCGCCAACGCCACCAACATCATCTTCCTGATCTTCTCGGCGCTGTTCGGTTTCGCCATGGCGGCGATGATCCTGATCGGCCAACATGTCGGACGGCGGGATACCGACTCCGCGCGGCGCGTCTTCGGCGCGGCGGCGGGGCTGCTGCTCGGCATTTCCTTCGTGATGGTCGCGGTCGGGGTCGGGTTCACCGACCGGCTGCTCCATCTGCTCGGAACCCCCGCCGACGCCGCGCCGCTCGCCTCGGCCTATCTCAAGACGATGCTGCTCGGCCTGCCGTTCAGCGCGCTCGTCGTCCTCCTGATGATGTCGTTGCGCGGCGTCGGCGACGCGATGACACCGCTCTGGTTCATGATTGCCGGGACGATCATCGACGCGGGGCTCAATCCCTTGCTGATCATGGGCATGGGGCCCTTTCCGCAAATGGGCATCGTCGGCTCGGCCATCGCGACGCTGATCGCCAATGCGGTGTCGTTCACGGGCATGCTGGCGGTCGTCTACTGGCGCGATCTGCCGGTCCGGCTGCGCGGCGCTGAGTTCCGCTATCTGCTGCCGCAATGGACGCTGCTGCGCCTGATCCTGTCGAAGGGCGTGATGATGGGGCTGCAGATGTTCGTCCTGACCGCGACGGGCCTCGTCATGATCGGCCTCGTCAACCATGCGGGCGTCATCGCTACGGCCGCCTATGGCGTCGCGGTGCAGCTTTGGAACTATGTCCAGATGCCCGCGCTGGCGGTCGGCTCGGCGGTCAGTGCGATGGCGGCGCAGAATATCGGCGCGGGCCGCTGGGACCGGGTCGGTGCGATCACGCGCAGCGGCCTGCTCTACAATTTCCTGCTGACGGGCGTCCTGGTCCTGCTGCTGACACTGTTCGACCGGCCGGTGCTTGGGCTTTTCCTCGGTGCCGATAGCCCGGCGATCCCGATCGCGCGCGAGATCCAGCTGATCGCCGGATGGAGCTTCCTCTTCTCGGGCATGACGATGGTCTTCTTCGCGACGGTGCGCGCCAATGGCGTTGTGCTGGCGCCGCTGGTTATAATGATCGTCGGTCTTGTGATCTGCCGTCTCGGCTTCGCGGTGATGGCGCAACGCTGGCTGGGCTTCGACGCGCTGTGGTGGGCTTTCCCGGCCAGCTCGCTGGTCGTGGCACTGCTGTCCTGGGCCTATTATGTGCGCGGCGGCTGGCGCAACCGCTCGCTGGCCGACGAGGCGGTGGCGGCGGAGCGAGGGCTGGCCTGACGGATCAGGCCAGCGCGGGCGTCCCGGTCGGGCGCTGCTGCCGGATCGCCAGTGTGGCTATGGCTCCGGCCGCCATCAGCAACCCGGCCAGAACCAGCACATGGCGCGGGTCGCCGGCGAGGAGCGGGCGATAGATCAGCGGCATGGTCAGGCTCTCGATCATCATCGGGATGACGATGAACATGTTGAGAATGCCCATATAGATGCCCGTCCGGTTCGGCGGGATGCTGTCGGCGAGGATGACGTAGGTGTTGCCCATCATGCTGGCCCAGCCGATGCCGATGCCGATCATCGGCAGCAGCAACAGGCCATGGGGGGTGAAGGGCAGGGCGACCATGGCGATGCCCGATGCGGCCAGCGCCGCGGCGTGGACCGATCGTGCCCCGATGCTGCGGGCGAGGGGGATCATCGCGAAGGCGGCGAGGAAGGCGACGAAATTGTAGAAGCCGCCAATCTGCCCGTTGACGAGAACCGCCTGGCGGAAGCCGCTGCTCATCGGATCGGCCGTGCCGTATAGCGAGCGGGCGAGGGCGAAGGTGATATACTGCCAGTAGCAGAACATCGCATACCACTGGAACAGCATCGCAACCGCCAGCTGCCGCATGGGCGTGGGCATTTCGACGATCGCCGTCTTCAGGTCGCGCAGCGTGGTCCGCACCGACATGGGCTCGGCGCGCATCGCCGCGATCTCCTCCGCCGACAAAGGCAGTTCACGCACCCGGAACACCGACCAGAGGATGGTCGACAGCGACAGGACGGCCCCGATGATGAAGGCGATCCGCGTGACGACGGGGATGCCATTGGGGTCGAGGGCGTTCATGTCGAACCCCCACCAGACCAGGAGTGAGGGCGACAGATAGGAGAGGGTCTGGGCGAGCCCGGTGAAGGCGCTTTGCGTCAGAAAACCGAAGGGGCGCTGGGCCTCGTCGAGCCGGTCGCTGACATAGGCGCGATAGGGCTCCATCGTGACATTGTTGGCTGCATCGAGAATCCAGAGCAGGCTCGCAGCCATCCACAGCGTGCGGCTGTAGGGCATGGCGAACAGGCACAGGCTGCACAATATCGCGCCGATGAGGAAATAGGGGGTGCGACGGCCGAAGCGTGTCACCGTCCGGTCGCTGAGCGCGCCGATCACCGGCTGAACGAGCAGGCCGGTCATGGGACCTGCGAGCCACAGCAACGGCATCGAGGCTTCGTCGGCGCCGAGATAGCTGTAAATCGGTCCCATGTTGCTCTGCTGGAGCCCGAAGCTGAATTGCAGGCCCAGGAAGCCGAGGTTCATCTGGATGATTCGCCCGAGGGACAGGCGCGGCTTGGTCGTCATGGAAGCGTTCATGCCCTTCCTCTCCATCCATCTGGGTCTGTTTTATATGCCCTGTCAGCCATTTGTAATCCTATCTGCAAACGATTGCAATTTGTTGTTGCAATCGTTTTCCGTTCTATGCATCCTGTGTTCAGGCCGAGCTCAGATCGGCGTGGGAGAGAGATTATGAGGCATCTTCGGACAGTCCTGTTCAGCTCCGCCGCCCTGATCGCGGCGGCCCCCCTGTCGGCGCAGACGCAGGCCGAGGCTCCGGCAGGCGATGCGGTTTCGGGCGAGGAGATCGTCGTCACGGCGGTCGCGCGCAGTTCGAACCGACTCAGCACCAGCGTTACGGTCAGCTCAATCGGCGAGGCCGAGATTGCCAAGGCCGCGCCGCGATCGGTCGCCGAGATTTTCCGCAACCTGCCGGGCATCCGTTCCGAGTCCTCGGGTGGCGAGGGCAACGCCAATATCTCGGTGCGCGGTCTGCCGGTCGCCTCGGGCGGCTCCAAGTTTCTTCAGCTGCAGGAGGACGGTCTGCCGGTCCTGGAGTTCGGCGACATTACCTTCGGCAATGCCGACATCTTCATGCGGTCGGACTTCAACATCGCCCGGGTCGAGTCGGTTCGTGGCGGCTCTGCCTCGACCTTCGCCTCGAACGCGCCGGGCGGAGTGATCAACCTGATCTCCAAGACCGGCGAGCAGGAAGGTGGCGCCATCCAGGCGACAGCTGGCGTCGACTATCGCGACTGGCGCATGGACTTCGACTATGGTGGTCGCCTCAGCGACACCGTCCGTTTCCATGTCGGCGGTTTCTATCGCCAGGGCGAAGGGCCGCGCAAAGCCGGTTACGACGCCAACAAGGGCGGCCAGATCAAGTTCAACGTTACCAAGGAATTCGACAGCGGCTATATCCGCCTCTACGGCAAATATCTGAACGATCGCGCGATTGGCTATCTGCCCAATCCGGTGCTGGTGACCGGCACCAATGGCGACCCGAAATATCAGAATCTGCCGGGGTTCAGCATCAACGGCGACACGCTGCATTCGCGCTATTATCGCGACAACGTCACCCTCGACGGCAACAACAATCCGGTGACCCGCGACATTCGCGACGGCCAGCGTCCACTGGTCAAGGCGGTCGGGCTCGAGGCGCAGTTCGATCTCGGCGGCGGCTGGAACGTCACCGAACGCTTCCGCTATTCGGACATCTCCGGTGGCTTCACCTCGCCCTTCCCGGCGTCGGTCGACACGGGCGCGGCGATTGCGGCCTCGCTGGGCGGTGCCGGTTCGACGCTCACTTATGCCAATGGCCCACGCGCCGGCCAGGCCTTCTCGCCGAGCGCCTATCTGGCGCAGATCGTGCTGTTCGACGTCAAGCTCAACAGCCTCGACAACATCACCAACGATATCCGTCTGAGCCGCGATTTCGAGACCGGTCTCGGCAAGCTGACCTTCACCGGCGGCTTCTACAAGTCGCGCCAGACGATCGACACCGACTGGCTGTGGACGGCATCGCTGCTGGAAGTGACCGGCGGCGGCAATGCGGCGCTGGTGAATCTCACCAACGGGGCTGGCCAGGCGCTGACCCAGAACGGCATCTTCGGCTATGGCGCGACCTTCTTCGGCAATTGCTGCCGCCGCAGCTACGATATCCGCTACGACACCAACGCACCCTTCGCCTCGCTGAGCCTGGCGGCGGACAAGCTGACCCTCGACGGCAGCGTCCGCTACGACTTCGGCAGCGCCAACGGATCTGTCGCGGGTGCCGATCTCGGCGGTGGCCGGGTCGGCGTTATCAGCCGCGACATGAACGGCAATGGCGTGGTCTCGGTCCCCGAGACCAAGGTCAGCGTCATCCCGCTCGGCAGCGCGGCACCGGTCGACTACAACTACAAATATTTCTCCTATTCGCTGGGCGCCAACTACCGCTTGTCGACCAACGTGGCGCTGTTCGCCCGCTACAGCCGTGGTGCGCGCGCCAATGCCGATCGCCTGCTGTTCGGTCCGGCGGTCAACACGACCACCGGCAAGCTGACCGACAAGAGTGCGGCGGTCGACTATGTCCGCCAGCTCGAAGGCGGCGTGAAGTTCCGCGACGGCGGGCTGACGGTCAACGCCACGCTGTTCCACGCGCGCACCGAGGAGCAGAATTTCGAGGCGACGACGCAGACCTTCTTCAATCGCACCTATCGCGCGACCGGGCTTGAGCTGGAAGGCGGCTATCGCATGGGCGCGTTCAGCCTCACGGCGGGCGGCACCTATACCGACGCAAAGATCGCGTCCGATGTGCTCAACCCGGCGGTGGTCGGCAACAAGCCGCGCCGGCAGGCGAAGTTCATCTACCAGCTGACCCCGCAATATGACGATGGCCGCTTCTCGGTCGGCGCCAATGTGGTCGGCACGTCGAGCAGCTATGCGCAGGACAGCAACCAGCTGAAGCTTCCGGGCTTCACCCAGGTCAATCTGTTCGCGACGGTGCGGCCGATCGAGCGGGTGATGCTGTCGGTCAACGCCAACAACCTGTTCGATGTGAAGGGCTTCACCGAGGCGGAAGAAGGCGCGATCCCGGCGAACGGCATCGTCCGTGCGCGCTCGATCAACGGCCGGACCATCTCTGCCTCGATCCGATACGAGCTCTAGGCGCCAGCGTCTGGACCCATGGCCCCGCTGTTCCCTCCTGTCTCGGCGGGGCCATGGCATTTTTCTTCACGTCTCTGATCCGGGAATGACTTCGATGGCCTGCCGCTGGACCGCCGACCATCTCGCCGCACTCGATCCGCAGACCATGGCGGTTGCCCCCGTCATCGAGCGGCCGGCGCCGATCCTGCCCGATGTCGACCTGTGGGACTATTGGCCGATCCAGGAAGAGGACGGGCGTCAGGCGGAGATTGCGGGCGGGCAGCTCTTCATCTTCCTGTCGGCGCCGCTCCAACCCGATCCCGACGCCCGCCACGGCCATGCCCGGCTGCGCCTGTTGCACCGCAAGGGCGGCGCATGGCGCGATCTGGGGCTGCTCTTCCCCGACGATTTCTCGCCCGGCAGCCGCGAATGGTCCGGGTCGGCGGTGATCTCGCCCGATCATCACAAGGTCACGCTCTATTACACCGTCGCCGGGCAACGCGGTGAGGAACCGCTGAGCTTCGGTCAGCGCCTGTTCGAGACGCAGGCGACGTTGCGCATCGAGGGCGATGCGATCGGCTTTTCGCCCTGGTCGCCCCCGCGCGAAATGGTGGTGCCGGATGGCGAACATTATGTCCGCGACTTGGAAGGCGGCGGCGGGATCGGCACGATCAAGGCGTTTCGCGACCCGTCCTTTTTCCGCGATCCGGCGGACGGGCGCGACTATGTCTTCTTCGCCGGATCCAGTCCGCAGGCGGCGTCGAACTGGAACGGCAATGTCGGCGCGGCCCGTCGCGAGGCGGATGGCCGCTGGACGCTGTTGCCGCCGGTGATCGATGCCGAGGGTGTGAACAACGAACTGGAACGCCCCCATGTCGTCTTTCACGCCAGCCGCTATTATCTGTTCTGGTCGACCCAGAAGAAGGTGTTTGCGCCCGGCGTTCAGGCCGGACCTAATGGCATCTACGGCATGGTCGCCGACCGTTTGAGCGGCCCCTGGCGGCCGATCAACGGCAGCGGGCTGGTCTTCGCCAATCCGCCCGAGGCGCCGTTCCAGTCCTATAGCTGGTTCGTGCTGCCCGACCTGACCGTGCAGAGCTTCGCCGACATGGTGGGGTTGGCCGAACCGCCGGTTGACGCGGCCGAGGCCCGCGCCCATTTCGGGGGCATGCCGTCCCCCGAACTCACGCTGCGCCTGGAGGGCGACCGGGCCTTCGTCGCATGACCGACGAGGCCCTGATCGCCGGGGTCGAACTGGGCGGCACCAAGTGCATCGCTAGTCTTGCGCGCGGCCGGACGATCCTGCGGCGGGAGCGCTGGCCGACGGCGACGCCCGACACGCTGGGGCTGATTTCGGCCGAACTGGCGCGGTGGATGGCGGAAGAGCCGGTAGCCGCGATCGGCATCGCGAGCTTCGGCCCCCTGATGCTCGACCCCGCGCATCCCCGCTTCGGCCATATGGGGCGTACGCCCAAGCCCGGCTGGGCCGGCGCCGACATATTGGGGCATTTCCGGCAGCGATTCGATCTGCCGATTGCGATCGACACCGACGTCAACGGTGCGGCGCTCGCCGAAGGGCAATGGGGCGCTGCGCAGGGTTGCGGTGCGCACATCTACGCGACCGTTGGAACGGGGGTAGGGCTGGGCGTCGTCATGGATGGCCGTCCGCTGCACGGCCGCATGCACCCCGAAGCGGGGCATATGCGTATCCGGCGGCAGGCTGGCGACGATTTTCCGGGCGGCTGCCCGAGCCATGGCGACTGCATCGAGGGCCTTGTCAGCGGCCCCGGCCTGATGGCGCGCGCCGGACGCCCGCTGGCCGATGTCGATGACGACGATCTGCTGTGGCGGCGCGTCGCAATGGACCTTGGCGAATGGGCGGCGATGCTGATCCTCGCTCTCTCGCCGCAGCGCTTCGTGATCGGCGGCGGGGTGCCCCAGCTGCGGCCCGCGCTGCTGCCGATGATCCGGCGCCATGCGGGCGACCTGCTCAACGATTATCTCGACGACCTCGACGAGGCGGTGATGGAGCGGCTGATCGTACCGCCCGGCCTGGGTGAAGACGCCGGTCCGCTCGGCGCGGTGATGCTGGGACGAGCCGCCCTGGGCCGATAGACGACCCCGATCAAATCGGGGACACCGCGCTGTGTTGTCAGGGACAGTATACTAATTACCGACAAACTTGCGGGCTTAGAAGGCACGCTGCACCGTAATTAGTATACTGTCCCCGAAATAAAGCCGTCACCCGGGCTGGGCGCACTCTGTGGGTGCCATCACATTGATTACACCCGGCGCGACCCGCGCGGTGAACGGGGTCTTTGCCAGTACCTCGCCGTCGATCGAAACCTTGAGCGGCGGGACGGTTTCCACGCGCAGTTCGCGGCCGCGATATTCGACGGTGGTGTCCTTGCGCGCGCGCAGGCGCAGCCAGCTGGTGAACCAGCTCCAGCCGAGTTGCACGGGCGAGCGGCCCACGACGGCCTGAACGACGATCTCGCCGCTCTGCGGGTCGGCGTCGTCGACCAGTTCCACGCCGCCATGATAGGGGCCGTTCGCGATCCGCACCTCGAGCGCGTCGATCTCGTGCCGCTGGCCGTCCTGGGTGACGATCAGGCGGAAGGAGCGGAACTTCATCGATTGCCAGGTCGCCCATATCAGATAGCCGAGGCGGCCCAGGCTCTTCTTCAGCACGGGCGGAATCTGTCCGCCGATCTTGGTCGACAGACCGATCGCGGCGCAATTGCAGTAATAATCGTCGTCGATCATGCCGAGATCGATCCTGCGGGGCGCGCCCGAGGCGATGACGTCGATCGCGCCGTCGAGGTCGAGCGGAATGCACAAAGTCCGCGCGAAGCTGTTGGCGGTGCCGAGCGGGAGTACTGCGAAGATGGTGTCGGTGCCGACGATGGCGTCGACCACCCCGGACAGCGTGCCGTCGCCGCCGCCGACGATCAGCATCGGCGGCCGCTTCGTCATGGCGTCGCGGACGTGGCGTTCGAGCGAACCGGGCTCCTCGACTGCGACCGTATCGATCAGGTCGATGCCCGCCGCTTTGAGTCCTGCGCAAGCCTGATCGAACAGGTCTCTGCCCTGTCGCGACATCGCGTTGACGATCAGGATGGCAGAGCGCGGCAGGATGGCGGAGCGGGGGGCGTCTGGCTGTGTCATGCGCAGCCACAACGCCTCAGATTCGTTTCGGGCCCAATTTCGGCTCAAGCTTTTTTACGGGTCGGACGTCAGAGCTTGGCGATGCGCTCATTATATTTGATCGAGCGCGTGACGATCGATGCCTGCACGTCGAGCACGCCCGGCACGCTCTCGAGCAGATCCGCAGTGATCCTGCCGATCTCTTCCCGGCTGTCGAACAGGCCGACCGCCAATATGTTGAAATTGCCGAGCGTCATGATGACGGTGCGAAGCTGCGGATAGCGGCGCAAGGCTTCGGTTATCGCTTGCGCCTGCCGCATGTCGGCGCGGATGCGGAGAAAGGCGAACTCCGGATTGCCGTGCTGCCGGTGGTCGGTGATCGCGGTGAAGCGCAGCAGGCGACGATCGGTCAGCCGCTTGATGCGGGTCCGCACCGTTCCCTCGGCCAGTTCAAGCCGCCGCGCGATGGCGCGGTTGCTCAGCCGGGCGTCCTCCCCCAGCAGGTCGAGGATGGCGCGATCGGTTTCGTCCAGGTCGATCCGGTTCACCGCGCGATCCCGACGTCGAAATTGTAGAAGACGACGTCGGTCGCGATACAGGCGTCGACATGCGCGATGCCCGCGATCCCGTTGATCGACCCCATCACCGCATCCGACAGTTCGGCGAAGTCATGGACAGCGACCAGCGCCTCGACATGATGGGTGCCGGTGACGAGGTGCACCGCGAAAATGGCGGGGAGGGTGGCCAGTTCCTCGGCCACCGCCTGTGGCGAACGGCCGGTCACCTTGATCGCGAGGGCAATGAGGACGCTGTAATCATAGGCGCCGAAATCGGCCGCTGCGACGATCCGCAGCGCACCGGCATCGGTCATCCGCTGGATGCGGGAGCCGACCGACGCGCGGGTGACGCTCAGCCGCTCGGCAATCTCCTGATTGGAGATGCGCCCGTTCGCCTTGAGCAGGTCGACGATCCTCCAGTCGAGCGCGTCGAAGGCGAATTCGCTGCTGTCACCCATGGCACCTCCCACCCGCATCTTCTCTCCGATCGGCCAGCGTCCCGCAATCGGCATCGCTGGATGATACGAAAGCGTAGAATGAGCATGTACATACTACGCATTAGTCGATTATGAAAATCGGCAGGAGAGATTTTGCGTCGTGATTCGTCAAAAAGATGACGGCAATGGACCGTCGTCATGGCAGGATCCGCCAATCAGAGGATGGACCCGCGCACAGTCGCGGTGATCCAGCGTCGATCCCGCTCTCCGCCACAAGCCGGCATCAAGCCGGAGAGGAGAGGGAGACTTTATGAAGACGCTCAAGAGCGTCCTGCGGCTCGGCGCCGCAGGATCGATCATGTTCGCCATGGCACCGGTACAGGCGCAGCAGGCCCCGGTCGGAACGGCGCCCCAGGCGGCCGGCACGGACGTCACGCTGGGGGACATCGTCGTCACCGCGCGTCGCCGCGACGAGGCATTGCAGAATGTGCCGGTCGCCATCACCGCCTTGTCGGGCGAGACGCTGGCGGATCGCGGCATTCTCTCGACCGAGGCGCTGCGGCAGACGGCGCCGGCGCTCAACATCTTCCAGAACAACCGCAACGAGGCGGGCTTCTACATTCGCGGGCAGGGGCCGGGCATCATCGGCGGAGGCGCGCGCAACTTCACCAGCGTCGCCACCTATTTTGCCGAGGTGCCGACCACCATTGCCGGCTCGGGCGTCTTCTACGACCTGGCGAATGTCCAGGTGCTGAAAGGGCCGCAGGGCACGCTGTTCGGCCGCAACACCACCGGCGGCGCCGTGCTGTTCGAGCCGAACCGCCCGACCTTCGACCTCGAAGGTTATGTGAAGGGCAGCGTCGGCAATCTCGACTATCATGAGGTCGAGGGTATGGTGAACCTGCCGATCGTCGAGGATCGGGTCGCGCTGCGCCTCGCCGGCTCCTGGTCGCGTCGCGACGGTTTCACCAGGTCGATCTACACCGGACAGCGCGCCGACAGCCGCAACCACGACGCCTTCCGCGTGTCGCTGCTGCTGCGTCCGACCGACGGGATCGAGAGCAACACGATCGTCGACTATAATTTCCGCGACAACACCGGCAACGGTCTCGTCCTGCGGGCGATCAATCCCGGCGCGCAGCTGGGCGCCTTGCCGGTTCCCGACGCCCTTCAGCAGGGTTTCGGCCTGCCGGCGATCATCCCGCTGCTGGCTGGCGCACCGACCCCGATCGCCTGCCTGTCGGTGGCGCTGCCCAATTGCCCGACCGGGCCCTTCGGCGGGGCGGTGGCGGCCTTCGTCGCAGGCGCGAATGGCGGTTTCAGCCTGTCGGGGCTGACGCCTGCGCAATTCCAGGACGCGCTGGCGCTGCAGCGGCAGATCGGGGTCCGGCGCAACCTGAACCGCCGGCCGGTCTATAATCGCAACAAGGCTTACGGCATTACCAACCGGACCCAGATCGAGCTGACCGATGATCTGACGCTGAAGAACATCATCTCGATGCGGCGCAGCCGTACCGCCGAGACCACCGACATCACGGCGGGCCTTGATTATGCCTATGGCGAATATCCGGGCACCGGCGATCACCCGCCCTATGTCCGCGGCGCCAACCAGTTCACCGAGGAGGTGCAGCTCCAGGGCAAGCTGCCCGATGCGGGGATCAGCTATGTCGTCGGCTTCTACCATGAGAAGACCACGCCGGGGATCGACCAGAGCTATCGCTCGGTCGTGTTCGGCGCGGCCAGCAACACCGGCAACTATTATCGCGACAGCAGCGACGCGCTGTTTGCCCATGTCGAGTGGCAGATCACCGACAAGCTGCAGCTGTCGGGCGGTTTTCGCTACACCTGGGACAAGCGTTTCCTGACCTCTTCGGTCACCGACGATGCCGGCAACTGCACCCAGACCAACACCGCGACGGGCGGTATCGAATGCCCGGTCGAGGGCAAGGCGAGCTTCAGCGCGCCGACCTTCGACGCGACGCTGCAATATGAGCTGACCGACCGAATCCTCGGTTATGTCGCCTATCGGCGCGGCTATAAGAGCGGCGGCTTCAACCTTCCGGCGCCGGCCGCGCAGTTCGCCACCTTCGGCGAGGAGCAGGTCGACGACTGGGAGGTCGGGCTGAAGGCTGACTGGGACATCGGCGTCCCGCTGCGCACCAACCTGTCGCTGTTCGTCGACAAATATCGCGACATCCAGATCTCGCTGCCGGTGCTCGCCAATGGCTCCTTCATCAACCTCGTCCAGAATGCGGGCAAGGCGACCAACAAGGGCGGCGAACTGGAGGTGCTGCTCAAGCCGTCGCGCAACCTGACGATCGGGGGCTTCGCCTCCTATCTCGACGCCAAATGCGCGACCAATGTGGGCACCGCTTGCCGCGTCGGCCGGCAGATCGCATTCCAGCCGGAATGGAAGGCCGGCATCAACGGCCAATATACGCTGTTCGAAGGCGACGCCGGATCGGTCACCATCACCAGCGACTATAGCTTCACCGACCGGGTGACGACGTCCGACCCCGATACGCCGCTCGATTATTATCCCAGCTATTCGCTGTGGAATGCGCGGCTCGACTGGGCCGACATCTTCGGCCGCGGCATCGACGTCGGCGTCTTTGCCAACAACATCACCGACAAGAAGTACATCGTCGGCGGCTATCCGCTCGCCTCGGCGCTGGGCTTCGACGCGGCGCTCTATGGCGAGCCGCGCACCTACGGCCTCAACATCCGCTACCGCTTCGGCAAGTGAACAGGGAGGAGATGATCGTGCAGACACTCGCAGGAAAGACCGCCCTGATCACCGGTGGCGGCGAAGGCATCGGCGGCGCCATCGCCAGCCGCTTCGCGCGCGAAGGCGCCAATGTCGTCATCGCGGAGTATAACCCGGCGGTGGGCGAGGCGCGCGCGCAGGCGATCGCGGCGGCGGGGGGATCGGCGCTGTTCGTCCAGACCGACGTGACGAAGAAGGAGCAGCTGCTCGGGGCGGTCGCAGCAGCAGGCGAGCGCTTCGGCGGCGTCGATATCCTCGTCAACAATGCCTATGGCGGCGGCCATATCCGTCGTCTCGAGGACAAGACCGACGAGGAGTTCGCGCACAGCTTCGACATGTCGATCATGGCGAGCGTCTGGGCGATGCGCGCCTGCTTCCCGCATATGCGCAAGGCCGGCTGGGGACGGGTGATCAGCATCTGTTCGCTCAACGGCGTCAACGCGCATATCTATTCGGCCGATTTCAATGCGGGCAAGGAGGGGCTGCGCGCCCTGACCCGCACCGCCGCGCGCGAATGGGCGCGCTATGGGATCACGGCGAACATCATCTGCCCGGGTGCCGCCAGCGCCGCCTATCTGCGCTTCAAGGCCGAATATCCCGACAATGCGGCGGCGATGGACGCGCTCAATCCGATGGGGCGGACCGGCGACGTCGACGAAGACATTGCCCCGGTGGCGCTGTTTCTCGCCAGCGAGGGCAGCCGCTATCTGACCGGCAACACGCTGTTCGTCGATGGCGGATCGCACATCAACGGCGTCGCCTGGGCGCCCGAGCCCGAACAGGTCGGCTGACGGCGGGCAGGGAGGGTGCGACATCTCCTCCCCGACGCCATCGGCTTTGCACTGTGCCGCGCCGGGTCTAAAGCTGTGGCATGACTCACGCATCCTTCCCCGCCCTTCGTCTCCGCCGCACCCGCCGCCACGGCTGGAGCCGCGCGATGTTCGCCGAGACCGTGCTGACCCCGGCCGACCTGATCTGGCCGGTCTTCATCGCCCATGGCGACGAGGTCGAGCCGATCGCCTCGCTGCCCGGCATTTCGCGCTGGCCGCTGTCCCAGATCGCGGCGAAGGCGAAGGAAGCGCGCGACGCGGGTATCCCCTGCCTGGCGCTGTTCCCCAACACCCCGCGCGAGAAGCGCAGCGATGACGGGCGCGAGGCGCTCAATCCCGACAATCTGATGTGCCGCGCGATCCGGACGATCAAGGATGCGGTCCCCGATATCGGCTTGCTGACCGACGTCGCGCTCGATCCCTATACCAGCCACGGCCATGACGGGCTGGTCGACGCCGAGGGCTATGTCCTGAACGATCCGACGAAGGAGATCCTGGTCGGACAGGCGCTGGTCCAAGCCGAGGCGGGCAGCGACATCGTCGCCCCGTCGGACATGATGGACGGCCGCATCGGCGCGGTCCGCGAGGCGCTGGAAGGCGCGGGTCATGTCAATGTCCAGATCATGGCCTATGCCGCCAAATATGCCTCGGCCTTCTACGGCCCCTTTCGCGACGCGGTCGACACGCGCGGCCTGCTGAAGGGCGACAAGAAGGGCTATCAGATGAACCCCGCCAATGCGCAGGAGGCGCTGCGCGAAGTGGCGCTGGACCTCGCCGAGGGCGCCGACAGCGTGATGGTCAAGCCGGGGCTGCCCTATCTCGACATCGTCCGGCTGGTGAAGGAGCGCTTCGAGGTGCCGGTGTTCGCCTATCAGGTGTCGGGCGAATATGCGATGATCGAGCATGCCGTCGCCGCCGGTGCGGCCGACCGCGACGCGATGGTGCTGGAGACGCTGATGGCGTTCAAGCGCGCCGGCGCCTCGGGTGTGCTCAGCTATCATGCGCTTCACGCCGCGCGCCTCATGGGCGCATGATTGGTACCGAAAGGCTGATCCTGCGCGGCTGGCGCGACGAAGACGCCGCGCCCTTCCTCGCCATGGGGCAGGATCCCGAGGTGATGGCCTATCTCGGCCCGCTGCAGACGGCGGACGACGTCGCGGCAGCGATCGCGCGGCAGCGGGACTTGCTGGAAGCGATCGACCATTGCTTCTGGGCGCTGGAGGAGCGGGCGAGCGGAGCGTTCATCGGCTTTTGCGGGCTGAAGCCGGGGGCGGCGGGCACGCCCGTCGAGGGCCGCACCGAGATCGGCTGGCGGCTGGCGCGCGAACACTGGGGCAAGGGATATGCCCGCGAAGCCGCGCAGACGTCGCTCGACTGGGGCTGGGCCCATGGCGTCGACAGCATCTGGGCGATCACCGTGCCGGCCAATGTGCGCTCCTGGGGCCTGATGGAGCGGCTGGGCATGACGCGCCGTCCCGACCTCGACTTCGATCATCCGCTGCCCGGTCTCGAGGAGCGGTTGAAGGCCCATGTCACCTACAGCATCGAAAGACCGCGATGAGCTACGACCACACCGTCCTGACCTATGAGGGCGCCACGCCCGAGATCGACGACAGCGCCTTTCTGGCGCCCGGATCGCGCGTGATCGGCCATGTCCGGATCGGCGCGGAGGCGAGCCTCTGGTACAATGTCGTGGTGCGCGGCGACGGCAACTATATCCACATCGGCGCGCGGACCAACGTTCAGGATGGCAGCGTCATCCACATCTCGACCGGCACCCACCCGACCGTGATCGGCGACGACGTGCTGATCGGCCATATGGCGACCGTCCATGGCTGCACGCTGCACGACCGCGCCTTCGTCGGTTTCGGCGCGCTGGTGATGGACGGCTGCGTGATCGAGTCCGACGCGATGCTGGCGGCGGGCGCGATGCTCACCCCCGGCAAGCGCATCCCGAGCGGCCAGCTCTGGAGCGGCCGCCCCGCCCGCTACATGCGCGACCTGACGCCCGAGGAGATGGCGAACAACCAGAAGGGCGTGGCGGCCTATGTCGTCGAGGCGCGCAAGCATAAAAAGGCGCTGACGGAATCGGGGAATGGCTCTGGAGGCAGCCCCCACGGCAATTGACACGGCCGGCATCCGGTCTCCGCGATATGCACGCGTGCATTCTGGTCTGGGCGGAGAGCAGATAATGGCTCCCTTGCACCCGTTGCCGCGATGCGGGCGGGGGCCTATCTAGGCTCTCTGTCCGCATCGAGGTTTCGGTTCCATGTCCAGCTATGAAGATCGGTTGAAGGCGCTCCGCGAGGAGTTGGCGCGGCGCAGGCTCGACGGGTTCGTCGTGCCGCTGACCGACGAGCATATGAGCGAATATGTCGGCGCCTATGCGCAGCGGCTTGCCTGGCTGACCGGTTTTCAGGGGTCGGCGGGTTCGGCGGTGGTGCTGCCGGCAGAGGCTGCGATCTTCGTCGACGGGCGCTACACGCTGCAGGTCCGCGAGCAGGTCGACGGCCAGCATTGGAGCTATCAATCGGTGCCGCAGACGAGCACCGCGCAGTGGCTGGAGCAGCATGCCCCCGACGGCGGCCGTATCGGCTATGATCCCTGGCTCCACACACGGGGTTGGGTCGAAGCCGCGCGCAAGGCGCTGGCGGGCAAGGGCGCCGAACTGGTTGCGGTCGACACCAACCCGGTCGATGCGATCTGGCCTGACCGGCCCGCGCCCTCGGCGGCGCGGCTGGTGGTGCAGCCCGATGCGCTGACCGGGCAATCCTCGGCCGCCAAGCGCGCCGACATCGCCGACTGGCTTGCGGCCCGGAAGGCTGACTCGGCGGTGCTCTCGGCGCTCGATTCGATCGCCTGGGCGTTCAACATTCGCGGGCAGGATATCGACCGGACGCCGGTCGCGCTGGCCTATGCGCTGGTCCATGCCGATGCGACCGCTGATTTGTTCGTGGCGCCCGACAAGCTCGACGAGGCGGTGAAGGCGCATCTTGGCAATGGCGTGCGTTTGCATGACCGGGCGGCGTTCGAGCCGGCGTTGAAGGCGATGGCGGGCAAGACGGTCGCGGTCGATCCCGAGCGGGCGGTGGCTGCGATCTTCGAAGCGCTCTCGGGCGCGGGTGCGACGCTGATCGAGGAGCGCGATCCGGTCGTACTGCCCAAGGCGATCAAGAATGCGGTCGAGATCGCCGGCCACAAGGCGGCGCAGGCGCGCGACGGCGCGGCACTCAGCCGCTTCCTCCACTGGCTGGCGGTTGAGGCCCCCAAGGGCGGGCTCGACGAGATCCAGGCGTCCGACAAATTGCAGGCCCTCCGCGCGGAGACCGGGCTGCTGCGCGATCTGTCGTTCGACACCATCTCGGGCGCCGGCCCCAATGGCGCGGTCGTCCATTATCGCGCGAGCGACGAAACCAAACGCATCCTGGAGCCCAATTCGCTCTATCTGGTGGATTCGGGCGGGCAATATCAGGACGGCACCACCGACGTGACCCGCACCGTCGCAATCGGGACGCCGACCGCCGAGATGCGCGACCGCTATACGCGCGTCCTGAAAGGGCATCTCGCGATCGCCCGCGCGGTCTTCCCGAAGGGCACGCGCGGCGGTCAGCTCGACATATTGGCGCGCCAGCATCTGTGGGCGGCTGGGCTCGACTACGCCCATGGCACCGGCCACGGCGTCGGCGCCTATCTGTCGGTGCATGAGGGGCCGCAGCGCATCGCGACCTTCGGCGGGGGCGACGAGCCGCTGCAGCCGGGCATGATCCTGTCCAACGAGCCTGGCTATTACAAGACGGGCGAGTACGGCATCCGGATCGAGAATCTGATCCTGGTGGAAGAGCGCGCGATCGAGGGCGGCGAAAAGGAGATGCTCGGCTTCGAGACGCTGACCTTCGCGCCCTATGAGCGTGCCCTGATCGACACGGATATGCTGGATGCGGGCGAGATCGCCTGGATCGATGCCTATCATGCGCAGGTGCGGGCGGTGGTCGGACCCCAGCTGGAGGGCGATGCCGCTGACTGGCTGGCGGATGTTACGGCGCCATTGCTTGTATCCATGGATAACGACGCTTAACACTTCCCCGCCGAGCCGCGACTCATTGCTGCGGACGGCCGGATTGTGGGGTCCGGTTGCTTTGCAGGGGGTGGGGCTTAAGCGCTATATGGATCGGCGGTCGATCAGGCTGTTGCGCTGCGCCGTGCTGCCGCTCGCCTGGCTCGCGCTGGGCGCGGCTTCTCCCTTGTGGACGCCGCAGGACGTGAACCAGCGCCTGCTGGCCGCGCACAATGCCGAGCGCGTGCGCCTGGGCATTCCTCCGCTGGTGTGGAGCGACAAGCTGGCGCGCCAGTCGATGGAGTGGGCACAGCAGCTTACCCTCATCGATGGGCTCGAGCATAGCGACACCGCCGATTATGCCGATCCGACCGACGGGGAGGAGGGCGAGAATCTCTGGCGGGGCACGAAGGGCTATTACACGCCCGAGCAGATGGTGAATCTGTGGGTCGACGAGCGCAAGATCTTCGTCAACGGCCCCTTCCCCCGCAACAGCACGACGGGGCAGTGGCGCGATGTCGGCCATTACACCCAGCTGATCTGGCGCTCCACGACCCAGGTGGGCTGCGCGATTGCCAGCAACGAGCAGGACGAGGTCCTGGTCTGCCGCTATCTCGAAGGCGGCAACGTCATCGGCGAAAAGCCTTACTGATCCTCGCCCGCAGCCGGCCCCCGCTCTGCCGGGGGCTGGTCGTTCTGCGCGCGTGCCTGCGCCTTGCGGCGGCGCAGATTGTCGCGCAGCGCCTGCGCCAGCCGCTCGGCGCGCTCCTCGGCGGCAGACCGGGCGGGGGGAGTTTTGTCGTCGCTCATGGCGAGGATCGATAGCCGGATCGAAATAACAGGCAAGCCGCCTTGACGGACGCCTCCGCATTGTCCATAGGCCCGCCACACCGCAGGGACTTAGCGCCCCGGTCGCCCGCAACATGCTGGCAGTGCTGCCGTAGCTCAGTGGTAGAGCGCATCCTTGGTAAGGCTGAGGTCGTGAGTTCAATCCTCACCGGCAGCACCATTCAGTCAGAAGCGAACGGGGTTTCAGAGACCGCTTGGCGGGTCCCCCAGAAAAGCCCGCGGTTCCGGGGCATTTCCAGGCCAGCCTTGAAAAGTGTGGACAGAGACCGGCTCGGTCTCGGGCGAATCTGGCCAATTTCTGACCACCGTCTCTACCGGCGAGAAAACTGTCCACGAATTTTCATGAGGCTGGAAAAAGGCGAGGCGCGTTCGCGGCGCGCCTCAGCTTAGTTTGGTATGAGGTTGTTCAAGAGAAACCGAGCAAGCGCCTCTGCTCGTTCCATTCGATCGGCAGGTCACCAACGCGCAGTAGTGAGCGTGCCGTGAGTTCGATGGGCTGACGGCCATCCAGGATTGCCATGACGATGTCAGGTGCTAGGAAGCTAAGTCGAGCCAGCCGAACCGCCTGCCGCCGGGAAGCCCCGGTAGCTTTCCCATTTCGCAAATCCCGATAGGCGATCCGCGCTTGGCCTAGGAGATTGATGAGCCGATCGTCTCGCACCGCCGGTCGCGCTTCCGGCGCTGCATAGATCAGCTTCAGCTCATGACCCCGGCGGCGCATCTGAACTGGAATGGTCAATGTTATGATTTTGCCGGTCTCAACCGAACCGTTGCAGAAGAGCAGTCCGAGGAGCTTGTCCGCTTCGATCTCGATCGAGATATTTTCCTGACGGAGGATGATGCGGGCTCCCAGCCTGTCCAAAAGACTACCGAGCGCGGCTGCATCGTTAGCACAAGTGGCAAGGCCGGTGCAGGCGTCTCCGAGGCCCTCATTGGCTTGCATTGAATCGGCGAGCTCGGCGGATATGCGAAGCGGGTTACCAAGAAAGGCAGTCAGCTCCCGCTGGATGATCGCTTCGACATCGATCGCAGGGATGCGCCAAGCGGCCTCGGAATGTTGTGAAGACGCTCGCGAGGCGTAGTAGCGGTAGCGCCGGTTGCCGCGGTTGGCGTGGGCCGGCCCCATCGGTCTACCCAGCGCGTCCTCCAGATGGCCGCTGAGCGGGCTGGGCAGGCTTTTCCTCGTGCGGGCCAAATTGACGGCCTTGCTGAACAGCATTTGATTAGCTTCCCAGAGATCCGGGGAGATGATCGCTTCATGCTCTCCATCGTAGATCTGATCGCCGTGGCGTATCTGACCGATGTAGAGGACGTTGCGTAGAAGATAGGCAAGAGCTCCGACGCCATAGGGCGCGCCGCCCGTAACCCGTCCATCCTGCATGGTCCGGACCTTTGATCGGATGCCCTTGGCCTCAAGGTCGTCGGCCAGTTCACGAACCGAGCCCAGCTCAACATGCCGGTTGAAGATGTAACGGATGGTCTCGGCCTCCTCCTCATTAATGAGGAGCTTTCGGTCCCCGAGGTCATAGCCCATCGGGATCGGGCCGCCCATCCACATGCCCTTCTTCTTGGAGGCCGCGATCTTGTCTCGTATACGCTCGCCGGTGACCTCACGCTCGAATTGGGCGAAGGAGAGAAGGACGTTGAGCGTGAGCCTCCCCATGCTGGTCGTGGTGTTGAAGGCCTGGGTCACCGATACGAAGCTGGCGCCATGGCGGTCGAGCACCTCGACGATGCGGGCGAAGTCCGACAGGGCACGGGTCAACCGGTCGACCTTATAGATCACGATGACCTGAATGCGGCCGCTCTCGACATCGGCTAGCAGGCGCTTGAGGGCAGGGCGCTCCATCGTCCCGCCGGAATAGCCACCATCGTCATACAAGGTGGGATCGAGCTGCCAACCTTCATGGACCTGGCTGGCGATATAGGCGGCGCAGGCTTCGCGTTGGGCATCGAGGCTGTTGAACGCCTGATCGAGCCCCTCGTCGGTCGACTTACGGGTATACACCGCACAGCGAACCTGCCGGGCTCCGGTCGAGGTTGTGGCAAGCGTTTTTGGTCCGCGCTTAGCCATGAGCCGCCGCTCCTCTCGATGGGGGAGGCGGCCTTCGCTTCAAACCGAAGAAGCGGGGTCCGGACCAGTGCGCACCGGTGATTTCTCGCGCTATTTGCGATAGAGACGCGAAGCGTTGACCGTTGAAGCTAAAACCACCCTCATCGACCATGACGGTATGTAGTTTGCCGTTCCACTCGCGCAGAAGGCGTGACCCGGGCTTCAGCTGGATTTCGGGCTCGGGGAGAGGCGTCACCCCGTCAGCGACGATGTCGAGCATACGCTGGGCTTGTGCGGGCAGGCCGCCGAGACACGTTTCCTGCAGCCGGTAGGCCAGTATCCTGCAGAGGAGCGACGGTGGTACGTCAGGCACTCCCTCGCTGAAGGCGAATAGCCATTCTTCACGGAGCTGCGCTGGCGACATCGTCGCCAGCGCAGTCAGACTTTGCTCGAGCTTGTAGTTCATCAGCCTGCCTTCGTGATGCGATAGACACTGCCCTTCGGGGTCGTCGTCCGGTCGATGTCATACCCCTTCTTGCGCAAGCCGCTCAGCACCGCCCGCGCTGAATGCGCCTGCCAGCCCGTCGCCTCAATGATCTGGTCTAGCGATGCGCCGGACTTGCGGCTCAGCATCTGGATCACCTTGACCTGCTTGCCGCCCGGTACCTTGGCGTCCGTCGGTGCAGGAGGTGGAGGCGCGGTGTTGGTGGCCGGCTTCTTCACCGGCTTGCGTTCACGGTGCGCACAGCTCATCACGGGATGATCGGGGGCCGCGCCGCTGATCTCGGCGGTCTCGCGTCCGGCGTCGTTGATAATCGCGCCAAACATATTCTCGTCATCGGCGCGGTAGCTCATCTCGGGTTCGTCGACATTAACCTCCTCGGCCAGGCCGCGGTCGACGAGGAGGCTGACTGCCTCGCGAACGTGGATGTCGTACTGGGCGATATGGGCCGGTGCCGGCAGGATAGAGCCGCCTTCGGTCTTGGCGGCGGCAGTGAGGAGAATGAGTGTCCGTCGTCAGAACATTTGGCACAACTCGCGGCGTAAATTAGCGGAGTGCGGGCCTCGTCCTGGGGTTGATATTAAGCGGCGATCTTGCGGTGGAGCAAGCGGCGATGTTCGATGGTCTTCCGT
>NZ_JAGMXV010000271.1 GCF_018006725.1 Rhizorhabdus sp.
CGGGAAGCGCCGACAGCAGCGCGCTCATGCCCATCGCCGAGACCCCGAATAGCAGCAGCAAAGCTAGCATGCAGCCCGCCATGGTGGCAAAGGCGCGCACGAAGCCGTGGCGCATGCTCTGCGTCATGACATGCAGCATGTTGGGTCCGGGCATGGCCGACACGAAGAAGGTCGCCACGACGAACACCCACCAGTTCTGCAACGACATCCGTGCCCCCTGCCCCTGCGCTATCCCGCCTGCCGGGCGGACCGCTTACAGGTCCTTGGAATAGATGCGATAGACCTTGTTGACGCGGCTATCGATCGTCTCGGCAATCGAACGCATCCCCTGATTGTCTTCCAGGATCCAGCCGATCTCGCTGCGCGTGGCGCCGTATTTCGACACCGAATCGCGGCGGATATACTCGATCATCATGAAAGCGAGCTGCGACGCCAGCCGGGTCGCCTGCAGCTTCTTGACCACCCCCATGAGAGGCACCCGCATCGTCCGCACCTGCGGATTACGCAGGCGACGGAGCAGCTTGATCCAGTTGAAAGGAAACAGGCTGCCACCGAAGTCGGCCGTCATCTCGTTGAGATCGGGCAAGGTCATCATGAAGGCGACCGGTTCGCCGTCGACTTCGGCCACCCGAATCAGGTCTTCGAAGACGATCGGCTTCAGCTTCTTGCCGGTGTGGGCGATCTCGCTGGGCGTAATGGGCACGAAGCCCCAATTGTCCGACCAGGCGTCATTGAGGATCGACAGGATCAGCTGCGCTTCCTCGTCGAACCGGCTCTTGTCGACCTTGCGGATACGGATGCGCGCATTGCGCTCGCCCGAACTCACGATTCGCTGAACGAGCGGCGGGAAGTCCCCGGTTATGTCGAGTTCGTAGGTGTAGAGATCCTTGATCCCTGCATAGCCCAGCGCCTCGATCCAGCTTTGATAGGCCGGGTTGGCATGGCCCATCATCACCGTGGGTGGATGATCATGCCCCTGCACGAGCAGGCCCGGCTCCTCCCAGATCGAGCAGCTGAGCGGCGCCATCGCGCTGGTCATGCCCTTGCCGCGCAGCCAGCCTTCGGCACGTTCGATCAGAGCCTTCGCGACCTCCGCGTCGGTTGCCTCGAGCATGCCCCAATTGCCGATACCCGGCCCGCCACCCTGCTCGGCCGGCATAGCCAGCCATAGATGATCGATATGCGCCGAAATCCGGCCGACCAGCGTCCCGCCCCGTTCGGCCAGGAACAGCTGTTGTTCGGCATGTTCGTAGAACGGGTTCTTGCCGGGCGTGACGAGTTCCATAGCCTCCATGCGCAACGGCGGGATCCAGTTCGGATCGCCGCTGTTGAGTTTGTAGGCGAGATCGACGAACCGCTTGCGGTCGCCCTTGCCGGAAACGGGCCGGACGGTGACGGTCATCAGTGCGGGATACGCTGGCTCGGATGGCCCATCGCGACGCCGCCGGAAAGCTGCGCGACCCAGGGATAGCGCTCGGCCACCTCGGGCGTATAGCCGAGGTTGAACACCGTCTCGCTCTTCCGGTCCTTCAGGATGCGCTCGTAATAGGTGCCGAACAGGCGATCCCAGAAATAGTTGGTAATCCCGAAATTGCCGCGCTCGTCATGGAAATGATGCGCCATGTGACGCGCCTTCATCGTCATGACCCACTTCATCTTCGGCTTGTAGGCCAGATGCTGGATGCAGTGGAAAAACTCGTAGACGCAGGTCGTGATCAGCCCCGTAGCGAAAGCCGCGAGCGCGCCACCCACGCCGCCGATGGCATAGCCGATCGGTGCAGTCGCGATGGCGATGGTCGGCAGCGTGGTGTGGAGCGCGCCGAAGAGGATCTCCAGCCGGTTGGGGTCCTGGTGATGATCATAATGGATACGCTTCCAGGTCGCGGCCAGGAAGGGGACCTTGAACATCCAGCGGCTGTGGAGAACCCAGCGGTGCAGGCAGTACCAGACCAGCGGATAGACGAACACCGACACGCCGATGGCGGCCAGCGTCGGCACCAGCGGCGCCGGATAGCGGACATAGAATCCGATCGCGATGGCCGCGCAGAGGAGATAGCCGATGATCGCCGGATATTGGAAATAGGCGACCCACAGCTCCTTGAGCGTCATGCGATCGAGATGGTGCTCCTTGGACCAGAAGCCAGGCTTAATGGCGGACAGCTTCACGCTTAACCTCAATGAATGATGCCAGCCCCTCGTGGGACCACATATGGCATCGCGATCTGGATTGGCAATGCGGCGCTTTTGCGACGCTGGCGGGACGAAAGCTATTCCTCG
Organism: Rhizorhabdus sp.; assembly: GCF_018006725.1. GTDB lineage: Bacteria > Pseudomonadota > Alphaproteobacteria > Sphingomonadales > Sphingomonadaceae > Rhizorhabdus. The sequence goes on from NZ_JAGMXV010000271.1 coordinate 2,278, forward strand.
GTGCGGATCAGGACGGTTTCGCCGATCAGCAGGAACAGCAGGAACGGCGCCCAGGCCGCGAGAAAGGGCGGATAGGCCCCGAGATTACCCATCGCCAGAGCGAAATTATCCGCGACGAAATAGGCGAAACCGAGCGCCATTCCGATTACCGCGCGCACGAACAGCCGCCCCGAACGCGCAAGGCCGAAGGCTGCGACGGCGGCGAGCAACGGCATGAGAACGGCAGAAAGCGGCCCCGACAGCTTGTGCCACAATCCCGCCCGCAACGGCCCGGTCGGGCGCCCTGCCGCCTCGAGATCCTGGATTGCCGATCGCAATTGCAGGATCGACTTGGACGCCGGATCGACACTGGACAGGGTGAAGCGGTCGGGCGTCACGCCCCGCGCGAACGCGAAGACCGGCAAGGTTGATGTGGTGCCAAGAGTCACATCGAAACGGCTCGCATTGGCGATTTCCCAACCACCGGCCTTCTGCACGCCCAGCTTGCCCTTCACGATCGACAGCAGGCGGCCGCCGTCGCGATCGTAGATGGTCACCTGGTCGAGCCGCGTCTGTGCGCCGCGACCGCGCGCCGTCACCGCATGGATCAGATCGTCGCCGTCACGAACCCAGACGTTGGACACCACGCCACGGTCCCGTGGGATCGGCCCGTAATTGGCGTTCTGCCAGGCGGTAAGCGTCGCGCTGGAGCGGGCGACGACACGTTCATTGAACGTGAACGACACGGCCGCGACGCCCAGGCTCGCCACCACGAGCGGCGCCAGAATCTGATGCGCCGACACGCCGGCGGCCTTCATCGAAATAATCTCGCTGTTCTGGTTGAGCGTCACGAAGGTGATCAGCGTCGCGAGCAGAGCGGCGAAAGGCAGGAAGCGCGCGATGATCTGCGGCGTGCGCAATGTCGCATAGAGCCACAGTTGCGCATTGCCGTTGCCCGGATAGGCGAGGATGTCGCCCGACTCGCCGAGCAGATCGAGCGCCAGCAACACAATGACGAGCGCGGCCAGCACCGAGGCGAAGCGCACGAGGAACATGCGCGCCATGTAGAAGGTGATCGTCCGCGACGCGAAGAAGCTGGCACCGCTCATACGCGACCCTTTCCACCCAGCCGGCGAATCCAGCCGACCACCGCCTTGGCGGCCTTGTCGGCCGCACGTTCCAGCGCGCCGATCGGCTGCCCGCCCGGCACATAGGCGATGGTCCGATACATCCACCAGACCAGTGCGGCGAACAGCAGGAAGGGCACCCACAGCGCGATCAGCGGATCGATACGGCCGAGTGCCGCGACCGAGGCGGCATATTCGTTGATCTTGTGCTGGGTGACGATCATCACGATCGACAGGAATACGCCCAGCGCAGAGGAAGATCGCTTGGGCGGTACCGCCAGCGCGAGCGCCAGCATCGGCAGCAGGAACATCGTCGCCACCTCGACCAGCCGGAAGTGGAATTCCGACCGGAATTGCGCCTTCTGCTTGGCCGGCGTCTGCGGCTGATGCGCGGTCACGACCAGCTCCGGCATCGTCATTTCCAGATCGCGCCCGCCGCGCTGGCGAAATGCCTCCATCTTGGGCAGGTCGATCGGCAGGTCATGACCTGCGAACTGGAGCACGCGCGGCTCCTTGAAGCTGGGCGCGTCGTGGACCAGCACGCCTTTCTGCAGGCGCAGAATGATCGTGTCGGGATCGTCGGTCGCCAGAAACTGTCCATGCTCCGCGGTCACCGCCAGGCTCTTGCCGTCGGCGCCCTCGGTCATCAGGAAGATGCCAGAAAGCTCGCGGCCGCCGTCCCGGCTGCTCTCGACGCGGATCGTCATGCGCTTGCCGAGTTTGGTGAACTCGCCCACCTTGATCGATGCGCCCAGCGCGCCCGACCGCAGTTCGAAACGCAGGCCTTCATATTTGTAGCGGGAATAAGGCTGGATGAAGCCGACGATGGCGAGGTTCAGCAGCGCCAGCGCGATCGCGTAATAATAAGGCACGCGCAGCAGGCGGCCATAGCTCATCCCGACCGCGCGGAACACGTCGAGCTCCGACGACATCGCCAGCTTGCGGAAGGCCAGCAGGCAGCCCAGCATCAGCCCGATCGGGATGCCGAGCGACATATATTCGGGAATCAGATTGGCGAGCATCCGCCAGACGACGCTAACCGGCCCGCCCTCCGACACCACGAAATCGAACAGACGCAGCATCTTGTCGAGGGTGAGCAGCATTGCCGCGATCACCAGCGTCGCGATCAGCGGCGTGGCGACGAGACGAGCGAGGTAGCGGTCCGTAAGCGTGTCAAATCTCAACTTTTGGACGCCCCATGACCATGTTCTGGCCGCAATCGCAGCCCACTTTCCGACTCATGGGGGCATGTGCCGGCCATGCGTTCGCGCTTGGCTATAGCTTCCAGGAGTAATGAGGTCATGTCGAAACTTGTGGCGGGGATGGCTGGACTGATGATCGCGATGGGCACGCCCGTCGCGGCCGGTGCCGCTATGCTCGGCCCCGACGCAGCCGCCTGCAATGGTAATTCACCTGCGATTCTCGTGCATGTCGAGGGTTTGAAGAAGCGTAGCGGCATGCTGCGGGTCCAGTCCTACGGCGGCAATCCGAAACATTATTTCGACAAGGGCAGCTATCTTCGCCGCATCGATGTCCCGGTTCCCGCATCGGGCCCGGTCGACATCTGCGTCAAGGTTCCTGCCAACGGTGCCTATGCGGTGTCGGTCCGCCACGATGTGGACGGGTCGGGCAAGACCGGCATGGAGGATGGCGGCGGCATGTCGGGCAATCCCCGGCTCTCGCTGCTCGACGTCCTGTTCAAGCGCAAGCCGGATCCCGAGAAGGTTCAGATCGAGGTAGCCGGAATGACGAAGGTGTCGGTCGTGATGAACTATGTGAAGGGCGGATCTTTCGGCCCCGTCGCCATGGCGGCTCGCTGAGCGATGGCAGCCGTCGCGCTCCTCTCCAATCCCCGCTCGACGGGCAATCTGTCGATGCTCCCGCGGATGCGGAGCTTCTGCGCCTCGCAGAGCGACATCTTCCATTATGAGGTCGAGTCGGTCGAGCAGATCGGCGAGGCACTGCGCACCATCGCCCGCGTCAACCCTAAGGTACTGGTCGTCAATGGCGGCGACGGCACCGTGCAGGCCGCGCTGACCGAGTTGTACCTCGGCAACCATTTCGACGGTTCGCCGCCGCCGGTGGCGGTCCTGCCCAATGGCAAGACCAATTTGATCGCGCTCGATCTGGGCGCGGTCGGCGATCCGATCGCCGCGCTGCAGCGGGTCATGGACATCGCGCGCAGCGGCATAGAAGAACATGTGGTCGTCCGCGAACTGATCGCGCTGTCGGACGGCTCCGACG
>NZ_JAGMXV010000272.1 GCF_018006725.1 Rhizorhabdus sp.
GGGTAGGGAAAGCAGCATATATTTTTTGTAGGTGGAGGCCCGAGCCGGAATCGAACCGGCGTATACGGATTTGCAGTCCGCTGCGTCACCACTCCGCCATCGGGCCAGTGGAGCGGGGAGATGGCGGGGGCGGGGGGGATTGTCAACCGTCATCGGCGGCGGCGATCGTCTTTTGCCCGAATCCCCAGATCATGCTTGGCGGAAATGCGCCGAGGCGATAAAGCCTTGAAGCTGTCCCTACTGTATTGTATGGCTAAGACACTAAGTGGCAGGAATCCCAGTGACCGAGCAGAATTTCGAGCAGATGCGTCGCGCGATGGTGGTGAGCCAGCTCCGGACCACCGGGGTCAGCGATGCACGGGTCGTCACCGCCATGGGCGAGGTCGCGCGCGAGCGCTTCGTACCGGCCGACAAGGCGGCGATCGCTTATGCCGAAATCGCGTTCCCGCTGGGCGATGGCCGTTCGCTCAATCCGCCGATGGTGACCGGCCGTCTGCTCACGCAGGCGCAGGTCGTGGCAGGTGACAGCGTGCTGCTCATCGGCGCGGCGACCGGCTATACGGCAGCCCTTCTCCTCGCGCTCGGCGCCAGCGTCGTCGCGGTGGAAGAGGATGAGGCGCTGTTCGCGCAGGGCAAGGCGGCGGTTCCCGGAGCCACTTGGGTCAAGGCGGCGCTGACCGCCGGCAGCAAGAAGGGCGCACCCTATTCGCTGATCCTGATCGATGGCGCGGTGGAGCAGATTCCGCAGGCGCTGGTCGATCAGTTGGCGGATGGCGGGCGTCTGGTCGGCGCGCTGATCGAAAATGGCGTCAGCCGACTGGTCTCGGGTGCGAAGGCGGGCAAGGGCTTCGGAACGACGGCTTTTGCCGACGCCGATGCCGCCGTTCTTCCCGGTTTCGAGAAGCCTGCCGGATTCAGCTTCTGACAGGGATGTAACAGGTGACATCGAAGCTTGGGGGTAAAGCGGCAGGCCGTTTCCATGTGTCCGCTGCAATACTGGCGCTCGCCCTTTCGGCTGCGCCGGCTGCGGCCGATACTCTGCGTGAGGCGTTGAGCCGTGCCTATGCTTCGAATCCGACGCTGACGGGGGCACGGGCAGGGCTCCGGGCCACCGACGAAGGGGTTGAGATCGCCCGCGCTCCGGGGCTGCCCGACATCGCCGCGACGGCCGGTTACAATGAATTCGTCAAGCGCTCGGCCAATGCCTTCACCTTTCCCAAGCGCGCAATCCAGGCCGGCGCGACCGTTACCGTCCCGATCTATCAGGGCGGCGGCATCCGCAATTCGATCCGCGCGGCCAAGGCCCGCGTCGAGCAGGGGCGGGCGAGCCTGCTGGGCACCGAGGCCAATGTGTTCACTTCGGTCGTGGCCGCCTATATGGACGTGATCCGCGACACCGCGATCGTGAACCTCAACCAGAGCAATGTGACCGTGCTGGAGACCAATCTCCAGGCGAGCCGCGACCGGTTCGAGGTCGGCGACCTGACGCGTACCGACGTGGCCCAATCCGAAGCGCGGCTGGCCGGTGCGCGGGCCAATCTGCGCTCGGCACAAGCGCAACTCGACGCCAGCCGGCAGACCTATCTCGAGGTCGTCGGCACCTTCCCCGACACGCTCGAGCCGCCGCCGGCGCTGCCGGGCCTCCCGGCCAGTTCGGAAGATGCGGTCGAACTGGCGGTTGCGAACAATCCCGACCTAGCCGCCGCGCGTCAGGCGACGCGCGCCGCCCAATATGACATCGGCGTTGCCGAAGCGACGCGGATGCCGCGCCTCCAAGCCTTCGGGCAGGGTGACTACACCGATTATCGGGGCACGCTCGCCGGCGGCCTTGCCGGTGTAGCGCAGATCGACAAGACTGCGACGGTTGGGCTGCAGGCGCAGATTCCGATCTATCAGGGTGGCGAACCCGGCGCCCGCGTTCGTCAGGCGCAGGCCCGCAAGAGCCAGGCAATCGAGGCGGAGACGGCCGCCGAGCGTGCCGTGATCGCCGATGCCCGCATCGCCTTTGCCCGCTACGAAGCGGCGTTGGGCGTGATCGACTCGTCGGAAGCGGCCGTCTCGGCGAACGAACTTGCGCTCGAAGGCGTCCGGGCCGAACAGGGCGTGGGCAACCGCAATCTGCTCGACGTTCTGAACGCCGAGCAGGAGTTGCTCAACTCGCGCTCGACGCTCGTCTCGGCCAAGCGGGATGCCTATGTCGCCGGCTTCGCGTTGCTGGCCGCGATGGGCAGGGCCCAGGCGAAGACCCTCGGGCTCGACGGCGGCTCGCTCTACGATCCCGTGTCGAACTATAAGCGGGTACATGGGCGGATCTGGGATTGGGACAGCGATCCCAGGCCGAAGCCGGTCGCGACATCGACCCGGAAGGAGCCGAGCGTCTCCGCAGTTCCCGCACACAGCGCTGTGGAAACCCCCGGAAAATAGCCTATATTCCGGCCATGGCCGAACCGCGTCCCGAACCGTCGATGGAAGACATTCTGGCTTCCATCAAGCGCATCATTTCCGACGAACCCGCTGCTTCCAGGCCCGGTACGCAGCGTGCTGCCGCATCCGCACCGCCTGCGCCAGCCTCAATGGCGACGGCTGCGAATCGAACGACGCCGCCCCCGCGCCAACCGCTCGGGCAGGTGCCGCCAGCGGTCGATCGCGATCCGCCGCCGCCCTGGCCGATCCGCAGCGAAGCGCCGCCCCCACCGCCCCGCACCCCGGCTCCCGATTCGATCCTCGAACTGACCGATGCGGTGCCCGAGCCCGCACCCGCTTCATCGCGACCCGCCGAGGCCCGGCCCGTACAGCGGGCCGTCGAGCGGCTGCGCCAGGCCGAGGCCGAAGCGCCCGCGACGGTTTCCCGTCCGGTCCCCCGCGACCTGCTGCCGCGCACGCCCGCGCCGCGCGCTGCGGGCGGGGACATCACGCTCGACGCGCTGGTCCGCGACGCGCTGCAGCCGATCCTGACGGACTGGGTCGAGCGCAATCTGCCGGACATCGTCGAACGCCTCGTCCAGGCCGAGATCCGCCGGATGATGGAAAAGGACGGCTGACGACCGCGCTACCGTATCGCCACGGTGACACACTCTTGGCGCTAGGGCTCGATTGAGCTAGCCCTTGCCCATGCAGAAAATCTCGCTTCTGGCCATTGGCCTCGCGGCGGGTCTCGGCGCTTCCGCCCATGCCCGCCCGCTCACCATCACCGACGTCGCAACCCTTTCCCGCATCGGCAGCGCCGACGTATCTCCCGACGGCCGCTGGCTCGTCTGGGACCAGCGCGAAACCGATCTGGCGGCGAACAAAGGGCGCACCGACCTCTGGCGGCTCGACCTGAGCCGCAAGGGCGCGGTTCCCGAGAAGCTCGCCGCCGACCCGGCGAAGAATGAAAGCGGACCGGCCTTCGCACCCGACGGCCAATGGGTTTTCTTCACCGCGGATAAGGACGGGAAGAACGCGATCTGGCGTGTGTCCGTCGGCGGCGGAACGCCCGAACTGGTCGCGGATCAGGACGTGGGCGGCTTCAAGATCGCGCCGACCGGCGACAAGCTGCTGGTCTGGGCTGACCGTCCGGTCGGCGCGCGTTCGCTGGCCGACACCAAGCCCGAGGCGAAGGGCGGCAGCGGCCGGACCTATGACGATTATTTCGTGCGTCATTGGGACAGCTGGGCCGATGGCCAGCGCTCCCAACTGTTCGTCCTGCCGCTGTCGGCCGGCAAGGCGAGCGGCGACGGCGTTCCGCTGGTCGGCGCTCTCGTCGGCGACGCGCCGTCCAAGCCCTATGGCGATGGCAGCGAGCTCAGCTGGAGCAAGGACGGCAAGACCGTCTATTTCACCCTGCGCGAGGCGGGGCGGACCGAGCCGCTGTCGACCAATCTCGACATCTTCTCGGTCGCGGCCGATGGCTCCGCGCCGCCGGTCAACCTGACCGCCGCCAACAAGGCGACCGACACCAAGCCGAGCGTGTCGCCCGACGGCAAGTGGCTCGCTTATGTCGCGATGAAGCGGCCGACTTACGAAGCCGACCGGCTGGTGGTGCAGCTGCGTAACCTTGCAACCGGCGAAACCCGTGCGCTGACCGAGGGCTGGGACCGATCGCCGGACAGCCTGACCTGGTCGAAGGACGCCAAGACGCTCTACGTTACCGCCGAAGAGACCGGCACCGGCGCGATCTTCGCGATCGACGTCGCCAGGGGCAAGGTCACGCGGCTGACCCAAGGCGGTACGGCCGGCAGCGTCCTCGCGACGCCGAAGGGATATGTCTATACATTGAACAGCCTTGTCGCGCCGTCCGACTTCTATGCGGCCAGCGGCAAGGGCAAGCCCGTCCGGCTGACCGCGGTGAACCGCGAGCGGCTGGCTGGGATCGATATGCCGACCGTCGAGCATGTCAGCTTCGCCGGGGCCAATGGCGACACCGTCTGGGCCTATGTACTCAAGCCCGCCGGGCTCGCCGAAGGCGCAAAGGCCCCGATGGCCTTCCTGATCCATGGCGGGCCGCAGGGCTCCTTCGGCGACGGCTGGTCCTATCGCTGGAACCCGGCGGTCTTCACCGGTGCCGGCTATGGCGCCGTGATGGTCGATTTCCACGGGTCGACCGGCTACGGTCAGGCCTTCACCGATGCGATCAACCAGGATTGGGGCGGCAAGCCGCTTCAGGACCTGAAGGCAGGTTTTGCGGCCGTCACGCAACGCTTTTCCTGGCTCGACGGCAGTCGCGCCTGCGCTGCGGGCGGGTCCTATGGCGGCTATATGACCAACTGGATCGCGGGCAACTGGCCCGACGGCTTCAAATGCCTCGTCACCCATGCCGGCGTGTTCGACGCGCGCGCCATGGCTTATGAGACCGAAGAGCTGTGGTTCGACGAGTGGGAGCATGGCGGCCCCTATTTCGAGGTGCCCGGCAATTACGAGAAGTGGAACCCGGTCAACCATGTGACCGCGTGGAAGACGCCGATGCTGGTCCTGCATGGCGAGAAGGATTTCCGCATTCCCTACACCCAGGGCATCGCCGCCTTCACCGCCGCCCGCCGCCGCGACGTCGAGGCGCGGCTGGTGGTCTATCCGGACGAGAATCACTGGATCCTCAAGCCGAAGAACAGCATCCAGTGGTATGACGAGGTGCTCGGCTGGATGAACAAGCACACCAGGGCGGAATGACGTCGCTGGCCGACCGATAGATTAGGGTGGCGCAGGGGCGGTCCTCCCCGCTAAAGCCTGCGCCACCATGACGATAGACAAGACCTTCGACCCCGCCGCCATCGAGGCCCGCTGGTACGCCCATTGGGAAGACAAGGGACTGTTCCGACCGGAACGTCCCGATGCCGAACCCTTCACGATCGTGATCCCGCCGCCCAACGTCACGGGCAGCCTCCACATCGGCCATGCGCTCGACGACACGCTGCAGGACGTCCTCGTCCGCCATGCGCGGCTGAAGGGCAAGGATGCGCTGTGGGTCGTCGGCACCGATCATGCCGGCATCGCCACGCAGATGGTGGTCGAGCGCCAGCTCAACGCCAAGGGGCAGAAGCGCACCGATTTCGACCGCGACGCCTTCATCGCCAAGGTGTGGGAGTGGAAGGAAGAGAGCGGCGGCACGATCACCCGCCAGCTCCGCCGCCTCGGCGCGTCGTGCGACT